>DASWDJ010000206.1:0-3066 GCA_036395295.1 Gaiellaceae bacterium | reverse complement strand
CACATCCACCGCTCGCTCTCGGTGCTCGCAGTCGGTCTGCTCGCCCTCGCTTCACCGCTCGTCGCGCTCGCCAACACCGGCGGTCCGAACGGCAGCTAGAGGCGGCTCACACCGGCAACACAAGGCCTGCCCCGCGCAGGCCTTGTGCGTTGCTCATGCAACGGCGAGCTCGCTCTGAAGCGAACGAACACGCACGATGCCGGCGAGATTGCCCTTGCGCCCATACAGCTCGACCGCGTCCTCCAGTGTCGACGCCGACTCGCTGCGTTTACCTGCCAGCCGAAGAACGTCGCCGAGATCACGTCGAGCCTTCGCGCGACGATTCAAATCATCGGTCGCATCGGCGAGGGCAACCGCTTCACGCGCCAAGGTCTCTGCGATCTCGAGTTCGCCCCGGCGAGCGTGGACGCGTGCGCGGATCGGGCGCCACATCATTTGCGCATTCAGGTCGTCGGCCGCAGCATGTTGCTCGGCAGTATGCGTCCATTCGTCGGCTTGCTCGAAGGAGCCGCGCTCGACGAGCGTTTCGGCGAGGTCGCTCGCTCTGCTTGCGAGGTGGCTGTGGTCCTTCGCTCGCGCGAGCTGATCGCAGAGCTCGCGGAGGATGCGCTCGGACGTCGCCGCGTTGCCGGCGAGAAGCTCGATGTCGGCGAGCACGGGGGTGCAATAGGTCTCGGTCGCAGCGCGCAAGCCGAGCTCATCGAGCGTCGCGCGCGCCGAGTCGACGAGCTCTCGCGCACGGTCGAAATCCCGCCGCTGCGCGAGGAGCCCGCCGAGGAACGTCCGGACGTAGGCGGTTCCCGGCAGATCCAGACTCTCGTCGCGGAGCAACAGCTCACATCTGTCGACTGCCTCCGCGATCGGCGTCGGGCCCCAGTAGAGAGCTGCGGCGATTTCTCCCACACAAGTGGACGTCGGCCATGCGGCCGCCCTGTAGTGCTCGAGCGCACGCTCGGCCGACTCAAGCCACGCCGCGTGGTTGCCGCGGTGGCCGCCGTGCACGAAGCCTGCGAGTAGCCATGCGCGGCCGAGCGCCCTCCGGTCAACAGCCCGCTCGAAGATCGGAATTCCCTCGGTCGTGGCATCGAGTAGAGCGTCCGCATTTCTCTTCGGCTCGCTCCGGAGCCGGATGTACTCGAGTTCGATTCGAGCCCGCCATTCGATGCGAGGATCTTGGGCCTCCATCGCTTCGGTCAGCACCTTCATTGCGTCGTCCGAATTCTGTGCGGCAACTCGCACGAGGCCGAGCTCGCAGAGCAATTCGAGGCGAACGGGATTGTCGACCGCAAGAAGAGATGTCGCCCGCTCGAGCAGACTCGCCGCGGCATGAATGTCGCCGCGCCTCAACGCACGCGTCCCGGCGCTGCCAAGCCGTCGTCCCGCTTGCTGGGCGAGCTCATCAGTGGGTCCGCCGGTTTGGCCAAGCTCCAAGCGCAGTCGATGAGTCTGTTCCAGGTGGTAACCCACGAACTCGTCGAGCTCCGGGAGACCAGCAAACGACTGATCCAGGCGACCGGCGAAACGCTCGTGCAGTTCCGCTCGGAGTCGCTTGGGTGCTGCCCGGTAGACCGCCTCCTGGACGAGCTGGTGCCGGAAGCTGAAGGCGCCCTCGGGGTGAGGGCGGACGAAGCCTCGGCTCGAAAGCGAGCCGAGGTGCGCCTCCGCCGTGTGGGCGACGTTCGGCTCGAGCAGTGACGCGACATCTTCGACCGTGAATCTCTTGCCGACGATCGAGCCGCGCTCGAGCACGGCACGCTCGCCGGGACCGAGCCGGTCGAGTCGCGCCGCGAGCAGAGCCTGGACCGTCTCGGGCATCGCCTGCTCGCCCGCACCCTCGAGGGCCAGAGCAAGGAGTTGTTCCAGGAAAAGGGGATTGCCCTCGGCGGTGTGCACGATCCGGTCGCGTTGGTCGGTTTCGAGGATCGCGCCGCCGAGACCCTCGAGGAGCGCGTCCGTTTCGTCACCCGAGAGCGCGTCGAGGGCGATCCGGTCTGCTCCGATCAGGAACGCCGGTTGATCCTCGAGCAGCTCTTCGCGCCCGAGGCACACGATCAGCAGCGCGCCTTCACTTCGTGCGGCGAGGTGCTCGACGAGGTCGAGGAACGTCGGTTCACCCCAGTGAACGTCGTCGAAGACGAGGACTAGCGGTCTCTCGCGCGCGAGCGCCTCGCAGAAGCGCCGGAACGCGAGTGCGATCTCGGCGGCGGGAGGCGGCGTGTCGGCCTCGAGCGCCCTCAGGACTGCTTCGCGCTCGTCGCCTTGTTGAGCTTGCGCCAGCACCTCGCGTAGCGGCCAATAGGTGATGCCGTCGCCGTACGAAAGGCATCGACCGGCGAGCGTGGTGACGCCCTTCGTGCGACCAGTGAGCTCCGCGGCAAGGCGAGACTTGCCTACGCCGGCCGGGCCGACGACAACGACGGCGCGAGCTGTCGGCCCCTCGATCGCGCCTTTGACGGCTCGGCGGAGGGCGGCGAGCTCGTGCTTGCGTCCGACGAACGGAGCGTCAAGGCGGCGCTCGAAAGCAGGAGCGATCGAAGCGATCGCGAGCAGGCGGTACGCGCGCACCGACTCAAGCCGGCCCTTGAGCTCGAGATCTCCGAGGGCTTCGAACACCGCGGCGTGATCGATCAGGCGGCCGGCACGCGTACCGACGACGGCCTCGTCGGGCCCGGCCGCCTCTGCGAGCCGGGCGGCGATGCCGACTGCTTCGCCTGCCACGAATCGTCGACGCGAGACGCTCGGCGTCGCGACGACCTCGCCCGTTTCGATGCCGATCCGTACGTCGAGGGAGACGCCGTGGTCCTCCACGAGCCTGGTCTTGAGGGCGCCCATGTCCGTCAGGATGTCGAGCGCTGCGCGTGCTGCACGAAGCGCATCGTCTTCGTGAGAGACCGGCGCTCCGAACGCCGCCATGACCGCATCCCCGGCGTACTCGTCAACCGTCCCGCCATGCCGTGTGATCGCTGCAGAGACGATCGTGAAGTAGCGGCGCAACTCCTGCGCGGCTGCCTCTGCGTCGAGCACTCCCACGAGCGCGAGCGATTCGACATTCGCGTGGAGGATCGT
>DASWDJ010000205.1:0-4961 GCA_036395295.1 Gaiellaceae bacterium | reverse complement strand
GGGTCGTCCTCGCGGGCGGCCCGCTCGAGAATGTCGGCCCAGCTGCCCTTGCCGTTCTGCGCCAGCGCGACGCGATAGGCGTCGGCGAGGGTCGTCTGGCCGCTGCGATAGGCGACGCCGACTCGATTGACGTTCGGAAGGCCGGCGAACTGCTCGTCGATTCGCCTGGCCAGCTGACGCGGCGGCCAGGGGCGCGAATAGACGACCGGCGTCAAAAAGGTCGGATCCTCCGGACCGACGAGCCACTCGGGTTCCTCCTGTGCGATCCGCGCGAGTGGGGTGTGCGGGTAAACGCGAGCGCCCGCGGAGTAGACGACCTCGATCGACTCCGGCAAACCGCGCACGAATGCGATCGTCTCCGCGATCGTCTCCTCAGTCTCGCCAGGTAGCCCGAAGATCAGCCCGAGGTCGGCCGACACCCTGTGCTCGTCGAGCAGGGCGACGAGAGCGTCGAGGTGCCGCCGCCGGAAAGGCTTCTGCGCCGTCTCGAGCAGCGCATCGGCCGCGCTGTCCACGGTGATCGAGACATGGCCGTTCGTCTCGCGCACGAGCTCCGCGAACTCGGCCGAGAACGGGGTGGGATTGAAGTACGCGCGCCACGTGAGGTGCTTCGCGAGACCACGCTCGGCGATGCCTTGCAGGACCGAGATCGGGTGGCGCTCGTCCGGGAGGTTGAACTCGTCGTCCGCGAAGAAGATCGAGACGCGGCCGACGCCGCGGTCCCTCGTGCCCTGAACCGTCTCCTGGATCTCGTCGAGCACCGTCTCGAGCTCGCCGCTTGCATGCCGGCGGCCGAGGTTCGCCGCAGTGCAGTACACGCACTGCATGGCGCAGCCGATTCGGGTCCGCACCGGGAACGAGTTCGCCGGCGCATAGAGGGGGTCGCGCCGCGTCGGACCGCCGAAGCCTAGGTTGTATGCGCTGATCCCTTCGGGCTTACCCCGGCGAACCACACCTGGGATAGCGTCGGGGGCCTGTCCCTCGCAGATCGCCGTCAGCGCCTCTTCGCCCGCGCCGACGACGCCGTAATCGACGGCGAGGTACTCGAGGCACTCCTGTGGGCAGGCGGAGAAGCCCGCGCCGCCGACCAGAAACAGGGCCTCGGGGGCGGCCTCCCCGAGCACGCGACGCAGCTCGAGGATCTCCGGGAGCAGGAAGGTGACGTCGATCGGCTCCTCCGCGGGGGCATCCAACCGGTCGACGACGATGCAGTCGTCGATGATGCGGACGCCGAGCCCGATCACGTCGGGGCGGAACCGCTCCGCCGCAGCGCGCGCAGCAGCCAGTGGATCCTCGGAGAAGAGATAGGGGTCGAGCAGCTCGACCTCGACGCTGGTCGAGTCGAGGGCCGTGCGCAGGCGCTCGAGCCCATACGCCGGCACGGGGGTTACCCGCTGGAACGGGTTTGCGTGAATGAGGAGGACCCGCGACCGGGGAAACCCGGCGACGGCGGGCCGGGCTGAAGCGGACATCGCCGTTTGAGTGTAACTGGGTCGAGACATGTCGCCAGCCAAATCGCGCGCCGCGCCCGTGGCGGCCGACTAATTCACGTACTAGGAGCAGATACATCTGGCCCTCCGACCTGATTAGGCTCTAACCTCCGCCCGATCGTGCTGGGGGTGTTCTCGGGAGTCATGCACCGCCTGCTCGGGAGGCAGGTCGACCTGCTCCGGAGGGTTCGCGGGCTGCGGCTGCTCTTCATCGCCGCCTTCTGCTCCGGGCTCGGCACCTGGCTCGCGTTCGTCGCGTTGACGATCGACGTCTGGGACCGGACCCACTCCGGGGCCTGGGTGAGCGCGCTCCTGATCGCCGATTTCGTGCCGGCGATCGCGCTCGGCCTGATCGTCGGGCCGCTCGTCGACCGGTTCTCGCGCCGGCGGGTGATGGTCGCCGCAGACCTCGTCCGCTTCCTCGTCTTCTGCGCACTCCCGTTCGCGAACAGCCCGGGCCAGATCGTGGCTCTGGCCGCGGTCGCCGGCTTTGCGACGGGCTTCTTCCGCCCGGCGGTCTACGCAGGCCTCCCGAACCTCGTTGATGACGCCGAGCTCCCAAGTGCCCAAGGACTGCTGCAGGCCTCAGACGCCCTGACGACGGTGCTCGGCCCGCTCGCCGGCGGCATCCTCGTCGCCGCCTCGAGCCCGGATTGGGCCTACGGGATCAACGCGGTCACCTTTCTCTTCTCGGCCGCGCTGATCCTGAGGATCCCGGCACGCCTGCTTCAGGTGGCCCAGGCCGCAACCGAGGGTCACTGGCGCGACGTGGCAGCGGGCCTGGCGCTCATTCGCGGGTCGCGGGCCCTGCTGACCGTGCTCGTTGCCTGGAACGTCGGCATGCTCGGGAACGCAGGCGTCAACGTGGCCGAGGTCGTGCTCGCCAAGGTCTCGTTTCACGCAGGCGATTTCGGCTTCGGCTTGATGCTCGCGAGCGCCGGCTTCGGGCTCGTCCTCGGGAGCCTGAGCGTCGGGTCGTGGGTCGAGCGGCGCGAGCTCCAGCACGTCTACGTCTCGGGGCTTGGAATGATGGCGATCGGCATCGGCGCCGCCGCCGTGTCGCCGAACGTCTGGGTCGCAGCTGTGTGTGTCGTCGTTTCCGGCGCCGGCAACGGCGTCGCGGTGGTGTGTAACGCTCTCCTCGTCCAGCGCGGTGCGCCGGACCGGCTGCGTGGCCGCGTCTTCACGGTGTTGATGAGCTCGAACTACGCGGTGCTCGGGCTCGGCATGGCCGCGGCTGGGCCGCTCACGGACGAGTTCGGGGCACGATGGGTCTGGGGCGGCTCGGCCTGTATCTCCGCGCTCGCCGCGATCGTCGGCTACGTCCTCGCCCGTGGCGTCAGGCCGGGTCACGTTGCAGAGCCGGCGCGCGTGGCCGAAGCGGACCGGGCGCTCTGAGTGGCGAAGCGCCGCGAGTGGACGAGCGAGACGCTCGCGGCGGGCGTGCGCGAGGGCGATCGACTCGCGCTCGCGCGGGCGATCACGCTCGTCGAGAACGGCGACCCGTTGGCCTACGAGCTTGTTCGCGAGGTCTATCCGGAGACCGGCTCCGCGTATGTCGTCGGGGTCACGGGACCGCCAGGCGTAGGCAAGTCGAGCCTGATCGCCGCTCTCATCCGCCTCGTACGCGAGGCAGGCAAGACGCTCGGGGTGATCTCGGTCGACCCCTCGAGCCCGTTCTCGCAGGGCGCGCTGCTCGGCGATCGCATCCGGCTCGCCGAGCACTTCCTCGATCCCGGGGTCTTCATCCGCTCGATGGGCACGAGAGGCCATCTCGGCGGCCTCGCCGAGGCGACTCTTCAGGCCTTGCTCGTGCTCGATGCGGCCGGAAAGGACATTGTGTTCATCGAGACGGTCGGCACCGGCCAGAGCGAAGTCGAGGTGATCGGGATCGCGGACACCGTGCTGCTCGTGTTGATGCCGGGCTCCGGAGATTCGATCCAGGCGCTGAAGGCGGGGATCATGGAGATCCCCGACGTGATCGCGATCAACAAGAAGGATCACCCGGCTGCGAAGACGATGCTGAACGAGGTGCGCTCGATCCTCTCGCTCGACCGCGAGCGGTCCTGGCGGACGCCGATCATCCTGACCGAAGCGGTCGAGGCGGACGGCGTCTCCGAGCTCTGGGCGAAAGTCGAGGCGCACCGAGCCCACCTCGACTCCGAGGGTCTGCTCGAGGAGCGCCGCCGCAAGAACCTGGCCGGCGAGGTGTTCGCGGTCGCCTCCGCCCGTGCGAAAGCGCATCTTGAGCGGGCCGTCGAGCACGATCCGGAGCTGCAGCGTGTCCTCGACGAGGTTCAGCGACGAGAATTGGACCCCTTGACAGCCGTACAGGAGATCATGGACAAGGTGTTCAAGCTTGGCGACCGAGACCGCCCCAACACTCGCTGACGTCGAGGCCGCCCGGGGGCGGCTCGCCGGCAAGGGCGTCCGCGTCACGCCGGTCTACGGCTCGGAGACCTTCACCCGGCTGACAGGCCGCCCCGTACACCTGAAGGCCGAGAACCTCCAGCGAACGGGCGCGTTCAAGATCCGCGGCGCCGTCAACAAGATCGAAGGCCTGAGCGCAGCGGAGCGCAAGGCCGGGGTCGTGGCCGCAAGCGCGGGGAACCACGGACAGGCCGTCGCCTGGGCCGCCCGCGAGGCGGGGATCGAGGCCACGATCTTCATGCCCGCCGAGACGCCGATGGCCAAGGTCGACGCGACCCGCAACTACGGGGCCCGCGCCGAGCTGACAGGCGAGGCGTTCGAGGAAGCCATGGCCGCCGCCCTCGCGTACGTCGAGGAGACCGGAGCGACCTTCGTCCATCCCTACGAGGACCTGGACGTGATCGCCGGACAGGGCACGATCGGGCTCGAGCTCGCCGAGCAGCTCCCGGATGCGGAGACCGTGGTCGTCCCGATCGGCGGAGGCGGCCTCGCTGCGGGCATCGGCCTCGCACTCCACGCCGTCAAGCCGGAGGTGAGGCTGGTCGGCGTCCAGGCAGCGGCCTGCGCCCCGCTCGCCGGCGGCACCGAGCTCGGCTACACGATCGCCGAGGGGATTGCAGTCAAGCGTCCCGGCGAGCTGACCTCGGCGCTCCTCGACGACCTCCTCGAGACGGTCGTGACCGTGAGCGACGAGGAGATCAGCGAGGCGATCGTGCTCCTGCTGGAGCGTGCGAAGCTCGTCGTCGAAGGGGCGGGTGCGGCGGCTGTGGCGGCGCTCGTCGCGGGCCGGGTGCCCGGGAACGGCCCCGCCGTCGCGCTCCTCTCCGGCGGGAACATCGACGCGACGCTCCTGATCCAGGTCATGCGCCACGGCCTAACGCTCGCGGGCCGCTATCTCGTCGTGCGGACGCGGCTGGCCGACCGCCCCGGCGAGCTGATCAAACTCCTGGCGCTCTTCGCCGAGGAGCACGCAAACGTCGTCTCCGTCGAGCACCACCGCGAGGGGATGGACATACCCGTCACCGAGACGGAGGTCGAGGC
>DASWDJ010000204.1:0-17113 GCA_036395295.1 Gaiellaceae bacterium | reverse complement strand
GCGCGATACATCGCCCCGGTGTCGAGGTAGCGGAAGCCGAGGCGTTCTGCGAGCCGGCTCGCGACCGTGCTCTTTCCCGCCCCGGCGGGCCCATCGATGGCGACGATCATCGCTGCGTGACCGACTCGAGAAGGTCGAAGAATCCGGGGAAGCTTACCCCGACCGCCTCAGCCCCCTCGAGCCGGACGCCCTCGCGGGACAAGACCCCTGCAATCGCGCCCAGCATTGCCAGCCGATGATCCCCGTGCGCCGCCATACCCCCACCCTTTGGGCGGGTTGGGACCCCTCTCACCCTGAAGCCATTCTCACTCGCCGAGATGCGCACGCCAAGGGCCCGCAGCGAAGTTGTCACAGTTTCGATCCGGTCCGTTTCCTTGACGCGGAGCTCGCCTGCGCCGCTGACGACGCTCTCACCGCGCGCGAGCGCGGCGGCCAGCGCGAAGAGCGGTAGCTCGTCGACGAGCGTCGGTACCTCGTCCGCGGTGATCTCGGTCGCCACGAGCTCGGCCGCGCGGACGTCGAGGTCGCCGACGGGCTCGCCGCCGTAACGACGGCGATTGAAGATCGTGATTCGCGCCCCCATCCGGGCGAGCACGTCGAGCAGGCCGGTTCGGGTCGGATTGATGTTGACGCCGTGAATCCGCAACTCCGACCCAGACAAGAGCGTGGCCGCTACCAGGAACGGCGAGGCCGACGAGAAGTCGCCCGGAATGTCGACGGAGAGGGGCGGGATGCGCTCGACCGGCCAGATGGAGATCTCGGATCCCCGCCGCTGGAGCCGGACGCCGGCCGACGCGAGCAACCGCTCGGTGTGATCGCGTGTCGCCACCGGCTCGACGACGACCGTGGGACCACGCTCTGCAAGGAGCCCGGCGAAGAGAACGCTCGACTTCACCTGTGCGCTCGCGACGGGCAGCTCGTAGCGGATGGGCTCGAGGCGCGCGCCTTCGATCGCAACCGGCGGCCGCCCATCGGTCGTCTCGACCTCAGCGCCCATGAGGCGCAGGGGCTCGTCGACGCGCACGGGCCGACGGCAGAGCGACTCGTCGCCGACGAGCTCGAAACGTCCCTCCTGGCCGGCGAGCACACCGAGCAGCAGGCGCAGGACGGTACCCGCGTTTCCACAGTCGATCGGCGCCTCGGGCGCCCCCAGCCCCCTCAGGCCGCGACCGTGGACGCGCACGACATCTTCCTCGGGCTGCTCGACCTCGACCCCGAGCTGCCGGACGGCTTCGATGGCGACATCGGTGTCGGCAGCGTGCCCGAAGCCGCGCAGCTCGCTCTCGCCGTCGGCGATCGCCCCGAGCAGCACGCCCCGCTGCGAGATCCCCTTCACTCCGGGGACGGCGAGATCGCCGACGAGCGCGCTCGCCGGCTCGACGAGCCTCATCGAGCTTCGATGACCGGTGAGACGACCACGCCGTAGCCCTGCTCCTCGAGGAGCGCCGCGGCTCGCTCGGCCTCCCGCTCGCCCGCGACGAGGACGTGCAGCACGCCCCCTCGCTCCGGCGACGCGTGCTTGAGCTCGAAGTCCTCGATGTTGATCCTCTCCGCCCCGAGCGCCTGGGTGATGCCCGCGAGCACACCCGGCCGGTCGGGAACGTGCACACGCAGCTGATGCAGCGTGCTCGGATCGGGATAGGCGACTTCCAGCATCCGCCGGCGGTTGCCGGCCGCCTCGCCGATCCACCGGGCGAGAAAGCCTGCGTCGCCTGCGGCCAGCGCGCTTTCGAGCTGCTCGAGCCGACGCCGATGCTCGCCGAGCGTCTCCGTAATCGCCTCGACGTTCTCGAGGAAGATGTCTACCCAGATGCGAGGGTTCGCCCCCGCGACGCGTGTCATGTCCCGAAGTGAGCCGCCTGCCGCGAGGAGCGGGTCATGCCTCTCGATCCGGGTCGAGCCGGCCTGGTTGACGAGCACGTTCGCGAGCGCATGCGGAAGATGGCTCGTCAGGGCGACGAGGCGATCGTGCGTCTCCGGGTCGATCGCGACCGGGGTCGCTCCCAGGTCCGACACGAAGCCGTGTACGAGCCGATAACGCTCGGCGTCTGTGCCGGCGAGGGGTGTCAGGAACCACGTCGCCCCCCGGAAGAGCTCCGCGCTCGCGTTCTCCGGCCCTCGCGCCTCGGAGCCGCAGACGGGATGACCGCCGATGAATCGGGTCGAGTGACCTGCGGCCGCGCAGGCTGCGGCCTTCGTGGAGCCGACGTCGGTGACGGTGCAGCGCTCAGGGCTCACGGAGAGGGCCTCCGCCACCTGCACGGCGAGCTGGGTCACGGGCGCCGCGACGATAGCGAGCTCGGCGTCGGCGAGCGCTTCGACGAGCGACGGCGCGGCGCGGTCGATCGCGCCCTTCTCCGCGGCGACATCGAGTGCTCCGGCGTCGGGATCGAAACCGGTCACGAGCTCGACGCCGGCCTGCTTGGCCGCCAGCCCGACCGAGGCTCCGATCAGCCCCGTGCCGGCGATCGCAAGTCTCTGAAGGGGCACTAGCCGAAGCGCTTGCCCATGACCTCGACGATCGCCTTGACCTGGTCCGCGAATTCCGCGAACTCGCTGGTCGGGATCTGCTGAGGCCCGTCGGAGAGCGCCTCCTCCGGCTGAGGATGCGTCTCGACGATGATCCCGTCTGCGCCCACGGCCGCCGCGGCCCGAGCCAGAGGGAGCACGAGGTCGCGACGCCCTGCGGCATGCGAGGGATCGACGATCACCGGCAGGTGCGTCTCCTTCTTGAGCGCCGCGACCGCCCCGAGATCGAGTGTGTACCGAGTCGCGGTCTCAAAGGTCCTGATTCCGCGCTCGCAGAGGATGATTCGCTCGTTGCCTTCTTTGGCAACGTACTCGGCGGCCATCAGCAGCTCCTCGACCGAGGTGGACGGCCCGCGCTTGAGCAGGACAGGTTTGTCCGCGCGCCCGACCTCGGAGAGCAGCAGGAAGTTCTGGCTGTTCCGGGCGCCGATCTGGATGACGTCGGTCGCGCCGACGACCTCCTCGACGTGGCGCGGGTCCATGAGCTCGGTCACGACCGGGAGCCCGGTCTCGTCTCCCGCTTCGCGCAGGATCTCGAGCGCCTCCAGCCCGAGCCCCTGGAACGTGTACGGCGACGTCCGCGGCTTGAAGGCGCCGCCGCGCAGCATCGTCGCGCCCGCCGCGGCGACCACACGCGCTGTCTCGAGCGTCTGCTCGCGGTACTCGACCGAGCACGGACCGGCGATCAGGCCGAAGTCCGCGTCTCCGATGCGCCTGCCGTTGACCTCGATCACCGTCGGGTCCGGAACGAGCTCGCGGGCGACGAGCTTGTATGGCTTGAGGATCGGTAGCACCTGGTCGACGCCGGGATAGCCCTCGAGCGGCAGCGTCGCAAGCAACTCACGCTCCCCGATGGCGCCGATCACCGTCGCCTCGCGGCCGCGGGCCACCCGCGCATGCACTCCGGCCTCCTGCAATCGGGCGACGACGTGCTCGGTCTGCTCCCGCGTCGCGGCCGCGCCCATGACGATCAGTAGCTCTGGAGAGCCGTTCGTGGCCATCGCGTAGCAGTGTAAGCAGGGCCGCTACGCTCTCGGGCCCAGTGGACGAGAGCGCCGATCCGATCATTCGGCAGTTCCGGGAGCGGGTCTCGGACAACGACCGCGCGCTGGTCGAAGCGCTCAATCGCCGGCTGCGACTCGTCGCCCAGCTCAAGGAGTACAAGGAGTCTCGCGGGCTCGGATTCGTCGACCAGGCCCGCGAGGAGTGGATCCTGCGGGATCTGACGCGCGCGAACCGCGGCCCGGTCTCGCCGGAAGGACTGCGCGAGTTCTTCGCGGCCGTCCTCGACCTGACGAAGCGTGAGATGGACCGAGGCGCTTGACGACGGCGATATCCGCCCGTACCCTCAGGACGATGACTCTCGACCTGCGCAGCTGGGCCTGGTGCTGGTGCACGAGCGGGGCGGGAGCGTCGCCTGAACTGATCTAGGCCACATCGCCCGTTCCGCTCGCAGACCTTCCAGCCGGAGGGTCTTTTTGTTTGCCCGAAATGAACCCGATCACCGTCATCGCAACCGATCTTGTCACCCCTCTCGGGGCGTATCTGCGATTGCGGCCGGACGCCGGCGGCGCCTCGTTTTTGCTCGAGTCGGTGGAGCGCGGCCGGCTCGGACGGCACTCGTTCGTCGGCTACGGCTCGCGTCTCGTGGGGCTCGAGGAGGCCGAGGCCTGCGATCGGCCGGTCGTCGGCTATCTCGCCTATGACTACGCCGCTGAGCTCGAGCCGACGGTCGAGCTGCCAGGGGATGGATCAGGCCTGCCCGAGAGCCGCTTCGTGGTGGCGGACGTTCTCGTGCGGTTCGACCACGTCACCGGCCTCGCCGACGTGCTTTGCGGGGATGAGGGCGAGATCTCGTCGCGACTCGCGGGCGCGCTTCCTCAGCTGCCGGCGGCCATGAGCCGAAATGGGCACAGCGGTACGCGCCGCTTCCCCGGGCGCTTCGCGTACGAGCGCGGCGTCGAGCGCGTGAAGCGCCACATTCGGGCTGGTGATGCCTTCCAGGTCGTCCTCTCCCAGCGCGCCGAACGGCCGACAGGCGCCTCCGCCCTCCAGCTCTACCGAGCTCTCCGCCGCGTCAACCCCTCCCCCTACCTGTTTCTGCTCGAGCTCGACGGGATGGCGCTCGTCGGCTCCTCGCCAGAGACCCTGGTCAAGGCGGAGAATGGTCGGGCAAGCCTGAACCCGATCGCAGGGACGACTCACGCAGGCGACGGTGATGCCGACCGGCTTCTGGCCTCCGAGAAGGACCGGGCCGAGCACGTGATGCTCGTCGACCTCGGGCGCAACGATCTCTCGCGCGTCTGCAGCCCCGGCACCGTGCGGGTCGAGCGCCTGCTCGAGCCGGAGCGCTTCTCGCACGTCACGCACCTCGTCTCCGAGGTCTCGGGCGCGCTTGCAGAGGGTGTCGGGCCATTCGACCTGCTGCGCGCCTGCTTCCCGGCGGGCACCGTCTCGGGAGCGCCAAAGGTGCGGGCGATGCAGCTCATCTCAGAGCTGGAGGGCTACCGGCGAGGCCCCTACGCCGGCGCCGTCGGCTACTCACTGCCCGGCGGCGCCTTCGACACGTGCATCGCCATCCGGACGATCGTGCTCCGGGACGGGGTCGCCCACCTCCAAGCCGGTGCGGGCATCGTCGCCGATTCGAGCCCGGCTGCCGAGCACGACGAGTGCTTGCGTAAGCTCGCAGCGCTCGAGACCGCGATCGACCTCGCGGAGGGCTAGCTGTGCTGCTGCTGATCGACAACTACGACAGCTTCACGTACAACCTCGTGCACCTCTTTGCAGAGCTCGGGGCCGAAGTCTGCGTGCGGCGCAACGATGAGCTCGACGGCGACCAGGCGGAAGAGCTCGCGCCGTCGCAGCTCGTGATCTCGCCGGGGCCTGGACGACCCGAAGCGTCGGGCGCGACTCTCGAGATCGTCCGCCGGCTCGCGCTGAAGATCCCGACGCTCGGCGTCTGCCTCGGCCATCAGGCGATCGTCGAGGCCTTCGGCGGGGAGATCGGCCCGGCTCGCACACTCGTCCACGGAAAGTCCGCCGTCGTCCGGCACGACGGCCGCGGCCTCTTTCGTGGTCTCCCGGACGAGTTCGAGGCCGGGCGCTATCACTCGCTCGCGGCCACTCGAATCCCCGACGCGCTCGAGATTGCGGCGACCGCGGCGGACGGCGAGGTCATGGCCGTGCGGCACCGAGAGCTGAGAGTGGACGGGGTCCAGTTCCATCCGGAGTCGATCCTCACACCCATCGGCCCGGACCTCGCCCGCAACTTCCTGGAGGCAGCGGAGTGATCCAAGCCGCGCTCGCTCAGATCCTCGACGGCCACGATCTGGCGCGCGACGAAGCGCGGTCTGTGATGGACGAGATCATGCGCGGAGAGGCGAGCCCCGCGCAGATCGCCGGCTTCCTGATCGCGCTCCGGCTGAAGGGCGAGACGGCGGACGAGATCGCGGGCAGCGCCGAGGCGATGCGGGAGCACGTCCTGCCGGTTCGTCCGCGCAGAGACGATCTGGTCGACACTGCCGGGACCGGCGGCGACGGAGCGGGCACATTCAACATCTCCACAGCCGCGGCGTTCGTCGCCGCTGCGGCGGGTGCCGGCGTCGCCAAGCACGGCAACCGGGCCATCTCGTCCTCGTCGGGGTCGGCCGACGTGCTCGAGGCGCTCGGCTTCGAGCTTGAGCTCCCGCCGGAACGTCTCGCCCGCTCCATCGACGAGCTGGGCTTCGGCTTCCTCTTCGCGCCGACCCATCATCCCGCGATGCGCCATGCGGCACCCGTCCGACGCGAGCTCGCGACCCGAACGGTCTTCAACGTCCTCGGCCCGTTGACGAACCCGGCGGGCGCCCGCGCGCAGGTGGTCGGCGTCTACGCGCCGGAACTCGTGCCCACGATCGCCCAGGTCCTGGCGAGGCTCGGAGCGCGACGGGCCTTCGTCGTCCACGGGGCCAACGGAATCGACGAGCTCTCACCGGCCGGGCCGAATCTCGTCTGCGAGGTGGCGGGAGGCCGCGTCCGGAAGCGCGAGATCGATCCGCTCGAGCTCGGCGTCCCCCGCTGCGCGCCGGACGAGCTCCGCGGCGGCTCGCCGGACGAGAACGCGGCCACGATCCGCAGGATCTTCGAGGGCGCGGACGGCGGCGCGCGCGACGCCGTGCTCCTGAACGCGGCGGGGGCTATTGCCGCCTCCGGGCAAGCTCGG
This sequence comes from Gaiellaceae bacterium, assembly GCA_036395295.1. GTDB lineage: Bacteria > Actinomycetota > Thermoleophilia > Gaiellales > Gaiellaceae > VAXT01. The sequence continues at coordinate 10,383 of DASWDJ010000204.1, read as the reverse complement.
AATCTCCGCGAGGGTCTCGGCTACGCAAGAGAGGCGATCGACTCGGGCGCGGCGGGGGAGCGCCTCGGGGAGCTGATCGACTTCACGCGCGCGGAGGTCGTGGCATGACCTTTCGAGACGCCCTCGCCGGACCCGGCCTCGCGGCTGTTGCGGAGATCAAGCGCCGATCGCCTTCGGCGGGCGACCTGCGACCGGACGCCGATCCCGCCCTGCTCGCCCGCGGCTTCGAGCAAGCCGGGGCCGCCGCGATCTCCGTCCTCGTCGACGGGCGCTTCGGCGGCTCGACGGAGGACCTCCTCGCGGCGCGCAGCGCGACCCGGATTCCCATCCTCGCCAAGGGCTTCTTCCGCGCTGAGGCCGAGCTGGCGGCGCTGAGCCGCGCGGGGGCGGACGCCGTCCTGCTCCTTCTCCGCGACCTCGATGACCAGCATGCGGCACGGCTGATGGCCGCGTCCGGCGAGCTGGGGCTCGATGCCCTCGTCGAAGCGCACTCATCCACCGAGCTCGACCGGGCGGTCAAGCTCGGAGCCGCCTGCATCGGCCTCAACGCGCGCGATCTCGACACCTTCCGGATCGATCGCCGCGCGCAGCACGACCTCGTGGCCCGTGCGCCCCGTGACCGTGTCGTAGTCGCCGAGAGCGGCATCGAGTCACGGGCACAGGCCGCAGCCGCGGAGCTCGCCGGAGCGGACGCGGTGCTCGTGGGCTCGGCGCTCATGCGCGCAGCTGAACCGCCGGCTGCGCTCCGAGCGCTGCTGGCTCGCCCGCTCGTGAAGGTCTGCGGCCTCACACGTAGAGAAGACGTGGCCGCAGCGGCGGAAGCGGGTGCAGACTTGGCCGGCTTCATCCTGGCCGAGGAGAGCCCACGCCGAGCCGAGCGGGTCTTGCCGGTCCCGGAGACGATGCTCTCGGTCGCCGTGCTCGTCGGAGAGCTCCGGGAAGAGCCGGCCGATCTCGTCCAGCTCTACCCCCGCGAGAACGGCCACCGCGGCCGCGACGCCGTCCTCCTCCGCGACGGGGAGCCCGTGGCGCGGGTCGCCGACCTCCCCTGGGAGAAGCAGGAACCGACACACCTCAGGCGGGCCGCTCAGGTCGAGGGCAGGCTCGTGCTCGCCGGCAAGCTCGCTCCCGAGAACGTGCGGGCGGCGATCGAGACCGTCCGTCCCTGGGCGGTCGACGCCAGCTCGCAGCTCGAGCTCGCGCCCGGCGTCAAGGACCACGCTCGTATCCGCGCCTTCGTGGAAGCGGTGCGATCGTGACCGTCGGGCTCTATGGGCCCTACGGCGGCCGCTACGTGCCCGAAACCCTCGTCCCGGCCCTCGACGAGCTGGCAGCCGCATGGGCCGAGGCCAGGCTGGATGAGAGCTACCGTGCCGAGCTCGACCAGCTCCTCGGGAGCTACGCGGGCCGGCCGACCCCGCTGACACGGGCGGATCGCTTCGCGCCGGGTAAGCGGCTCTACCTCAAGCGCGAAGATCTCCTGCACACGGGCGCGCACAAGCTGAACAACGCGCTCGGCCAGGCCCTGCTCGCGATCCGGCTCGGCAAGCGGCGGATCGTCGCGGAGACCGGTGCCGGCCAGCACGGGGTGGCGGTGGCGACGGTCTGTGCCCGCTTCGGCCTCGAGTGCGTCGTGCACATGGGCGCGGAGGACATGCGGCGCCAGCGGCCCAACGTCGAGCGCATGCGTCTGCTCGGGGCGGAGGTGCGACCGGTCGAGTTCGGCACGCGGACGCTCAAGGAGGCGACGAGCGAGGCGGTACGCGACTGGCTTTCGACTGTCGAATCGAGCTACTACCTGATCGGCTCCTGCGTCGGCCCGCACCCGTATCCCGAGATCGTGCGCGAGCTGCAGGCGGTGATCGGGACCGAGGCGCGCGCACAGTTCATCGAGGCCGAGGGACGGTTGCCGGAGGTCGCGATCGCCTGCGTCGGCGGAGGCTCGAACGCGATCGGGCTCTTCGCCGCCTTCGTCGACGACGATGTGCGGCTCGTCGGGGTGGAGGCGGAGGGCGCAGCCAGCCTCGTCCGCGGCCGGACGGGTGTGCTGCACGGCGCACGCTCGTCGCTGCTGGCGGACGAGGACGGGCAAGTGCTCGACGCGCATTCGTCGGCGCCCGGCCTGGACTATCCGGGGGTGGGGCCGGAGCACGCTTTCCTCCGCGACACCGGTCGCGCCGAGTACGTCTCGGTCGACGACGCCGAGGCGCTGGAGGCCTTCCGGCGGCTCGCGCGCACGGAAGGCATCATCCCCGCGCTCGAGCCCGCACACGCGCTTGCGCATCTGCCGAATCTGGACGCGGAGCTGGTCGTCCTCTGTCTCTCAGGCCGTGGGGACAAGGACCTGGAGGCGCTTTGAAGGCACTCGCGATCTACCTCATGTGCGGGCTCGAGACGCCGGAGCTCGCGGCCGCGGCCGTCGCCGGAGGCGCCGATCTCGTCGAGCTCGGCTTTCCATTCTCCGATCCTCTGGCCGACGGGCCTGTGATCCGGCGGGCGGCCGAGCGCGCGCTCGCTGAGGGCATGCGCACCGCGGCGTGTCTCGAGTGCCTGGCCGAGGTGCGGGAGCTGGTCGAGGTTCGGTTGGTGCCGATGACCTACGCCTCGCTGCTCGAGGCCTACGGCTACGAGCGCTTCGCCGACGACGCCGTGGCGGCGGGAGCCACGAGCCTGATCGTCGCCGACCTCCCCGTGGGCGATCGGCCCGAGCTTCGCCGCATCCAGCTCGTGGCGCCGACTTCCACGGACGAGCGGCTGCACCTAGCCGCCGACCAGACCGACGGCTGGTTGTACCTCGTCACGCTCACGGGAACGACTGGGGCCCGCGATCGCCTCTCCCCTGCTTTCGCCGGACTCGTCGCCCGGGCGCGAGCCGTGACCGACCTGCCCCTCTACGCCGGCTTCGGCATCGCCACTCCCGAGCAGGCAGCTTCCGCAGCGAAGCTCGCGGACGGTGTCGTCGTCGGGTCCCGGGCTGTCGAAGTGGCCGAGGCCGGCCCGGAGGCGCTGCGCGAGTACGTGCGCTCGCTGCGCGCCGCTATCGACGCCGCGGTCCCGGCGATAATCGACTGATGCGCATCTTCTCTGGCATCCGCGCTTCCGGTGACAAGACGCTCGGCAACTACAGCGGCGGCTTTCGGCAGTACGTCGCGACCCAAGAGCAGGGGGACGCGTTCTTCTGCGTCGTCGATCTCCACTCGATCACGACGCCGTTCGAACCCGAGGTGCTGCGCGAGTCCACGTTGGCCGTCGCCGCGTGGCTCTTCGCCACGGGCCTCGACCCAGACCGCTCGACGGTCTTCGTCCAGAGCCACGTGCAGGCCCACGCGGAGGCGGCGTGGCTGCTCAGCGCCGTGACGAGCTTCGGCGAGCTCCGGCGCATGACCCAGTTCAAGGAGCGCGCCGAGGAGCAGGAGTTCGTCTCTGCCGGGCTGTTCAACTACCCCGTGCTGATGGCCGGCGACATCCTGCTCTACCAGGCCGACATCGTCCCGATCGGCGACGATCAGCGACAGCACCTCGAGCTCGCGCGCAACGTCGCCGAGCGCTTCAACGCCCGTTTCGGTGTGACGTTCAAGGTGCCCGAGGGCGTCTATCCGGAAGAGGGCGCGCGGATCAAGAACCTGCAGGAGCCCGAGCGGCTGATGTCGACGACCCGCGGAGCACCGCAGGGCGTCGTCCGCATGATCGATCCACCCGACGTCGTCCGAAAGAAGTTCAAGACGGCGGTGACCGACTCCGGGACCGAGGTCCGCCACGACCCCGACGAGAAGCCTGGGGTTTCGAATCTGATCGAGATCATGGCCGTCTCCACCGGCCGTTCGATCTCCGAAGTCGAGAGTCAGTTCGACGGCCAGGGGTACGGCGCGTTCAAAGAGGGGGTCGCAGAGGCCGTGGTCGACCTGTTCGCCCCGATCAAGCGGCGCTACGAGGAACTGCGTGCGGACGAGGGCGAGCTGCGACGCCTGCTGGCCCACGGCGCCGAGAAGGCGCGCGAGGCCTCGGCCCCCACGCTCGAGACCATGTACGAGCGCATGGGCTTTGTCCGCCCGTAAGCGAACGTTCGGAGTCTTCGGCGGGATTCTTGCCGTGTGCGTGGTCACCGGCGTGCTGCATTTCGCCGACGCAGAGCCGGTCGTCGTCTTCCTGCTCGCCGCCGCCGCGCTCGCGGGGCTGGCCTGGGCGATTGGCGTCGCGACAGAGGCGGTCGGAGCCCGCTTCGGCCCCGGCCTGACCGGCCTGCTTCAGTCCACGCTCGGCAACCTTCCGGAGCTCTTCGTCGTCGTCTTCGCGCTCTCCGCCGGCGAGGTGGTCGTTGCGCAGACCTCAATCCTCGGCTCGCTCTTCGCCAACGCACTGCTCGTACTCGGCCTCGCCATCGTCGCCGGTTCCTTCACGGCCAGGGACGGCGTCATGCGGTTCCGCAGCCGCTTGCCGAACGACACAGCCACCCTGCTCCTGCTCGCCATCTTCATCATCGTCCTGCTTGGCCTCTCGGACACGGTCGGTGACCGCGCGAGCGAGCACGCGGTCGCCATCTCGGCGGTCGGCGCGGTCTGCCTGCTCGTCGTCTATGCCCTCTGGCTCTGGGGCTACCTGCGCAGCGAGGAGCGGGAGCCGGCCATCGAGCACGGCACGCACTCGCGGTTCTCCTTCGGCGCCGGGATCGCCGTGCTGGCAGTCGCCGGGGTCGGCGCCGCACTCGTCTCCGACTGGTTCGTCGATGCGCTCGACCCTGCGGTGAAGTCACTCGGGATCTCGAAGGCGTTCACCGGGCTCGTAATCGTTGCGATCGCCGGTAACGCGGTCGAGAACCTCGTCGGCATCACCCTGGCGGCGAAGGGCCGATCCGACCTCGCGATCTCCGTGATCAAGAACTCCGTCGCTCAGATCGCAGTCTTCCTCTTCCCGGCGCTCGTGTTGCTCTCGCTCTTCCTCGAGCACCGGCTGACGTTCGTGCTCGCGCCGGTGTACATCGGGGCGCTCGTGCTGATGGCGCTCGCCGTCTGGCAGATCACCGGCGACGGCGAGGCGGTCGCGTTCGAAGGGTGGGCGCTCGTCGCGATCTACATCGTGCTCGCCGTGCTCACGTTCTACGAGTGAGCTCGCGGAGCGAGGCGACTTCTTCGTTGCGGAGCTCACGCCACTCTCCGGGCTCGAGGCCTTCGGTAGTGAGGCCCGCATAGCGGCGGCGATGGAGGCGGCGCACGGGATGGCCGACGGCCTCGAGCATCCGCTTGACCTGGTGTTTGCGCCCCTCGTGGATCGAGAGCTCGAGATGTGAGGGTCCCAGCCGGCGGGCGCGGGCCGGTGCGGTCGGCCCGTCGTCAAGGTCGAGGCCCTGCTCGAGCGCGGCGAGCGCCTCGTCGGAGGGCTCGCCTTCGACCTCGGCCTCGTAGACCTTCTCCACCTCGTAGCGCGGGTGCGCGAGGCGGTGTGCGAGCTCGCCGTCGTTGGTCAGCAGGAGCACGCCGGTCGTGTCGGCGTCGAGGCGGCCGACCGGAACGACGCGGGCCTCGTGCTCGACGAGCCCGACCACGGTCGCGCGGCCGTGCGGATCGCTTGCAGTCGTGACGACCCCGGCCGGCTTGTGCAGGAGGACGTAGGCGAGCGGCTGCGGTACAAGGAGCCGACCATCGAGGTCGACGACGTCGCCTACGCCGACGAAGGTGTTCAGCTCTCCGCGCTTGCCGTTCACACGCACCCGGCCCCTCTTGATCAGTTCGTCGGCCCCGCGCCGCGAGGCGACACCGGTCCGAGCGAGGTACGCGTTCAACCGCATCCGGGGATTTTCGCTTCTGTCACAGTCGTGTCACCCACGCGCGCGGATTTCCCGACTACGATCGCATTGGGGAGGAGGTCTCGGGTACCGGAGGGGCGCGGTGAAACGAGGTCTTGCGCTGTTCGTTCGGGAGGCCGCCGGGAAGAGCTAGGCGGGCCGGCGCTCGGCCAGCGCTTCGAGCCGGCCGCGGAGCTCTTCCTCGTCCCCGCCGAGGTCCTCGAGCCGCGGTAGCGCAGCCAGACTCTCGAGGCCGAACACGCGCTCGAAGAGCGGCGTGACCCGGTAGCGCACCGCCCCCGCGCCGGCGGATTCCCGCCCTGCCTCGGCGATCAGGCCGCGCTCGACGAGCCCCGCGACGACCGAGTCGACGGCAACACCGCGCCAGCGCGCGATTTCCGGTCGCGAGCACGGGCCCATGTAGGCGACGACTGCGAGCGTCTCGAGCGCCGCCTGCGAGAGGTTGCGCTCGACTGGCCGCTCGAACAAGCGGCCGCAGGCCTCGGCCGCCTCGCGCGAGGCGCGAAAGGCCCAACCGCCCGCGACCTGCTCGAGCACGATCCCACTCCGCCCCTCCCGGTAGCGGTCGCCGAGGAGTCCGAGCGCGGTCTCGATGCGTTCGGCTTCGTCCCCGGCCGCCTCGGCCAGGTCTCCAACGGACAGCGGTTGAGAGGCGACGACAAGCAGGGCCTCGACCGTCCGCGCGAGCGAGTCGAGCGGGTTGGCGGCGATCAGGCGGAGCGGGCGCTCCATGCGGCCACCTCCTCTCGCCTCTCCGAAGCACGCGCGACGCGGATCGGCGCAAACGGCGCCGCCTGCTCGAGTGAGACCTCGCCGGCGCGCCGCAGCTCCAGCAACGCGAGGAAGGCGACCGCCTGCTCGATGCGCGAGAGCCCGACGACCTCGTGCTCGAAGTCGAACCGCCGGCGGCGGCCGAGGACTGCGCGAAACCGCTCGAGGAACTGCGACACCGGTGGAAGCCGCAACTCGAGATGCGAGAGCGACACCTCCGGCGGCTCGGCCGCCAGCATGCGTAACGCCGCCGCCAGCGCCTCGGGATCCTGCTGCGCAAGCCTCCGCTCACCGCGCGGGGCAAGCGGCGCGGGCCCGAGCCTGAAGAAGCGGTCCCGCTCGCCGGCGAGGCGCTCAGCGAGCCACTCGGCCGCGCCCTTGATCCGGCGATACTCCTCCAACCGTCGCGCGAGCTCCTCGGCGGCCTCCTCGGGCTCGAGGTCCTCGAGCTCGGCCTCACCCGCAAGCAGTCCGCGCGACTTCAGCTCGAGCAGCGCGGCGACGAGGACGAGGAACTCACCGCAGGCGTCGAGATCGAGCTCATCCCGCTCCGCGAAGCGCTCGACGAACGCAAGGACGATGCCGGCGACGTCGATCTCGGCCAGCGGCACCTCCTCCCGCAGCACCAGGGTGAGCAGCAGGTCGAACGGGCCCTCGAACGCGTCGAGGTCCAGCTCCAGCTCGTGGACGCTCATGCCAAGGACGCTAACGGGAGGGCCGGACGCGGCCCCAAGGCACCGCTTGCGGTGCCGCCTAGAGGCCTTGCGGGCTTGGCCCGCGCGGCCGTCTAACCGCGCTGCACTAGCCGTGGCAATAAGCCTCAAGAGCGAGCCCGGCCCTTCGGGATCGCCATCCGCGGTCCGCGCGGTTTGGGTTTGCGTTTTCGTTCGCCGCCGCCCTTTTCCCTGCCGCGCAGGAACTGCCACCAGATGAAGAACGAAGTCGAGCAGATGAAGACGACGATCGACACCCACGCGTTGAGCCGCAGGCCGCCGAAGTCGTGCGCCGGATCGATCCGGAGCAGCTCCTCGAAGAAGCGGCCGAACGTATAGAAGGACACGTAGAGGGCGAAGAGCCCGGGCGGGCGGATCCGAAACCGCCGGCCGATGAGGATCAGCACAGCGGCCAGCACTGTGTCGTAGATGAGCTCGTAGAGGAAGGTCGGATGGAAGGTGTCGTGGGTCTCGTAGCCCGGCACGCGGTGCTGGACGTCGATCTCGAGCCCCCAAGGGCGGTCGGTCGGCTTTCCGTAGAGCTCCTGATTCCACCAATTGCCGATCCGGCCGATCCCTTGAGCCAACAGCAGGCCGGGCGCGGCTGCGTCCGCCAGCTCGCTGACGCTGCGGCCGGAGCGCCTGACGACGATCGCGCCGGCGATCGACCCAAACAGGATCCCGCCCCAGACGCCGAGACCGCCCTTCCAGACTTCGAAGACGCCTTTCCACTTGGGATCGGGGACCTCGTTCCAGCTCGTGATGTCGTGATAGGCGCGCGCGCCGACGATGCCGGCCGCGACGCCCCATACGGCAACCCGCAGCACGAGATCCCAGTCGCCGCCCCGCCGCACGTAGCGAATCCCGGTCAGCCCGACACAGGCCGCGATCGCGAGCAGCAGCATCAGGCCGTACATGTGGAGGACGAGCGGCCCGAGATCGATCGTGCCGGTGTCCGGAGAGGGGATCGACGCGAGCACGGGCCGTGATTCTGCCCGCCTGGCCAAGACCCTGCCGCCTGGAAGGCGCTAGAGCAGAATCTTCAGAGCCAGGTCGATCGAGCAGCCGCGCTGGAGCAGGTCAATCGCCAAGTGGAGGTCGACGTCGTGCCGCACCGCCAGACGACCGGCCGCACGCGGCTCGTACCCGGCGCGCTCGAGCTCCTCAGCACGCCAGCGCTCGATCCGCTCCATCTCCGTCGGATCCGCCAGATAGATGTCAGTCGCCGCCACGTTGTCCTTTCTCGCCGATTGACCTCATTGTTCGGTCAGACGACGAGAGCGGATCTCCCCATAGAGGGTGATTTCCAGAATTCACAAAAGTTTTACGGAGCTGCGAGCGTGGCTTCAGCGAGCTGAACGGGCGATTCGCAGCGCCTCTTGCTTGGAGAAATCGCCCTCCAGCCGCAAGGTGACCTCCCCGCGCTGCCAGAGCAGCGTCTTGCCGGCGAGCCGGGACGTGTCCTCTCGCACGAGCCCATTCCGGTCGCGATAGACGAGGACGTGGGAGCCGCCGACCCAGGCGCCGCGGCTGCCGTCGACCTGCAAGAGCTCCACCTTCGCGCCCGGCTCGACGAGCTTCTCGATGAAGGCCTCGCCGCGGAACTCGGTCAGGAGCAGGTGTACGTCCCGACGCGTGCCCCAAAGCAGGGTGATCTTGCCGCCCGGGATCGCGGCGCTGAACGAGACGAGATCGGGCGCGCCGACCCTCTCCGCGCTCGGGACGAGCAGCCACGGTGCGCGCCGGCGCGCCTCCCTGAGTGTGATCCGCCGGCCGAGATCGAGGTTGCCGACCGCCGGGGCCGGGGGCAGCTTCTCGACGCGGGTGATCCGCGCGCCCCTGATCCCGAGCCAATCGAGCACCGCGGTTCGAGCCGGCGGCACCGCAAGCACTGCGCCGATCGCGACACCGAGGACGGCGAGCGCGATCACGAGTGGCCGCTGCCACCAGATCCGGCGCCTTTCCGCGAGCCGTCGTCGAACGCCCGAAGCGAGATCGGGTGTTGGTGGAAACTCCACGTGCCGACCGAGCTCCCGAAGGGCAAGATCGAGCTCAGCCATGCGCTTCTCCCAGTCCTTCGCGCAGGTGCGCGAGCGCGCGGGAGGTGCGGGACTTGACCGTCCCGGCGCGCACGCCCAGGGTCGCGGCCGTCTCCTCTTCCGAGAGCTCGAGGAAGTAGCGGCAGGCGATCACGAGCCGTTCCTCCTCGCGCAGCCCGTTGACCGCCTCGAGGAGCTGCCCACGCTCCTCCCCGGCGAGCACGATTCCCTCGGGGGACGGAGCCGCGCCCCCCGAGGATCCTTCTTCGCCCGCGCGCAGGGCGAGGGCCGCGCGGCGGCCGGCGGACCGGCGGCGGTTCCGCGCCTCGTTGGCGACGATCTGCAGGAGCCAGGGCCGGAAGGGCGCGCCGCGACGAAAGCGGCCGAGCGCGCAGTAAGCCTTGACGAACCCCTCCTGGGCCGCATCCTCGGCCTCGGCCGAATTACCGGCGACGAGGTATGCGATCCGGAAGGCGATCCCCTGGTGTGCGCGCACGAGTTCCTCATAGGCGGCTTCGTCGCCGTTGCGGGCCTGCTCGACGAGCTGGCTCTCTGTTGGCGGTCGGCTCACCACCGCTGCTTCTACACCTCAGGCGCAGCTAGGGTTCCAATGTGTACGCACGCGTCGCGCGCTACGAGGTCGAGGGAGAACGCATGAATGCGGCCGCCGAGGCGTTCCGCGAGGCCGCGAGCCGGCTGGCGAGCCTGCCCGGTTTCCAGGGCGGTTACGTGTTCACCGCCTCGGAAGACGGCGTGATCATGTCGATGACCCTCTGGGAGAGCCGTTCCGCGATGGAGAACAGCGAGGTGCCGGCTGCCCGCCTGCGGCAGGAAGCCACCCGTCAGGTCGATGGCGAGGTCACCTCGGTGCAATGCTTCGAGGTCGCCGTCGACATCGGCAGCCCCCCGGTCGACTAGCTGTAGTTCCTAAGAAGGTTGTTCATCCGGGCCTCCCTGGAGGCTGGTGGTTGTCGATGCCCCCAGCTCCAGAGGAGGACCCAGATGAGGCTTCACGGTAACGCTAGGACCTGCCTGCACTCCCGGCTCTTGATCGTCGAGC
>DASWDJ010000203.1:0-10634 GCA_036395295.1 Gaiellaceae bacterium | reverse complement strand
GCGCTGAACCTCGGCCGAGCCAAGTCGGTAGTGCTCGCGCTCGACCGCTCGCGCTCGATGCAGGGCAAGCCGCTTGCGGACGCCCTCGCCGCGGCGCGTGGGTTCGTCGCCTCGAAAGCGCCCGGCGACCGGGTCGAAATCGTCGGTTTCGGCTCCCACGCTGTGGAGCTGACCCGCCTCTCGTCGGCGACGATCGACGCCGTCGACGCTCTGAAGACGATGCCGGTCGACCCTCAGCAGGGGACGGCTCTTTACGACGCCGTCGTCTCGGCCTCGCGTGCGCTCACCACGGAGAGTCTCCCCGGCCGCGTGATCATCGTGCTCACCGACGGGAGAGACGTCTCGAGCACAGCCACGCTCCAGCAGGCGAGCAAGGAGGCCCGCGAAGCCGGCGCCTCTGTCTACACGATCGCGATCGAGAGCCCGCAGTTCTCGCCGGCGCCGCTCCGTAGTCTGAGCAGGGAGACAGGCGGCGCCTACCGCGGCGCCTCGTCGAGCGCAGCGCTCGGCCGGGAGTACGCGGCGGTCGCCGACGAGCTCCGCCGGAGTTGGCAGCTCACCTACGCGACCTCGGCGCGTCCCGGCGACGACGCGACGCTGCGGGCGTATGCAGGCGGCTCGGCCTCACAGTCGGCGGTGTTGGAGTTGCCCGAGAACCTCGGATCCACGACCGACGACCCGAAGGCCTCGCGCCTCTTCCCGGACGTCTTCTACGAGACCGTCCTCGGCACGCAGGTGATGGCGATCCTCTCGTTCCTGATCGTTCTGCTCGGCGCAACCCTCGCCCTCACGACCGTGAAGGGCTCACGGCTGCGCCGCCGGATCGCTCCCCACCTCGCGGATACCCCCGAGATCAAGAAACAGAAGCTGGACAAGGAGCGGTTCGCAGCAGCGGCCCCCCTCTTCAGGGCGACTGAGAGCGCGTTCGCGCACTGGAAGGTCTGGACGCGCCTCGAGCGCTTGGTCGAGCGCAGCGACCTGCCGCTTCGAACCGTCGAGCTCGTCTATCTGATGTTCGGTGCGGGTCTCGTCGGAGCGATGATCGCCACGCTCGCGGGACAATCCACGCTCATCACGCTCGTCCTGATGGCCGTGGGCTGGACGGTGCCAATCGGCTTCGTCTGGTTCAAGGCGACCCGCCGCCTGAAGGCCTTCGAGAACCAGCTCCCCGACGTGCTGATCACGCTCGCGGCGGCGCTCAAGGCCGGTCACAGCTTCAAGCAGGGCATCCAGACGATCGTGGATGAGGGCAATCCTCCGGCGAGCAAGGAGTTCCACCGCGTCCTCGCCGAGGGCCGCCTCGGCCGCCCCCTCGAGCTTGCTCTCGCCGATATGTCCGAGCGTCTGGGATCCAAGAACTTCGATTTCGTGATCACGTCCGTCAAGATCCAGCAGCAGGTCGGCGGCAGCCTGGCAGGGCTGATCGACATGGTCGCCGACACGGTTCGTCAGCGCCAGCAGTTCATCCGCAAGATCAAGGGGCTGACGGCGATGGGCCGGGCGGGCGCGTACACCCTCGTTGGGCTTCCCTTCTTCATGGCGCTGGTGATCACGATCATGAACCCGACCTACATGGATCCGCTCTACCACTCGAGCACGGGTCACGTGCTCATCTACACGGGCCTCGCCATGATGGTCGTCGGCTCGCTCCTCCTCAAGAAGATCGTCTCCTTCAAGGGCTAGGTGAACACATGACTCTGCTCCTCATTCTCGCTGTCTTCTGTCTCGCCGGCGCCGCGTTCTTCGTCAGCGAGATCGTGACTCTCCCCTCGCGTCAGCGCGCGCTGTCGGTTCGGCGCGCAGCCACCTACGGCCTGCTGGAGGTCCCTTCCGGAGCGCCGCTCGAGGGGCTTCGCGAACGCCTGCTCGTCCCGGTCGGAGAATGGCTCGCGCGCTGGGCGCTCCGGGTCAACCCCCGCTCGAACAGGGATTCGATCGGGCTCAGGTTGATGGCGGCCGGCATCAGCCGAAGGGTGTCGCCGACGGGCTTCCTCGCAGCCAAGGGCCTCTTCGCCCTGGGCGGGCTCTTCGTCGGCTCGATGCTAGGAGCCACGCGCGGCGCAGGCGGCCTGATCATGGGCGCCATCTTGCTCGGCGCCGTCGGCTTCCTCGCGCCGGACTACGGACTGACGCTGAAAGCGCGCGGCCGGAAGGAGCGAATCCGTGCCGACCTACCCGACGCGCTCGACCTGCTCGCGGTCAGCGTCGAGGCCGGACTCGGCTTCGATGCGTCGCTGGCCAAGATCAACGAGCACATGGAAGGGCCGCTCGCCGAGGAGTTCGGCCTGACTCTGTCGGAGATGCGCATCGGCGAGAGCCGTGCGGAGGCGCTCAAGAGCCTTTCCGAGCGCGTGGACGCACAGGAGCTCTCGGCGTTCACCCGCGCGCTGATTCAGGCCGATCAGCTCGGTACGTCTCTCGGCCGGATTCTTCGCGTCCAGGCCGCGGACGCACGGCTGCGGCGCCAGGCAGCGGCCGAGGAGCGAGCGATGAAGGCCCCGATCAAGATGCTCTTCCCGACCGTCCTCTTCATCTTCCCGGCGATGTTCCTCGTCATCCTCGGGCCGGCGATCCTCAACGTCCAGAAACTCTTCGGCTAGGAAGTTGTCCATGTCCCGCGGAGACAAGAACGACGAGGCGAAGGACGGGGAGACGAAGCCGCAGGATGCCGAGCACACCGAGGGCGGCTTCGGCACCGGCCTGCGGGCACAGCTCCAGAAGCGCCGCACCGAGCAGTCGGAAGAGGCTTCCCCGACGACGCTGCCATACGAAGAACCAAGCGAACCGCCACTCGTTCCAGTAGACCTCTTCACCTCCGCGCCGCAGCAAGTGAACGGAGCCGAGCCGAACGTCGAGGTCTCAGAGCTCCAAACCCAGCTCTCCGACGCCCAGAAGCGCGAGCGCGAGCTCCGTGCTGCCTTCGCAGAGCAGGTCGAAGCCTACGAGCGGAAGCTGTCGGAGGAGTACGACGTCTCGCGCGAGCAAACGACGCTCGAGGCACGAAGCGCAAAGCTCTCTTCGACGGAGAGTGAGCTCCGCGCGCGAGAGCAGCGCCTCGCGGACGAGCGCCGTGAGCTGAACACCGAGCGCATGCGCCTCTCGCAGCTCCAGGACGACGTTGCCGCCGCGCAGGCGAAAGCCTCGGTGCTCCAGGAAGAGCTTCAGGCGCGAGAAGGCGAGCTCACGGAGGCTGAACGGCTCGCCGGACGCAGCTCATCCGAGCTCGCGCAGCGCAACTCGGCAATCGCCGCGCGCGCGGACAAGCTTGCGAAGACGGAGCGCGACCTCGCGACCCGCGAGGGCCAGTGGAAAGCACGCGAGAACGAGCTCAAGCGCCGCGAGAAGGATCTGTCCGGCCGCGAGTCGCGCCTCGCCGACGGAGAGCAGCGTCTCGCGAAGGAGAGCGCAAGGATCGCCGCCGAGGATGCTGCGCTCCGACGCCGCGAGGCAGAGGTGCATGACCGGCATGAGCGCATCCGCTCCGAGACGCAGCAGCTGGAGAGCCAGCTGACCTCGTCCGGAGTCGAGGTGCAGCAGATGGAAACGCGGCTCGCCGAGATCCAGGGCCGCGAAGAGGAGCTCATCGCCCGGGAGGCCGAGCTCAACCGCCGCGAGTCGGAGCTGAATCGCGTCGAGGTGGAAAGCGCCCGCGGCCGGGACCTCGACGAGTGGGCAGGGCGCCTCGAGGCACGCGAGAAGGAGCTGGCCGACCGCGAGTCGGCCACTGCCGAGGAAACCGATCTCGCGGAGACGGCACGCGAGCGGGTCGAGAAGCGCGAGAAGCGAATCGCACAGACCGAGGCGAATCTCCGCGAGCGCGTCCGGGAGCTCGACGACCGCGAAGAGGAGCAGCGCCGCCGCGAGGCACGGGATGAGACTGACTATGAGCTTCGCCTCGAGAAACTAGAGCGGCGCGAGCTGGCCCTGGCCGAGCTGGAGGAGAAGCTCGGCAGCAAGGAGACACAGCTCGCGGCCTATGTGGCGCAGGCGCAGGGTGCCCTCCAGCGCCGTGAGTCCGAGTGGTGGAACAAGCAACTTGGCCGCGACGACGACGCAGAAGACGTCGCCTGAACCACGCGGGCATCTCGCGCGCATACAACTCCGTTAGGATCGCGCGGCCATGTGGCAGGCCTACGTGAGGTTCAAGTCCGGCTCGACTACTCGGGCTGACGTCGCCGAGAACGAGGAAGACGCTCGTCAGGCGCTCGAGGATGCGATGGGACAGCTGAAATCGAACGGGATCGGCACCGTGGGACCCAGCCTCGTCGTCACCAAGGACGACCTCGAGTTCATCAAGCTCGAGCAAAAGCAGCAGCAGCAATAACCTCCAGCGCTCTCGCCGCAGAGCCTCCAAGTAGGTCGGGCGGCCCATAGACGAAACGCGGATTTGCCGCTATCCCTAGATGAGGCCTACGAGGGGGAGCGATCTGCGGCGCGTTCTGATGGGAGTGCTGTTCTTGCTGGTTGCGGGCGTCGCTGCGGCGGCGAGCGGCGCGACCTCGTCCTCGAGCCGAGAGGCGCTGCACGCTTCGCCGCTGCCGCTCAAGGTCGCGAAGCTCGATTCACATCTCGCGGCGCTTCAGGGCCGGACTGTTCGAGTGGAGCTCCTTGCCTCTCGACCCGCTGGGGCTCGAGCGCTCGTCGCACGTGAGGGCGGCCGAGTCGAAGCGTCGTACGGACGCCTCGTGGAGGCACTCGTCCCGGTGGAGTCGCTGAACACGCTCGCGCGCAACCGAACGGTTCGCTTCGTCCGCGAGCCCGCTCAGCCCGTGCCGGAGGCCGTGCGCGGCGAAGGCGTTGTCTCGACCGGCGCCGCGAGCTGGCACAGGGCCGGCACACGCGGCGAGGGTGTGAAGATCGCGGTCATTGATCTCGGCTTCGACGGCTACCGCCACAGCCAGGCAACGGGAGACCTTCCCGCAGCGGTCGGCAAGGCGGACTTCTGCCCGGCCGGTGGCTTTGCCGCAACGAACCACGGGACGGCGGTTGCCGAGATCGTCGCCGAGATGGCGCCTGATGCCAAGATCTATCTCGTCTGCGCGCAAAGCCTCGCTGCCCTCGGCGAGGCCGCCGACTACGCCCGGTCACACGGCATCCAGATCATCAGTCACTCGGTGAGTTGGTTGAACACGAGCCGAGGCGACGGAGCCGGCCCAGCCGACTCTCCGGAGGGCATCGTGGCCGCCGCGCGCAGCGCCGGCATCCTTTGGGTCAATGCGGCAGGCAACCGCGCCGAACAGCACTGGAGCGGCACCTTCGCCGACTCGAACGGGAACGGCTGGGACGAGTTCGAGCCCGGCGACGAGGGAAACACGATCAGCGTGCCGGCCGGTGCCTACGCATGCGCCGCGCTCAAGTGGGACGACTGGCCTGCGAGCGCCGAGGACTACGACCTCTATCTGATCCGCTCTCCGGGAGGCGGCGTCGTCGCCTCCTCGACGAGCCCCCAGACGGGCTCGGAGCCTCCCACCGAGCTCGCCTGCCGGATCAACAGCTCGAGGACGACAGAGACCTACGCGATCGCCATCCGGGCCAGCCGCACCTCAGGCCGGCCCGTCCGCATCGACCTCTTCACCTATCCGGGAGCGAACCTCGAGTACCGCGCGGCCGACGGCAGCGTGACCGAGCCCGGCACCTCTCCGGCAGCCTTGACCGTGGGCGCGGTGTGCTGGCGAGACAGTGGGCTCGAGCCCTACAGCTCCCGCGGCCCGACGATCGACGGCCGCATCAAGCCGGATCTGGTCGCGCCGGACTCCGTGTCGTCGCTCACGTTCGGGCAGTTTGCCGGGTGCGGTTCGAGCGGCTTCGCCGGGACCTCGGCCGCGACCCCGCACGTCGCGGCCGCGGCGGCGCTCGCGAAACAGGCAAACCCGAGCTTCGGCCCGAATGAGCTCCAGGCCTATCTCGAGGAGCGCGCAACCGACCTCGGAGCGACCGGCAAAGACGCGTTGTTCGGCAGCGGTGCACTCGCACTTGGAGCTGCGCCGCGCCTGCCTCTACGGGCCTGCATCGTCCCCACTCTCGTCGGCCGCCGGCTCGCAACGGCCCGCTCAGCAATCACTCGCGCCGGTTGCCGGCTCGGCCGCTTGCGTCAATTGCGGTCGCGCGGTCGCGCCGGCCGCGTGCTCTCGCAGCGCCCGCGCCCAGGTACGCGCCTAGCCCGTCGCGGGCGGGTAAACCTGACCGTCGACCGCTAGGAGGGACGTTCCTATAGATGTCAAGCGGGGGTGAGTGATCTGAGGTCGTCCCGGAGGGTGGTGTAGGTCTGGCGGGCGATGTAGCGCTTGAGGCAGCGGATGATTTCTTTCTTGGTTTTGCCTTCGCTGGTGCGGCGTTGGACGTAGGCGCGGGTTTTGGGGCAGTGGCGGAGACGGCAGACGGCGATCATGTGCAGGGCTCGGTTGGCTTGGCGGTCGCCGCCGGGGTTGAGGCGGTAGCGGCTGTGCTTGCCGGATGCGTTGGGGATCGGGCTGGCGCCGCAGAGCGCCGCAAAGGCGGCTTCGCCGTGGAGTCGGTCAATGTTCTGGCCAGCGGTGATCAGCAGCTGGCCGGCGTGTCCGGTCGAGATTCCGAGCAGCGCTGCGTGGAGCGGCGGTCGCGACCAGCGGCGTGAGCTGCCTGTCGAGCCCGGCGATCTCGTCGTCCAAGAGCGCGATGCGTCGTGCGAGGCTGCGCAGAGCGAGCTTGGCGGCATTGACCGGTTCGCTGAGCCGCTCGGTGTCGGGGCGCAGCCGCCGGCAGAGCGCGGCTTTGCCCTTGAGCGTCTTGCGGAGCGCGAGCTGTTCGCGCAGCTCGCTGGGCGCGGTGCGGACGAGGTCGCCGAGCTGCACCATCGCCACCGATCGGGACTTCACGGCGCTGTCACGCGCGACCCGCAACTGGCGGACCGACTCGACGATCCCGCTGGTCTGCTTCGGCGTGACAGCGGTCGCGAGGCTGAGCGCGTGCCGGGCCGCCAGCTCGGCGTCGATCGCGTCGGTCTTCCCGCGTCGCCTGCGCGTGTGAGGGTGCGGCTGGTTGACCTCGAGCACGCGGACGCCCGCAGCGAGCAGATGGCGAGTCAGGCCGGCAGCATAGGAGCCGGTCGACTCCACCCCGACCCGGTCGATCAGCCCAAACGAGGCAAGCCAGGCCAAAAGCTCGCGGTAGCCCGCAGCCGACACGGCAAACGACTTGGTTCCCAACCGGCGGCCGCGCTCGTCGAGCGCCGCGGCGTGGTGGGTATCGGCGTGCGAGTCGACGCCGCCGATGACGCGACGGACCTCCTGCTTCATGCTGTGCATTGCTGTCCCTCTCTGATCGGCGGGACAGCCGGTCGGGTGGGCGGACACAACAGTAACGAGGCACTTGTCGCAAACAGGTTCCTATGAAGTCACGCTCCGCCCTTCCCGGCCGTCCCTCACAGGATCGGTCGTGGCGGCCCGCCCGAGACCGACAGGTCCCTCCCACGGCACCCAACAAAAGGGCCAGTTTGGCGGCAGGTCAGATCTCGAACGAGACGCCTCCGCCATCTTCACTGTTTGGCGGAACGTCGCTCGTCGCCGGGGTGCGATGGTCGTTCCGAGGCAAGGACGCAGGGAGCGCTCAGGCTGTTTCAGCCTGGGCGCGACTGAGGACACAGCCTCGGGGCGAGCAGCGCGGCCCGGCGGCTCAGCAGCGTTTCGTCAAACCCTCCTAGGTCTGAGGACGGCGGCAGCGATCGCGCCTAGACCGGCGGCGACGGCGATCGGCCCGCGCCGGCGGTCGAGCTCGAAGAGCAGGCTGCGAGACTTCGCCTGGTCGTCGAACGTGCCGTGTGCGGAGTAGTCGCCGGGCACGGGCTCGAAGAGGTTGCCCTCGCGCTCGCCCTGGAGTGGCTCACCGGTCTGCTGCCTGTCGTACCCGATCCGGCCGAGGATGCGGTCGAGGAGGCCGGATGCGACCTTCTCGCCGTAGACCGCCTTGACGGCCGGCCAGCCGACGATGAGCTCGCGCCGTCGGTGGCTCGCCGCGTAGACGATCGCCTCCGCGGCCACCTCGGGCTGGAAGATCGGCGGCACCGGTTGCGGGTGGTGGGGGAGCTTCGCGCGGCCCCATTCGAACTGGGGCGTGTTGTGCGCGGGGAGCTGCACCATGGTCACGTGCACGTTCGAGCCCTCGTGCAGGAGCTCGGTGCGCAGCGACTCGGTAAAGCCGAGGATCGCGTGCTTGGCACCGCAGTAGGGAGCCTGGAGCGGAATCGACCGGTACGCCAGGGCGGAGCCGACCTGGACGATCGTCCCCTGGTCGCGCGGCAGCATCCGGCGAAGCGCGGCCATCGTGCCCCAGACGGTGCCGAGGTAGGTGACCTCAGTCGCGCGGCGGAATTCCTCAGGGGTGGTCTCGCGCATTGGCGCGAAGACGGTCGCCATCGCGTTGTTCACCCAGACGTCGAGGGGGCCGAAGCGCTCCTGGATCTGCGCGGCTGCGTCGTCGACCGCGTCGGCGTCCGCGACATCGAGTGGGAGAACGAGCGCCTCGCCCCCAAGCCGCTCGACCTCAGCAGCCGTCGTCTCGAGCCGCTCCTGACCGCGCGCGATCAGCCCGAGGCGGGCTCCCTGCCGCGCGAACCGCTCAACGGTCGCGCGGCCGACCCCGGCCGACGCGCCCGTTACCGCAATTACTTGCACGCCTTCGGACTACCCGGGCAGTCGACCCGAAAAACGCTAGAAGCCGACTCCTGTTCCAGGTGGGAGCTACGACGCCGCCGCGCCGACGTTTCCGAGCGAAGGAGCTAGCTGCGTCTCACGCTCCAGGTGCGCCCGCCGTCGGGCGTGCTCCAGACCACTTGTCCCGCCTCGCCGCGCGTGAACGCCGTGACGTCGACGGCGCGCACGGTCGCGGACGGCCACGACGTCTCGAGCGAGCGCACGAGTACGTCGCCGCTCACCCGGGACAGGCGGAGGACGCTCACACGCGTTCCTTGGACGAGCAGCAACCGCGGCGAGGTGTCGAAGCCGGCCCCGGCGACGCGATTGGTCACGAGCGCCAGCACGCCGTCGGGCACCGCGTCGGCCTCGACGATCACCCCCGGGAGATGGGCGACCTGGCGAGCCTGGAGGACTCCCGCCGACGGCGGCCAGGCGACGGTGCGGTAGAGCAGGCCTCCTCGCCACCACCACAGCGCCGCCGAAGTGCCGACGAAGCCTCCTCCGGCTCCCTTGGGCGTACGGCGCCAGGTAACTCCGCCGTCACTCGTCCAGAGGCGGACCATCCGGCAGCCGCAGCGCGAAACACGGTCGCCCGTGGCCAGGATGCCGTCACGGGCCGAGGTCCGAACGAGCTTCGCCGCGCTATGGCGATAGATCCGAGCCCAGGTCCGACCGCCGTCGTCGGTCGAGTACACGCCGTCCTCGCGGCTCGCCCAGCCGTGGAGCGCATCGGCGAAGCTCCGATGCTCGGGGAGAGCGCTCCCGGCCGTTCCGGTCGGCCGGCCGAGCGCCGGGGCGAGCGCGAAGCCCTGAACACCGCCCGTGTACGTGCCGAGGTAGAGACGATCGCCGACGACGGTCGGGGCCACGAAGGCCGGCCCCGCAAGCGCCGAACGGAAGCGGAGCGCGCCGGAGCGAGCGTCCAGGCCGAGCAGCGCGGATCCCTGGCCGGCGTTCTCCGCGAGCCAGACCGTGCCACCGGCAATGGTCGGCGAGCCGTTCAGGAGGCCGCCGCCGACCCTCTTCGCCCAGGCGATGTGCCCGCGGCAGCGGCGGTCGACCCCGATCCGCACGAGCCGGCTCGGGGTCGAGACGTAGAGCGCTCCCGTCCGCGACGAATAAGCCGGCTGGGAGAGCAGTGGGGCATCGATCGTCGGATGGGCGAGCCGGAGCGAGAAGAGCGGGCCGGCCTTGACCTTCCCGCTGCGCCACACGTAGAGGAAGCCGTTCTTGTTCAGCACGCCGACCAGCTCCCCGCAGAAGCGGTGCTTGAAGACGACCGGTGAGCCGACGAAGTCGAGATCCTTCGGTGCCCGGATCGTCGGCGGATGATTGGCGGCGCGCACCGAGAGACCTCGGTCGAGCTCGACGAGCTGCTCGCCGTAACCGGCCCACTCGCGGAAACGCCGTCCATCATTCGTGCCGCCGCGGAACGCGTTGCCGGTGGCGACGAAGAGGGAGTCACGCCGCGCGCTGAAGGCGATTCCGCCCCAGCCCCAAACGCTTCCGCCTCCACCGAGGGCGCGGGGCACGGACCGCCAGCGCGAGACCCTTCGCGTCGCGAGCTCGATCCTGAAGACCTTGCCCACCATCGGCCGGTCGCAGTACGAGCCCGTGCCGACGTACACGGACCCATTGACGAGCGTGAGCGCGCCCCAGACGAGCTCTCGGCGGAAGCCCGCGTACAGACGGACCGGCCAGCCGTCGTGCTCCGCTCCCGTCGCCAGGTCGAGCGCGTGGAGGCGCCCGAAGGCATCGGCGACGTAGAGCGCATTGGTGCCGAGGTCGATGACCGGTGTCCCGGTGACGCCGTAGCCGTCGATCTGGGCGCAGATCCGCTCGAGCTGGCCGAGCTCGACCCGCCAGCGGATGTAGCCGTTCTCCCCGAGGGCGTAGACGATGCCCTTCGACGTCGCCACGTAGACCGTTCGCTGACCGGGGGTCGGAACGTTCTCGGCGACGAGC
>DASWDJ010000202.1:0-1764 GCA_036395295.1 Gaiellaceae bacterium | reverse complement strand
TCGTAAGCTTCTCGCCCGCCATGCGCGTCGTGCGGCCATTCCGCTCGCGAGATTTCGTTCTTCTCTGGGTGGGAACGCAGGTTTCCCTCCTCGGCGACGGCATCTATTTCGTGGCGATCGCGTGGGAGGTGTACCGGCTCTCCAATGATCCGGGCGCGCTCTCCCTCGTCGGCGTCGCCTGGACGGTGCCGCACGTTGCGGCGCTGCTTGTCGGCGGCGCCGTGAGCGACCGCTTCGAGCGGCGCCGCGTGATGCTCGCGGCGAACGTTGTCAGTGGCCTGACGATCGGAACGATCGCGGTGCTTGTACTGGCGGGGCGGGTGGAGCTGTGGCACATCTGGTTGCTCGTCGCCGTCTACGGAGCGAGCGTCGCCTTCTTCATTCCGGCGTCCTCGGCCATCCTGCCGGAGATCATCCCGAAAGAGCTCCTGCTCGAGGCCAACTCGCTGCAGAGCTTTGCCCGACCGCTGACACTACGCCTCCTCGGGCCGGCAGTCGGCGGCATCCTCGTCGCAGGCGTCGGGGCGGCAGCGGCCCTGCTCGCGGACGCCGGGACGTTCGCCTTCGCCGCCGTCACCCTCTTCTTCGTCAGCAAGCGGGTGCGCGAGCGGCCGGCCGACGAAGGCGCCACGTCGCTGCTCCAGGAGGTGTGGGACGGCTTCAAGTTCGTCCGCTCGCAGACGTGGCTCTGGGTCTCGCTCCTCGCGGCTGGGCTTTGGCTCTTCCTCACCGTCGGGCCGATCGAGGTGCTCATTCCGTTTCTGGTCAAGAACAGGATCGGGGCGAGCGCCGTCGGACTTGGCCTGGTCTTCGCCGCCGGCGGCGCGGGCGCATTCGTCTGCTCGCTGGGGCTCGCGCTCTACGGCCGCACGCCCCGGCGAGGGCTCGCGTTCGTCTACGTCACCTGGGCCGGCTCGACCTTTGCCGTCGCCGCGCTCGCGCTCTGCGTCCATGTGTGGCAGGCAATGCTGGCGAGTGTCGTCCTCTTCGGCTTTTCCGCTTCTGGGGGAATCGTGTGGCGGACGCTGCTCCAGCGGCGCGTTCCGGGAGACATGCTCGGGCGGGTCTCGAGTCTCGACTGGTTCGCGTCGGCGGGTCTCGTGCCGGTCTCGTTCGCCCTCACCGGTCCGGTGGCCGCATCGTTCGGCGCCTCGAAGACGCTGTTCGCGGCCGGGATGGCCGGCGGCATCCTGATGCTCGCGTGCCTGCTCGTCCGCGACCTCCGTGCCGAGGAGCCGTCACCCGAGGCGCAGCCTGCGGTGCCGTAATCCAGGAGGCGCAGCGGTCGCCCGGAGGCTAGCGCTGGGTCGCCCAGAACAGATTGACGAGCACGATCGCGATGCACACGGCGATCACGCCCGGCAGGCCTGCCGTGCCGCCGGCGATTCCGAGCAGGGGAATCGCAATGCCGAGCGAGCCGAGCGCCAACGGGATCGTCGGCGGCGGATGACTCGGGCGGCGTTGCGCCGCCAACTCCTGCGCGCGCCGCTCGATTTCCTGCTCGACGCGCTCGACGAAGCGGTCGACGAGCTGCGGCTCCAGCCCCTCCCCGACCTCCTGTCGGGCGGCGAGCGTCGCCTCGGCTTCGTGCCGGAGATCCCCGCTCATGGAGCGGAAGCATAACGCCTCTCAGATCTGCTATACAAGGGCTTAGATTTTCTCAAAGGAGGCATCAGAACACATGGCAAAGACAATCGGTATCGACCTCGGCACGACCAATTCCTGCGTGGCCGTGCTCGAGGGTGGCGAGCCGGCCGTCATCCC
>DASWDJ010000201.1:0-18071 GCA_036395295.1 Gaiellaceae bacterium | reverse complement strand
TCTCGTCGCCTCACCGAACGTCGTCCCCGGCTTCGGCACGTCGACGGCGTAGTCGCGGAAGTCCGGGAGGAGGAGGTCGCGCAGGAGCAGGCCTCCGTTCGCGTGCGGGTTCGCGCTCATCCGGCGCTCGCCTCGCGGCGGGAGGTCGGCGAGCTCCTCGATCAGTCGGCCCTCCTGGTCGAACAGCTCTTCCGGCCCGTAGCTGCGCAGCCACTCGTCGAGCACGCGGAGATGCTCAGGGTTGTCGCGCACGTCGGCCACAGGCACCTGGTGCGAGCGCCACGTGCCCTCGACGGGCAGGCCGTCGACCTCCTTTGGGCCGGTCCAGCCCTTCGGGGTGCGGAGGACGATCATCGGCCAGCTCGGTCGGCCGGCTTCGCCGTCGACACGGGCCGCCTGCTGGATGCGAGCGATCTCGTCCAGCGACTCGTCGAGCGCCGCGGCGAGGCGCTGGTGAACCGCCGCCGGCTCTTCGTCGTCGAAGCCGCCCGAGACGATCAGCGGGCGGTAGCCGTAGCCCTCGAAGAGCGAGACGAGCTCCTCCTCCGGAATCCGGGCGAGCACCGTCGGGTTGGCGATTTTGTATCCGTTCAGATGGAGGATCGGCAGCACCGCGCCGTCCGTGCCCGGGTTCAGGAACTTGTTCGAGTGCCAGCTCGCCGCAAGCGGGCCCGTCTCTGCCTCGCCGTCGCCGACGACGCAGGCAACGAGGAGGTCGGGGTTGTCGTGCGCCGCACCGTGCGCGTGTGCGAGGGCGTAGCCTAGCTCGCCGCCCTCGTGGATCGAGCCTGGGGTCTCGGGGGCGGCATGGCTGGGGATGCCGCCGGGGAAGGAGAACTGCCTGAAGAGCTCGCGCAGGCCCGTTTCGTCGTGCCCGATGTGCGGATAGACCTCGCTGTAGGTGCCTTCGAGGTACGCGTTGGCGACCACTCCGGGCCCGCCGTGACCTGGCCCAGCAACATAGATGGCATTGAGGTCGCGGTCTCGAATCGACCGGTTCAGATGGACGTAGATCAGATTGAGCCCGGGCGTCGTGCCGAAGTGCCCGAGCAGACGTGGCTTGACGTGCTCGGGCGTGAGCGGCTCGCGGAGCAAGGGGTTGTCGAGTAAGTAGATCTGGCCGACGGAGAGGTAGTTCGCCGCGCGCCAGTACGAGTCGATTAGGCGCAGCTCGTCTTCGGTCAGCGGCTCACTCGCCGTCAGCGTTTGTTCAGTCATGCGAGGGTTTGTGGAGAGTAGACGTATTCGAAGAGGCGCATCCGCCAGCCGCTCGTCAGGGGATTGCGCCGAGGACACGCGCGTACCGGGCCAGATGCCGGTCGCCGAGAAACTCGCTGAGCGCGCGCTCGCGGGCATTGTGGCCGAGCCGCTCGGCCTCGTCTGGATCGCGAAGCAGCCGCTCGACGGCCGCTCCGAACCTTGCGAGATCTCTTGGATCTTCGATCAGCAGCCCGTGCTCTCCGTCGACGATCTGGTCTGTGATGCCGCCGACGGCGCTACCAACGACGGGACGCGATTTCCACATTGCCTCGGCGACGGTCAGGCCGAACCCTTCGGCGAGGCTCTTCTGAACGACCACCGATGCGTGTCGCTGGAGCGCGTTCACGATCGCAGCGGCCTCATCAGGGTCGTGCATCGGGACACAGGCGAGGTGGACGCGGCTGCGGACGGCGTGCGGCAGCGCGCGCCAGCGAGCGAAGCAGTCGTCGAGGATCTCCGCAGCCTCGGGATCGTCGGTCACTCCTTTGACCGCCGGCCCGGCGAGGATCAGGTGGGCGCCCAGCGAGAGGTCGACGTAGTCGGCAAAACCTTCCATCACGCCCGCCATGTCCTTCATCGAGTCCCAGCGAGACGCCTGGAGAACGAGCGGTGCATCGGGGGGCACGGCGGGACCGAGCTGGACGAGGTCGGCGCGGTGAAGGATTCGCCCGGGCGACCCGTCCCTGCGGGAGAACGGCACAACCGGCGGCTCTGAGTGGCCGTCGAGGAGCCCGACGTAGCCGAGGGCGAGACGCACGTTTCGGGCCGACATCGGCTCGTTCTTGGCCGAAAACGGATCGATCGACGGTGGAACCACGTGCGTCCTCTCCGGATCCGCCCACGAGGGTGCGAAGGCAGCGCGCGAGAAGACGTAGGCATCGACGTCCTCGATGTACGGGCGGAGGAACTCCCACGACCGTTCGGTCCATTCGTTCGACTCGTCGCATCCAACGTGGCAGCGCCAGACGACGAAGAGGCCGGCGGCGCGGATCAAAGGGGCAAGTCCGGCGGTCTGCGGGTCGTGCAGCAGCACGACGTCGCCGCTTCGCAGGATCGACAGCAGCGCGTCGCCGTTCCGGCGCTCGATCAGCTCGTAGTGCGCGCGCTCGTCGGAGCCGAGTTGGCCGCCGTCGCCGGGGGATCCGTAGAGCCCATTGTGGATTCGCTTCGTAATCGTGAAGAAGTCCGGGTCGCCCTTGATCACCAGCCAGCGGGCATCGACGCCTGCACCACGCGCGTAGGCAAGGAGCGTCTGAAGCATCTCCGCGACACCGCCGCCGACAGCCGTCGAATTGACATTGAGGACCGGACGTCCCGCGAGCGCAGAGCGCACCGCTTCGGCTGCCTCCTCGAACTTGCGCATTCTCTCGGGGCCGATGAGCGGCTCGAGCCGGGCGGGCTCGAGAGCCTGTACAGCGACCTCTTCTAGCCCGCCTGCTGTCGTCGCCGATGTCATTGATATCGAAGCGCCTCGGCCGGGACGGTCCGGGAAGCTCGCAGGGCCGGGGCGAATGTCGCGGCCAGGGCCACCGCGTAGACGACGAGGAAGATTAGCCCGAGATTCAGCCAGGGGACGACGAGCGTCAGGTTCTCCCAGCTCGGCTGCTTCCGCGAGTCGTGAATGATGTTCTCGGCCAGAACGAGGCCGAGGCCAGTGCCCACGACGATCGAGGTCAACGCGATGAACGAGGACTCGATCAGGAAGATGGCCTGCACCATCCCACGGCGGAACCCGATCGCGCGCAAGACGCCGATCTGCTGGCGCCGCTCGACGACCGCACGGGCGCTGATCACGCCGAGCGCTGCAACGCCGACGACGAGACCGAGCCCCATGAAGCCCTGGATCAGGCGGTTGAACGTGCGGTTGGCGGCGAGGGCGTCGTCGACGACCTTCTTGATCGACTCCGCCTGCATGCCGTTCGGCAAGAACGCGGATTCGAGCCGCGTCGCAGTCTTTGCCGGATCAACTCCCGGCGCCAACGCGAAGTAGTGGATCGTCGGCTGGAACCGGCCCGGGAATGCCTGCTCGTAGGTCGCCTGCGAGCTTGAGATCCCGACCATCTCGAGCGGCGCGGTGTCCTTCAGGATTCCGATCACCTTCAGGCGGGCAGTTCGTCCGGTCTGGGGGTCTCGGAGAGCGATCGGAACCGGATCGAAGGTGCCGTCCTCCAGGTAGAACCCGCTCAGACGGAAGTCGGGCAGCATCGCGAAGTTGAAGTTGTCTCGGCGTGGAGCGATCGTCGCGTCGACGACCGCCAGCCCCGGGCGCGTCGCCAGAGCACGCCAGACCTCACGGGCCGACGCATAGCCACGGGCCTTCGCGCCGAGGCCGAAGGTCGTGTGCTCGAGGAATGAGCGGTCGAGGCCGCGCGCGGCGTAACTCTCGGCGGGCCGCTCGGTGCCGAGTTGGCGGGCCTTCACGGCGAGTACCGACTGGCTTCCGACCGCGGTGAAGTCCGCGGGATCGATTCCCGGCGCGCGCCGAAGCACAGCCTGCATGTCGTCGATCGGCGCCCCCGCCGAGGTGCCGGCGCGGACCTGGAAGCCTCCGCCGAACTCGTCGACGTTGCCGAACGCCTTCGCGAAGGAGTTGGGCGTGGCCGTTCCGGTGACGAGCGTGAAGACGACGAGCGTGAACATTGCGAGTGTCGCCCCGGTCCGGAAGCGGGCCCTCAGCGGATACGTGATCGCCATCCGCACGACGGGAACGAGCCTCCCGAAGCGAGACAAGACGAGGCTCACTCCGCCCAGGATCAGGTCGGCGTTGTAGACGAGGACCCACACGGCACCGATCACGATCATCAGGCCGGACACGATCCAGGTCGAGAAGTCCATCGAGATCTGGCCGAAGACGGACTCCCACACGCTCCAGGGCAGCAGCATCGCGACCGCGATCGCAAGCCCGCTGCCCGTGTAGGCGGCTCGCTCCGGAACGCCGGCGAGTCGCAGGACGGGCACGAAGCCGATCAGGATCAGCGAGACCCCGAGCATCAGCGGGGTGGCCGCTTCGCCGCTTACGCCGCTTGCGGTCAGCATCGACCCGAGCGCGAGACCGATCAGCGCGAGGGCGAGCCTCCGCCGCCGGTGGGGCACAGAGGGCTCGGGGAGGTTCCGGATCGCCGTCGAGATCGTCATGACGCTCACACGCCAGGCGGAGAAGGCGACGACGAGCAGGGTGAGCAGCCCACCGATCGCGAACGCGACGAAGAGGCTGCGCGGCGAGACCGAGTATTCGACCTGTAGGCCCGCGTCTGCATCCGCCGAGCCGAACGCGCTGGCGATCGCGATCACCATCCCGTACGCGACCCCCGCACCGAGGAGGGCTCCCGCGGCCGCGGCAATGAGGTCGTAGGTTGCGCCCTCGAACGTGAACATCTGGACCAGGTGCCCGCGCCGTGTGCCCACGGCTCGGGCGATCCCGAGCTCGCCGCGCCGCTCCGCCGCGAGCATGACGAAGATCAGGAAGATGAGCAGGATCCCGGCGGCGATCGAGAAGGTTCCGAACGTCGTGAACATCGACATGAAGGTGTTGCCGGCCTCGCCTGCAGCGGCGAGCGCGTCCTGCTTCGCAGGCACGGTCTCGAGACCGAGCGGACCGACGGTTGGCTTCAGTGCGGCGACGACCTCGTCGGAAAGCTTGACGCCGTCTTCGCCGCGGCCGCGATTCGAGATCAGGATCCCCTTCACCAAGCCCGGCTTCCCGTACAGGCGCTGAGCTTCCGTCAGCGGCAGTAGGAGCGCCGAGTCGGCGGTGCCCGCGCCGTCGAAGCGCACGATCGCCCGAACGTGCATCCGCACGGGCCGGGCACCCACGTAGACGAGCAACGGGTCGGCGGTATCGACGTGGAGCTTGTCGGCGGCCTTCTTGTTCAGATAGAGCTCGCCGGGGCGTAGCTCGGCAAGCGTCACCTCGCCCCCCTCGACGTTGCGGATCGGCGCGAACCCCTGCATCCGCCTGGCATCCGGTGCGAAGAGAGAGACGCTTGGCTCCGTCTGTCGCTGGATCGGCGCCTGGAGCGCGACGTCCTCGCGGATGCCGCCTGCGACGCCGTCGGCAAGGTTCGAGCGCGCCAGGACTGCGCGCACGCGGTCGACGGTCCCAGCGGAGAAATACCCGGTGCCCGAGGCCTCTCCAAGCTCTCCGGGGATGTCGTCGACGGCACCCTTGGCAGAGACGATCTCGTCGGTCTCGCCCATGGCGCGCGTCGCCGTCGCCCGAATCGTGTGGTTCATCGTGTCCCCCGTCGCGAGCGCGGCCGCGATGATCGTCGTTCCGAGCATGAGCCCGACGACGATCAGCGCCGATCGCGCGCGCCGGCGGCCGACGCTGCGGATGCCGAGCTTGAGCAACACGCGGTTTCGGGCGGCGAGGATGCCGATGGCGCCTCCGACCACCGCAATGGCGACGGCCAGGACGATCACCAGAGTGTTCATCGGGATGCCGAAGAGTGTGTCCATCTCTTCTCCTAGCTCACGATGCTCGGCTCTTCAGCGACCACGACCCGGTATGTCTCGCGGCCGGGCGGCGCGCGGTAGAGCGTCACGAATTTCTCGACCTGCTCGCTGTAGAAGCTGCGACTTCCGGCAATGCCGGCATCCGCCTCCTCTTCGTTCTCCCAGAAAGTCAGGACGAGCGCCTGGCCCTCAGGCGAGAGGAGGACGTACACGCCCTCATAGCCGGGCTGCTCGTGCAGCGCGGGGAGCACGGACTCACGGAAGAGCTCGACCGCCTCGTCGACGCCCATCCTCACCGGGTCGATCTCAGCCATCGTCGCGCGGGCTACCATGGTCACCTCACCTCCAGGGTCTCTGAGCTCACGATCTGGCCGTCGACCATCCGCACGATGCGGTCGGTCTTGCGACCGACGCCGATGTCGTGCGTGACGATCAGGAAAGTCAGGTCGTGCTCTCGGTTAAGTCGCCTCATGAGGGCGACGATCTCGTCGGCGTTCTCGCTGTCGAGGTCGCCGGTCGGCTCGTCGGCCCACACGATCGCGGGGTTGTTGACGAGCGCGCGGGCGATGGTCACGCGCTGGCGTTGTCCACCGGAGAGCTCGTCCGGAACATGCTCGGCCCAGTCCGCGAGTCCGACGAGGTCGAGCGCCTGAAGCGCCTTGCTGCGGGCTCGCTTCGGGGAGACGCGCGACACGAGAAGCGGCAGCTCGACGTTCTCGACCGAGCTCAGGACCGGCATAAGGTTGTAGAACTGGAAGACGAAGCCCATCCGGCGCGCTCGATAGTCCGTGCGCTCGCGGTCGGACATGGCGCTGAGGGCGACGCCCTCGATCAAAACCTCCCCGCCGTCGATCGCGTCGAGCCCAGAGAGGCAGTTGAGGAGCGTGGTTTTCCCGGAGCCGCTCGGGCCCATGATGGCGACCATCTCGCCCCGCTGGACGGCGAGGTCCACCCCTCGGAGGGCGTGAACCTCGACCTTGCCCGTGTCGTAGGTCTTGTCGACGCTTTGCGCTTCGACGATCGGTTCGGAAGCGGGCTGCGTCCATGGCCGGCCGTGGCTTCGGCCTGATCTCCAATGCGACTGCCACTTGAACCCCTTTCCTTTGCTTGCGGGCAGCCTGTCGCCCCAGAGAGGTGGCGCCATCCGCGGCGACCGCGATTCGGGGGTTCGGCTAAATACGGATTCGCACTCCCGGGCCCTCCGGCCGAAGCGCTCATGCGTGTGCGAATCCGTAGTTCCCCGCGCCCACGATCGGCGAGCGGCCCGATGCCGGACGCATCTGTGCAGGGGACGATCTCTGTATGGAAAGGATCGCCGTCACAGCCCGTTTACGGCCGGGAGCCGAGTGCCGAGCCCGAGAGCTGATCGCAGCTGGCCCGCCGTTCGACCCGAGCACGGTCGGGCTCTCCGAGCACTCGGTCTACGTCGGAAACGACCTCGTCGTCTTCGTCTTTGAAGGCGTGGGGCTATCGCGTCGGCTGTCCGACCTCGTCAACGACCGCATCTACGCAGCCTCGTTCGGCTCTTGGGCCGAGGTGCTCGCCGAACAACCCCGGGTTGCGCACGAGGCGTACCACTGGGATCCGAAGGAGGAAACCGATGTTGAAGCAGATCCTGATCGCAACCGATGGTTCGGCGTCCGCGCAGGAAGCGGTCGAGTTCGGGCTCGAACTCGCAGCTGAGCAGCACGCCGTGCCGGTCTTCATCCACGTCGCTCCCGTCATCGACACGCTGCCGGTACCCGGCTTCGGCATCGGCGGACCGGCCGCGATGCCTCACGTGCTGAGCGAGCAGGATTGGAGTTCGCTCGAAACGGCTATCGAGCTCGCCGCTGAGAACGGCCTCGAGGCGAAGACGGAATTGGCGGTGGGCGACCCGGTGAAGGAGATCGTCCGCTATGCAAACGTGATCGACGCCGATCTGATCGTCGTCGGGTCGCACGGTTACGGTGCGATCGTCGGTGCGCTGCTTGGCAGCGTCTCGCTCGGCTTGTTGCACGAAGCGCAGCGGCCAGTAATGGTCGTTCGCGGCTCGCATGTTCCAGCCGAGGTGGCTGCTGTCTGAAGACGTGGCGGAAATGTGCGGGTTCTCCCTACCTCCGCGACCGGCGGTACGCGCTCGTTAGGCTCGGCACGTGCGTGCGTTCGAGGTCGAGGGAGTCAGGCAGCGCCTCGCGGCCGGTAACGGTGGCTACGAGGTCGTTCACCGCTCGCCGGGGCTCGAGGTCGGCGTCTACGTCCTCGTCGCGCCGGAGCCGGACCGCCAGCAGGCGCACGAGGACGACGAGCTCTACTTCGTGCTCGAGGGTCGGGGGGTCCTCACGATCGAAGGCGAGTCCATTTCGGTCGAGGAAGGGAAGGCGGCCTTCGTGCCGGCCGGCGCCGATCACCGCTTCACGGGATACGAGGGTCTGAGCGTCCTTGTCGTTTTCGCGCGGCCTCATGACGGCTCAGGTGAGCAGTCCGGCCGGGTCCCGCGTTAGACGCGCGCGTCGTCCCAGGATCGTCCCGGGACGAAGCGCTCGTCCGTCAGCCAGAGCCCGGCTAGCGAGAACGCCGCACCGCCGAGTGCAGCGCCGAGCACGAGCGGCTCGGGCGCCGACAGTGCGAAGAACTCGCGCAGAGGCGCCGCCGTGAGAACTAGTGCATACGCTTCGGCGAGCGCCACGCAGAGCATGCCGACTGCGGTACTGCGCCGCCGTCCGGAGGCCTCGAGCGCGAGCACGAGGTACAGGCCCATGGCGACGAGCGCGGTGGTGGCGACGGTGCGGGCCTCGATGAGCGAGAGGTCGAGCACGTGCAATGCGAACAAGTAGCTGGAGAGGACGCCGAGCCCCGCCGCCGTTCCGGCCGGTAGCGCGAAGCTCGAAATCCCGCGGAGGAAACCCTGCATTCGGAAGTCACCCGCGCTGGGCCCGAGGGCGAGGAAGAAAGCGGGGATGCCTATCGTGAGCGAGGCCGCAAGCGTCAAGTGGCGCGGCAGCAGCGGGTAGGCGGTGGGGGTAAGTCCGATCGAGAGGATCAGGAACGAGGCGAACGCCGACTTGGTGATGAAGAGCTTGGCCACGCGCTGGAGGTTGCGCAGGATCCGGCGCCCCTCAGCGACCATTGGCGGCACGGCAGCGAAGTCCCCACGAACGAGAACGAGGTCGGCGACGCTCTTCGTCATCTGCGTCCCTCCGCCCTGTGCGATTGCGAGCCGCGAGGCTTTGAGCGCCGGGACGTCGTTGACGCCGTCTCCTACCATGGCGACGTAGCGGCCCGAGGCGGCCAGCGCTTCGACGACGCGTCTCTTGCCGTCCGGCGAGATGCGCCCGATCACGTGGTGTTTCTGCACGATCCGAGCGAGCTCCGTCGGGTCCTCGGGCAGCTCGCGGCCGTCGAGCGGCGCGCCCGTCTGGATGCCCGCATCGCGGGCAATCGCGGCTGCCGTCTCGGGATCGTCTCCGGAGATGACCTTCAGCTCGACGCCTTCGCGCTGAAAATAGGCCACCGTATCCTGCGTATCCGGCCTCAGGCGCTCGGCGAGGATGACGAGGCCTAGGGTCGTGACGCCTGGCGGAGGGCCCTTCGCCGCCAGGTCGGGTGCGAGCGGACTCCTGGTCGCGGCGAAGGCGAGGACGCGTCGTCCGCGCGCGGCCTCGACGCGGGCGCGTTCGGCCAAGAGGCCGAGTGGGAAGAGCTCCGGTGCCCCCAGCAGGTAGCCTCGCCCGTCCAGGGAGCCCGCTCCAGCGCCAGCGTGACGAGAACGGGACAAACGTCTCCGGCTGGGCGGCCTCGCCGGGAAAGGCGTCCGCGATCACGTCCAGCGTGGCGTTCCGGGACGGGGCGGATGCCGCAAAGCGGCCGAGGACTGTTTGCGCTTCGTCACCCTGCCCGGGATCAGCGGGAACGAGCTCGACCACGCGTAGCTCGCTCTCGGTCAGGGTGCCGGTCTTGTCGAGGCAAACCACGTCCACCGAGGCGAGCGACTCGACGGCGTTCAGCTGCTGGACGAGCGCGCCGCGCCGCGCCATGCGCAGGGCCGCGACGGCGTACGTCAGACTTGCAAGGAGGATCAGCCCTTCCGGGATCAGGCTGACGACGGCGGCGACCGACGTCGGCACGGCCTCGGTCGGCGGGGTTCGCCGCTCC
The DNA here is from genome assembly GCA_036395295.1 of Gaiellaceae bacterium. Classification (GTDB taxonomy): domain Bacteria; phylum Actinomycetota; class Thermoleophilia; order Gaiellales; family Gaiellaceae; genus VAXT01. The sequence continues at coordinate 8,222 of DASWDJ010000201.1, read as the reverse complement.
CACAGCGCTGAGCCAAGCAGCACGCCGAGCGGAACCATTACGACGAGCAGGGTCAGGAGCAGGCGGTTCATTGCGCGCTCGAGCGGCGAGCGGGGATGCCGAAAGGCACGCGCCTCGCCTGTGATTCGGGCCGCGTAGCTCTCAGCGCCGACGGCTGTGACCGTGTAGAGCCCAACGCCCTCGACCGCGAATGAACCCGAGCGGACCTCCTCGCCTGCGCTTCGTCCGACGGAGCGTGACTCTCCGGTCAGGATCGACTCGTCGAGGTTGAGCGACTCGCTCGATTCGAGCTTCCCGTCGGCGACCACCTGATCACCGGCGGCGAGGCGCACCAGGTCTCCGGCCACGACCTCCTCGACCGCCACGCCGCGCGGGTGGCCGTCCCGCACGACGGTCGCGATGGGAGCGACGAGCGCCGCGAGGCGGTCGAGGGCCCGCTTGGCGCGGACCTCCTGAACGATCCCGATGCCCGAGTTCGAGACGAGCACCCCGAGGAAGAGCGCGTCTCGCCAATCCCCGAACACGAGCGTGAGCACTCCGAAGACGAGCAGGATGAGATTGAAAACCGTGAAGAGGTTGGCGCGGACGATGCTCGCGTACGAGCGGCTCGACGAGGGCTGCTCGATGGGGCCCCGGGCCTTGAGCCGGCGGCGCGCCTCCTCCTCGGAGAGCCCGATGCCTGTTTGCTGATCCCCTCGGTCCGCAGGCGGCTGCAGCGCTGCAGCCGAGCCGGTCACCGCCGGCTGTCGCGGACGACGAGCACCGATGAGTGCGCTTTGGAGGCCACCCGCTCGCTCACGCTACCGAGTGACGCGAGCCCGTGCAGGCCGCGGCTGCCGAGCACGAGGAGGTCGGCGCCGGCTGAGGCTGCGACGAGCGCGCTCACCGGCTGCTGCTCGCTCCACTCGAGGCCATCGACGTCACGCAGCCCGTCCGATGAAACAGGCTTGCCTCCGCTGGCCGCGAGAGAGCGCACGGGCGCATTCAGGCGCGCGCCGAGCTCGCGGGCGATCTCGAGTGCGCGCCGGGAATCCGTCGACCCGTCGAGGCCCACGACGATGGAGGCCGGAAACTCGAGGCCGCCGCGTGGTCGGCGTGCGACCAGCACCGAGCAAGGCGCTTCGTGGACGACGGCCGTCGCCGTGCCGCCGAGGATGATTCCTGCGACGCGGGATTGGCCGTGACTGCCCAAAGCTAGGAGCGTGGCGTGCTCGCGCTCGGCCTCTTGGAGAAGGCACTCGGGGGAGTTCCCGTCGACGAGTCGCGACGTGACGTCGGCGGCTGCCTGCTCGAGAGCGCGGGCGAGCGCTTTCCGCGACCCGGTCTCGATCTGCTCGAGAACGCCGCTCGCTCCCCAACCGGCGTGCACGGCGAGGCTGCGGTCGGCAGCGGTCACGAGGTGCAGGCGGCTGCCCGGCGGGCGCAGCCGCTCAGTCTGCCGGAGGGCCTCGAGCCCCTCGGGGGACTCGTCGACCCCACAGACGATGATGTCGAAGACGCTCACGACGACGATTGTCGCGGCAGATCGTTCTGAGCGCATCGGGGGCCCCCCGCCGATCGGTGTGCGGAAAATCCGCAGGCGCAAGAATGCGACCGCGCGCTGATTGCTGTGAGTGATCTACCAGGTCTTCACGCGAGGAGCCTGTGCTGGGTGGCACAGCCTCACCCGCGCATCGACGGCGACGCATCCATCAGGCCCTGCAATCACCGGATTGAGGTCGAGCTCGGCGAGCTCCGGAAGATCCTCTCCCAGTCGCGAAAGGCGATGCAGAAGGTCGGTGATTGCCGCGACATCTGCCGCCGCCGCGCCCTGGTAGCCCGCAACGAGCTTGCCGGTCTTGCCAGAGTGGACGAGCTCATCCGCATCTACATCGGTGAGCGGCGCGATCCGAAAGCCGGCCTCTCCGATCAGCTCGGCCAGCACGCCACCCGGGCCGAAGGCGACCAGCGGCCCGAAGGTCGGGTCCTGGACGATGCCGGCGAGCAGCTCGACGCCGCCTTCGACCATGGGCTGGACGAGCACGGGTGGGCCGATCCGGGCGACTGCGGCTCGCACCGCGGCCTCATCGACGAGCCCGAGCGCGACTCCGCCGCTCTCAGTCTTGTGAGCTCCGGCTGCGGCGGACTTGACGACGACGGGGAAGCCGAGTTCGAGGGCCGCTGCGACCGCCTCGTCTTCCGTTCGGGCCTGGCGTTCCGGAACAAGCGGGATGCCGTACGCCTCGAGCAGAGTCCGTGTCCGAGCCGGGTCGAGCCAGAGCTCGTCGGCAGCGCTGAGCGCGTCGGTCGCAACGGCGTGCGCATTCACAGGATCAACGCGGTCGAGTTTCGGGACAGTTCCCGCCGGGCGCCGCAGCCATTCGGCTCGCTCGGCGGCCAGGCCGAGTGCGTGCGCCGCTGACTCCGGATAGGAGAAGAGCGCAACCGGCGAGGGCAGGCGGCGGAGGGCAGCGGGCCCTCTGCGCTCAGCAAGGCGGCAAGCACCGGCTTGTCGCGGGACACTCCTTCGAGCGCGCGGTCGATTCCCTCGGCGACCTCCGCGGCACCCGCCGTTGCGGGCGGAACGAAGAGCGCGATCAGGGCGTCCACGCGAGAGTCCCGGAGCATGATTGGCAGCACCGCTTCGTAGCTCGCGGCTGTCGCCGAGCCGAGCATGTCGACGGGATTGTCGATACCAGCCTCGTCGGGAAGGAGCTCGCCAAGCGCCTGCTTCGTTTCCGAGGTCAGATTCGTCAACTCGAGGCCGGCGGCCTCACACGCGTCGGCGCAGAGGATCCCAAGGCCGCCGGCGTTCGTGAGGACGGCGACCCGGCGTCCCTTCGGCAGCTGCTGCGTCGCCAGGAGTGCGGCAGCATCGATCAGTTCCTCCAGGGTCCCGGCCCGGAGCACCCCCGCTTGACGAAACAGGGCGTTGACGGCGTCCTCGGAGCCGGCGAGCGCCGCCGTGTGCGAGCCCGCCGCCCGGGCACCGGCGCTTATCGTCCCGCTCTTCATCGCGAGGATCGGCTTCTTGCGGGCGACCCGGCGGGCGATGCGGCCGAACCTGCGGGGATTCCCGAACGATTCGAGGTAGAGGAGGACGAGACCGGTCTCGGGATCGTCCTCCCAGTACTCGAGCAGATCGTTCGAGGAGACATCAGCCTTGTTCCCGATCGAGATGAACGACGAGAAGCCCAGGCTCCGCTCCGCCGCCTTCTCGAGCAGAGCGAGCCCGAGAGCGCCGCTCTGGGAGGAGAAAGCGATCGGGCCTGGAGGCAGAGCCCGCGAGCCGAAGGTGGCGTTCAGATGCGGGCCCGAGATCGCGATGCCAAGGCAGTTGGGGCCGATCAACCGGCCACCGTGGGCGCGCACGAGCGCAAGGAGCTGCTCCTGGCGCTTGCGCCCTTCCGCTCCGACCTCGGCGAAACCGGCCGAGATCACGCAGAGGGCCCGGACGCCGGCACGCAGCGTCGACTCGGCAGCCTCGAGCACATAGCGACCGGGGAGGCAGATGACGGCAAGATCCACTTGCTCGGGCGCCTGTTCGATCGAGCTGTAGGCGCGAACGCCTGCGACCGGCTCTCCGGTCCGGTTCACGGGATAGGCGGAGCCGGCGTAGTCGGCGGCCAGCACGTTGCGGAACAGCAGACCGCCGATCGAATCGGTTCGCGGTGACGCGCCGATGACGGCGAGGCTCGAAGGTGCGAAGAAGGGTCGGAGCGACGCGACGACGGCGAGGTGGTCTCGCTCGTCGACGTGCGCCAGGTAGGCCTCGGTGGGCTCGATCGGGAACGCAACCTCGACGGTGCCTTGTTCGAGCACTCGCGCGACCTCGAAGCCCGCAGCCTCGAAGACCTTCAGCATCGCCCGGTTCTCGGGCATGACTTCCGCCATGAAGCGCTCGATGCCCATCGACGCTGCCCGCTCGGCGAGCTGCTCGAGGAGCCTCGTCCCGATCCCGCGGCGCTGGTGCTGGTCGGCGACCGCGAAGGCGGCTTCCGCGCCGCTTGGTCGCGTAGGCGCGCGTAGCTTGCGAGCGCCACGATGTGCTCGCCGCTCTCATCCGCGAGCGTCCCGACCAGCGCGCCGCGCTCGACCCAGTCCGGGTCGATGAACGGCTCGACGAGCTGGCTCTGCACGGCCGGCGCTCCGTGGAATCGAAAGTAGAAGCTCCGTTCGGAGAGAGCGGAGAGAAAGGCAGTCAGCGCCTCCGTGTCGTCAGCCACCGGAGGACGAAGGCGCAGTGTCCCGCCGTCCCGGAGGATGACGTCGACGACTCCCGGCGTCGGCCCCGCTTCCGAAAGGGGGAGGCCGGGCCGGGCGCGTGAGCCGCGCCCGGCCCGGGGGGAGCTAGGCAGCCGATCCGGCAAGGACCCTTCTCTCACCGGCCTCGAGCTGCACGGGATGCGCACTCAAGACGACCTTGAGCGCGTTCGTTGACGCCGCGTCGGCGAAGGTGTCATACGCCTCTTCCGTTTCGGCCAGCTCGAAGTGATGCGTCGCGAACGGCGTTGGATCGAGCCGTCCGTCCGCGATCAGCTTGAGCAGCCGCGGCGTGGTCGACGTGTCGACGAGTCCGGTGGTGATCGTCACATCACGAATCCAGAGTTTCTCCAGATGAAGTGTCGCCGGATGTCCGTGGACCCCGACGTTGGCAACGTGGCCGCCGGGTCGGACGAGCTCGGTGCAGAGCTCGAACGTCTCGGGGATGCCGACCGCTTCGATTGCGACATCGGCTCCGAGGCCGCCCGTCAGCTCCATGATCCGAGCCACGGCATCGGTGTTCGCGTTGTTGATCGTTTCGTCCGCGCCGACTGCGCGGGCATGCTCGAGCCGGGCAACTGCAACGTCGAGCACGGCTATTCGGCTCGGGGTGTAGAGGCGGGCTGTTATGACCGCGGCCAGGCCGATCGGGCCTGCGCCGACGATCGCCACCGTGTCGCCCGGCTCGACTCGGCCGTTCAGCACGCCGACCTCGTAGGCGGTCGGCAGGATGTCCGCGAGGAACAGAGCCTGCTCGTCTGCGATCTCGGGCGGGAGCTTGTGGACGGACGTGTCGGCGAACGGGATCCGCGCGTACTCGGCCTGTAGCCCGTTGACGATATGCCCAAGGATCCACCCGCCGCCGCCGATGCAGAGCCCGTAATGGCCCTCCTTGCAAAAGCGGCACCGCCCGCATGACGTAATGCACGAGACGAGAACGCGGTCTCCTGCCTCGAGCGTGGTCACAGCCGCACCCGTTTCGACGACGGTGCCAACAGCCTCGTGGCCGAGAATGGTTCCCGGCTCGACTTCGGGCACGTCACCCTTGAGGATGTGGAGGTCGGTTCCGCAGATCGTCGCGGAGTCGATCTTGACGATGGCGTCGGTCTCGGCCTGGATGGTGGGGTCGCGCCATGTCTCCCACGAACGGTGGCCGGGACCGCCGTAAACGAGTGCTTTCATCGCTGAACCCTCCTTTCCATCAGTCCGATCTTCCTCTCAAGAGATCGAGCGGGCATCGGCGTAGGCGCGGGTTCCCTGTCAGGGGTTTCTACGGAGGGCTGATACACCGACCGCAACGAGAGCTCCGGATTAGTCGAAGCCGGGAGCGTTGACGAGGAAGGGCCGGGCCCTGTTCTCGAGATCCTCTCGCAGCCTGAGGAGGAACCGTACGAGCACGGGATTTGTGGTCATGTCGCTTCGCAGCCCGGTGAGCAGGCAGCTGTCGTCCCAGAACGCGCACTGCTTGCCGGGCAGGGCTCCTCGACGGTTGTTCTCTTGAGCGGAGTCGCCGGTCTCCTTGCGGGCGCCTTCTCGATGGCCGCCGGCGAGTACATCTCGGTGAGAACGCAACGTGAGCGCTACGAACACCTTCTCTCCATTGAACGGCGTGAGTTGATCGACGACCCTCACGAGGAGCACGCCGAACTGGCAGCGATCTACGCGGCCAAGGGCATCCCGCATCAAGACGCCGAGCGCATCGCAGAGCACCTGATCCGAGATCCAGAGACCGCGCTCGACACGATGGCCCTTGAAGAGCTGGGGCTCAACCCCCAAGATCTCGGGGTCGCCGATCGCTGCCGCCGCCAGTTCGTTTCTGATGTTTGCGATCGGCGCGATCCTGCCCGTCTTGCCCTACCTGTTCCTCGCCGAAGGGCCGGCCTTCATCGCCGCCGCCGCGCCCGGCGCCGCTGGGCTGCTAATCGTCGGAGGGGCCGTCTCGCTGGTGACCGGCCGCGGAGCCTGGACGAGCGCGCTGCGAATGCTCGCCAACTCCGGGACGATGTCGACGCCGATGACCTCGCGCGCGAGCGGCGCGATAGCGATCGCGAACGCGCCGGCGCCGATATCGAGCGCGCGCTCCTCGCCCGTCAGCGTCAACAGGTGGCGCGGCCGCTCCTGCGTCGCTGCTGTGCGCCGGTCCTGCTGCTGCTCGACGAGCTCAGCCGTCTCGCCGCGCGCAATGCCGCCGATACCCGGCCTCATGCCGAAGGACTACTGAGAGAAGCTCTCTGACCGAGAGTTGAACGACTTGGTCGCGCCTTCCTCCAGTCAGCCTGACATTTCTTTCCCGAGTTTGCGCGTCAGGTTCGGCGCTCTGCGAGCACCAGTGTGATGTAGACGCGCTCGAGATCGTAAAGCGGTGCCGGACCGGTCCGACAGCGGGCCGATGGCCCTCGCGCACGTCAGCGATTCTCGCACCCGAGCTCATTGGGTCAGGCTGAGAGGAGCCCAGTACGAGCCCGATATCAGTCTGCTTCTGCGGCCCCGCGAGCCCCGGCTAGAAACAATCGGAGCGCGGTGGAGCTCATGTCCTCCGATCCCATCCCGAGATCGCGTCCCTCGCGGACGCACACCGCAACGAGAACGAGGAGCGAGTCGACGAGGATCGGGAGCGGAACGTCGCTGCGGATGAGGCCTTCCTTGCGTCCGCGGTCGAGAAGTGCAGCGAGCGGTGCCGTAAACGCAGGCTCCGGCGGCCGTCGCTCTCGGAGCAGGACGATGAAGTTCTCGCCGACGGCGACAAGGGCGCGGATCGTGCGCGCGAGACCCTCCTCGACCGGAACTTGGTCCAGGTGCGCTTCGTCGAGGCCCCGGCGAGCCTCTTCGTTTGCTCCGGCTTCGAGGGCCTGAAGGAGCGACTCGCGAGTCGGGAAGTAGGTGTAGAGCGTCGCGCGGGCAATGCCGGCTGCTGCTGCGATCTTGCCCATGCCGACGGCATCACCAGAGCCCAGCAGCCGCGCCGCAGCAGCAAGGATCTCCCGCTCTGTGGCCGCGCGCCCCCGGCCGGTCATCGAAGTTCGTTCCATGACAGAACTGTCCTGGCACCGAGACAGTCTTGACTAGTTAGCACCATAGTGTTCTAATCGAAAAAAGCTTGGGGGCTCGGGCCAGCGGCGTCTTGACTTCCGCCTTGTGAGAACCACTCTGCGAGCCTCAGGGAGGAGAAGGTCCATGGACCGGATCACGCGTAAACAGCTTCTTCAATACGGGGCGGCGGCGGGGGCGTCACTCTACCTCCCATTACGCTTCGGTCTGCAGGGGGCGCAGGCGCAGGCGCCCGGCGGGACGCTCCCGCCCGGGAGTATCACCAAGTACGTGACGCCGCTCGTCATCCCGCCGCCTATGCCGGGGCGTAGGGCCCCTCGGCGAGCTCAGGTCGACTACTACGAGATCGCCGTTCGCCAGTTCCAGCAGCAGATCCTGCCGCTCGACCTGCCGGTGACGACGGTCTGGAGCTACGGCGCGAGGAACGCCCCCGCCAGCTTCAACTACCCCGCGTTCACGATCGAGGCGCGGTGGCGGAGGCCCGTCCGTGTCAAGTGGATCAACGACCTCGTCGACGAGAACGGTAACTACCTGCCGCATCTGCTCCCCGTCGACCAGACGGTGCACTGGGCAAACCCGCCGGGCGGCGTCGCGGGCCGCGATGGGCGCGGGACGGACCAGGCGCCTTACGCGGGGCCGGTTCCGATCGTGACCCACCTGCACGGCGGCCACTCCACGCAGGAGAGCGACGGTTACCCCGAGGCCTGGTTCTTGCCGGCAGCAAATAACATCCCGGCGGGATTCGCCAGGGTCGGGTCGTTCTACGCCCCGTTCCGGCAGCTGGCAGAGGCGAGTTTCGGCCAGCAATGGACGCCCGGAAGCGCGGTCTTCCAGTACGACAACGATCAGGCGGCCGCGACGCTCTGGTACCACGATCACACCCTTGGGATGACGCGCTCGAACGTCTACGCCGGTCCGGCGGGCTTCTACCT
>DASWDJ010000200.1:0-32758 GCA_036395295.1 Gaiellaceae bacterium | reverse complement strand
ATCGTGAAGAAGGTCCTCACGCGGCTGAAGACGTCGGAGGTCGCCGAGGAAGAGGCAGTCCCGCTCAAGCCGAAGACGCTGACGACGTCGAGCACGGATGTGGGCATCACGGTCAGCGGCGTCGACGACGTACTTCTCCGGCTTGCGAAGTGCTGCACGCCGGTGCCGAGCGACGAGATCGTCGGCTACATCTCGCTCGGCAAGGGGATCACGATCCATCGCAAGGACTGCCCGAACGTCAAGACGCTGATGCGCAATCCCGAGCGCTTCACGCAGGTCGACTGGGATGGCAGCTCGACGAAGAGCTTTCGCGTCCAGATCTCTGTCGACGCCTGGGACCGGCCGCGCCTGCTCGAGGACGTCGCCCGCACCTTCTCCGAGCACGGCGCGAACATCGTCTCCTACGGCGGCACGGTCGAGGATCAGCTGGCGAAAAATTGGTACACGGCCGAGCTCGGAGACGTGAAGTCGCTGCGGACACTTCTCACGTCGCTCCGCAACATCGAGGCAGTCTTCGACGCCTACCGAGTGACACCGTCATAGCGCCTCCAGACCTCGTCCACCGCGCCGAGGCGCTCGCGACGGCGATGCGCTTCGACCGCTCGTCGATCCCGGAGGTGGGGCGCCTGCTCGCGATGCTGACCGCTGCCCGGCCGCGTGGGCGCTTTGCCGAGATCGGAACAGGCTGCGGGGTGGGCGCGGCGTGGATCGCGAGCGCCCTTGGGCCCGAGGCGGTGTTCGTCACGGTCGAAAACGACGAGGAGTGCGCGGCCGCGGCCGGACGGCTCTTCGAGGAGCTGCCCAATCTCCGGGTGCTGCACGGCGACTGGCACGTCCTGTTGCCCCCCGAAGGGCCCTTCGACCTCGTGTTCCTCGACGGGGGCCACTGGAAGAGCGGAGACGTCGCCGCTGAGAGCGAACACGCGTTGGAGCTCGTCGCTCCGGGCGGCGTGGTCGTCATCGACGACATGACGCCCGAGGCTCTATGGCCCGAGGATTGGCGGGGGCGGCCAGACCCCGCACGCGAGTTCTGGCTCGAAGACCCCCGTCTGAGGGCGGTCGAGATCCTGACCACCCCTCGGACAGCGGCCATTCTCGCGACGAAAACCCTCGCTTAGCAGGGAAAAAGGACGAATCCCTCGATCGAGGGATCATCCCCCGGACGTGCGGGGTACCTCGAACGAGGGATAGACCAATCCGGCCGGTCGTCCTACAACGAGTAGGGGGAGAGGGCAAGCCTGCGGCGCCCGTCGGCTCGAGGACACCGACGGGCCGCCGCGGCCATTCTGCTTCCCTGACCGGCGGGCCCTCCCGCCCGGCAGAGCCGGGCTCCGGGCCCGCCGGCCCCGGCATACCTCGCCCCGCTGAGCACGCTGTTACTAGGTTCTCAAGGAGCCCAGCGCTCGCCGCCGGTGTCCCAGCCCACAAGGCAGCACGGCGAGACGATCGTCGTCACCCGCTCGAGGAACTCTCGGTCCGCTCCAGCCGGCGGTGCGACTTCTAGCTCAGCAACCTTCGTCTCCTCAAAGGCGATCGGCCAGGTCGAAAATGTCCGATCCCGGGCTCCCCGCCGAAGGACCCACCGCCAGCTCGTCGCCCTCGACGAAGCGGATGGACATATAGTCGTAGCGCTCGTGCGGCACTCGAACGACCTCCCGCAGGACGTCGTCGGCATCTCCGCCGCCGTTGAGGATCCGGTCAAGCGACTCCAAGAGGCGGTTTCGTAATGGGTTCAACTTGGGTCGACCGGTCATTTCAGACGGGCGCGCGCTGAGGCACCGCTCGCGGTGCCGCTTAGAGGCCATGCGGGCTTTGCCCGCGTGGCCGTCCCCGCTTGGCCGCGCGCCCTGATGGTCGGCGCCGCAAGCGGCGCCTTAGGCGCCTCGCTCGCCGTTCACGTCTCGCAATCCTCGCCCTCGAAGACCTTGATCGCCTCCCGGTACCAGTCGGGAATCGGCCGCGCCCGGCGCTGCTCGAGATCGACGAGGACGAGCGCCTGATCGGCGGTGACCATCGGCACGTCGTCGTCGACCCGGTAGGCCGCGCACTCATAGGTCGAGCTCGTGCGGCCGATCCGCTTGAGGCGGATGAAGACCTCGAGCAGGTCGTCGAAATTGGCCGGGGCGTGATACTCGACCGTCGAAGCCCGCATAACGAATTGCTGCTCGCCGGCGTGCTCGGGGAGCAGGCCGAGGTGGCGGTGGTACTCGACACGGGCGGCGTCGAAGTACGGCAGGTAGCGCCCGTAGTAGACGATGCCCTGAGCGTCCGTGTCCGAGAAGCCCACGCGTTGGAAGGCCGCGTACTTGAAGGGCGGCTTGCGGTTGGTCACATGCCCGGCCTCGATCACGAGCGGATCACCTCGAGCACCTCGTCGCGCTTGCGCTCCATCAACTCGCGCGAGCGCGCCTCGAGGTTCAGGCGCAGCAGCGGTTCCGTGTTCGAGGGTCGCACGTTCAGGTGCCAGCCCTCGGCCTCGATCGAGATCCCGTCCAGGTGCGAGACCTTGCCTTCCCGGCCGAAGCGCTCCTTCAGCTCCTGGAGCTTCACGGCCACGTCCGAGACGGGCGTGTTGAGCTCGCCGGTCAGGAAGTAGCGCTCGTGATAAGGGCGCAGGAGCTCGGAGAGGCTCCGGCCGCGCTTGGAGACCAGCTCGAGCATGAGCAGGAAAGGGATCACACCGGAATCGGCCTGGCTGAAGTCACGGAAGTAGTAGTGGCCGGAGACCTCGCCGCCGAAGACCGCCCCCTCCTCGCGCATGCGCTGCTTGATGAACGCGTGGCCGACGCGGTTGATGAGCGGGATCCCGCCGGCGCGCTCGATCGTCTCCGGCACCGACCAGCTCGCGCGGACGTCGTAGATGATCTTTGCGCCGGGGTGCTTCTCGAGGATGCTCTCTGCCAGCAGCGCGGTCACGAAGTCGCCTGGCACGAACTCACCCGTGTCGTCCACGAAGAAGCAGCGGTCGGCGTCGCCGTCGAAGGCGACTCCGAGCTCGGCCGATTCCTCGCGCACCTTGGCGACGATGAACTCCCGGTTCTCGGGCAGCAGCGGGTTTGGCTCGTGGTTCGGGAAGTTGCCGTCGGGCTCGAAGAAGTAGCGGGCAGCGTCGATCGGCAGCCGTTCCAGCACGGGCGCCAGCATCACGCCCGCCATCCCGTTGGCGGCGTCGATCACGACGCGTAGCGGCTTGACCAGGTCAGGGTCGATAAAGGACAAGACCTTGTCGACGTACGCCGGCAGGACGTCTACCTTTCGGACACGTCCTGGTGCCTGACCCCCAGAGGTGTCGAAACCGGCCAGGGCGCGGTCGCGGATCTCGAGTAGGCCCGAGTCGCCGCCCACGGGCATCGCGCCGCGGCGGACGATCTTCATGCCCGTGTACTCCTTGGGGTTGTGCGAAGCGGTGACCTGGATCCCGCCGTCGAGCCCGAGCTCCCCGACTGCGAAGTAGAGCATCTCCGTACCGACGAGTCCGATGTCAACGACGTCCGCGCCCCCCTCTGCGGAGCCCTCGATCGTCGCCGCCGCCATCGACGGCGACGAGATCCGCATGTCACGGCCGACCGCGATCTGCTTGGGCTCGAAGTGCTCGACGTAGGCGCGGCCGATTGCGCGGCCGCCCTCCTCGTCCAGCTGCGTCGGATGGACGCCGCGGATGTCGTAGGCCTTGAAGACCGTCGGGTCGAGCATCGCGTGATGCTAACTGCGCCGGGTTGCGATACTGCGGGCCCAGTCAAAACGAGAGAGGGGAGAGCAGTGAAGAAGCTGACCCTGATCGCCGTCACGCTGTGCGCGCTCGCCGCCGCGGGCAGCGCTTCCGCGGGGACGTGGAACTCGAACGTTCCCTTCACGAACCTGGTCGCCAGCTCGCCGACGAGCGGGGGTGGCTATCCGGTTCCGCCTGGTCGGACCGTGCCCGACGCGGGGACGTGCCGGCCCGGGCCCTTCAACGCGAACCACTCCGAATCGTGGGTCGCCGTCAAGCCCGGGAGCGAGGATCTCGTCGGTTCCTCGAAGTTCTTCTTCGACAAGTTCAGCACCTTCTACATGTTCTATCTGGGGTCGTACCGGATGCCGGGCGGCGCGCCGGGCGACAACAAGCAGATCGAGGGCTACGACTGCGTGTCGACCGGGACACAGGAGATGCCGCCGAGCTGGACGAACACGACCGATCCCAACGTCGATTTCGACACCACCGGCCGCGCCTACCAGACGATGCTCCCGTTCAACGCGTTCTGGGATGGGACGAAGCTGCACCCGAATGGCGCGATCGACGTCGTCTACTCCGACGACATGGGGCAGCACTGGACGATCGGCAATGGCGGCCGCCACCTCGAGAACTCCGCAAACCCCTCCGCCAAGCAATTCGGCCATGTCCAGGACAAGCAGTGGGTAGCCGTCAACCACATCCCGGGCAACGTCAACCAGGATCACGTCTACGCCGCCTGGACGATCTACAACGGCAACACCGCGAAGATCCGCTTCGCCGTGTCGCGTGACCGGGGTCAGACGTTTTCCAGGGCCGCCACGATCACCGATCCCAACAAGACGGGCCCGCTGAACGAGTACGTCTACCCGGCGGTCGATGCGGCCGGATACGTCTATGCCTCGATCGTCTCCTCGGGCACGATCTACGTCGCGCGCTCGATCGACGACGGCGAGAGCTTCGGCCCCTGGATCGCTGTGGGGCCGGTGGGCATCATCTCCAGCTGCTGCCTTCCGAACACGACGTTTCGGGATGGAATCGCCGAGCACTTCGTCGCGAGCCAGACGTATCCCGGCCACCTGTACCTCGCGTACGAGGACTGGGACGGCAGCCAGTTCGACGTCAAGTTCACGTACTCGACCGACTACGGGTTCACCTGGTCGACGCCGGTTCGGGTGAACGACAACACCGATTACCTCGCGAACGACCAGTTTCAGCCCTCGGTCGCGCAGGGCCCCGGCGGCGCTGTCGCGGTCGCGTTCTACGACCGGCGCGAAGCCTGCCCGTCCGGGCCGAGCATCAGGCCTCAGGACGTCGGCCGGACGAACTTCTGCATCGACACGTCGCTGCAGGCCTACAAGGACAACGGCTCGACCATCGTCCCGGTGCTCGGAAACGTGAAGATCAGCGAGTTCACCTGGGATCCGGAGCAGCCGGACCAGACGATCGACGGGATCGACCAGATGGCGTGCGCGGGGCACAGCGACCCCTGCACGAGCCGCGCCTTCATCGGCGACTACTTCGGGCTCGCGCTGTCTGCGGGCAACGTTTATGCCCTCATGGTCTCGACGCACTACCCGTCGGGCGTGAACGGCGACCAGGGCAGCGAGATCTACTATCAGCAGCAGGTGCTTGCGAAGGTTCCGCGCCTGGGATTCGGAGCGGGCTACTAGAAGGCTCAACCCGGCGAAGGCGGCCGGTTCCGGCCGGTCGCCTTCGCAAGGTCCTCTCGGCGTCGGAAACTCGCAGGATTCCGGCGGAAGCTGCGGCCCCCGGCGGTCGTTCTTAGTATTGAGATATGGAACGCAAGCTTGCAACGGTCCTCTTCGTCGACCTCGTCGACTCCTCGGCGCTCGTCGCGGCGAGTGATCCGGAAATCGTCAGACGGCGCGTGACCCAGTTCTTCGACCGCGTCTCCAACTGCATCGAGACGCACGGCGGAACGGTCGAGAAGTTTGCGGGCGACGCGGTCATGGCCGCTTTCGGCATCCCGCAGGCGCACGAGGACGATGCCGAGCGTGCCGTGCGAGCGGCGCTGGGAATCATCGATTCGATGCGCGAGCTCGAGCTCGAGGCGCGGATCGGCGTCGAGGCCGGCGAGGTCGTTACCGACGACGGCGATTCGACCTTCGCCACGGGCGAGGCGGTCAACCTGGCCGCGCGCCTGCAGCAGAACGCTGAGCCCGGTCAGATCCTGGTGGGGCCTGCGGCGCACAGGCTCAGTCTGGGCCGTGTCGAGGTCGAGGAGATCGGCCCGGTCGATGTGCGCGGACGCGATGAGCCGGTTTGGGCATGGGCGGCAGTCAGCGCGGACGGACGCGCACCGGCGCGTGTCGCGGTCACGCCGCTCGTCGGACGCGAGCACGAGCTCGAGCTGCTCCAGAACACCTTCGCCCGCGCAGTGCGAGACCGTCGCGCTCACCTCTTCACCGTCTACGGCGAACCGGGAGTCGGAAAGACTCGTCTGACGAACGAGTTTCTCGCTTCACTCGAGGGCGCCACGGTCCTCCCGGGGCGCTGCCTTCCGTACGGCGAGAGCATTACGTACTGGCCGCTCGCCGAGATGGTCAAGGGCGCGGCCGACATCGCCGACGACGATCCGCTCGATGTCGCGATCGAGAAGCTCCGCCAGTGCTGCCCGGCCGATGCCGTCGCCGATCTCCTCGGCCTGGCGACCGGGGTGCTCGAGGCGGTGCACGGCGAGCGGAGCCAGCAGGAGATCTCGTGGGCAGCGCGCGAATGGGCACAGCTCATGGCCCAGACGCAGCCTCTGATCCTGGTCTTCGAGGACATTCATTGGGCGGAGGAGCCGCTCCTCGAGCTGATCGAGCACATGACCGATTGGGTGCGCGACGGCTCGCTCCTGATCCTTTGCCTTTCCCGACCGGAGCTCCTCGATATTCGCTCCGACTGGGGCGGCGGGCGCGTTCGTGCGACCTCGATCGAGCTCGAGCCGCTCGGGGAAGCCGACAGCGAGCAGCTGATCGACGCGCTGAGCGAGGTCGGTGATATCTCGCCGGAGACGCGGCGGGCGCTCCTCGAGAAGACTGGAGGCAATCCGCTGTTCCTCGAGGAGGTCATGTTGACCGTGGCCGAGTGTGGGGAGGAGCAGGCCGCCGCAGGGATCCCGGACACGCTTCAGGCTCTGATTGCCGCGCGCATCGACCGGCTCGCGCCCGCGTCAAAAGCGATGCTGCAGCGAGCGTCGGTCATCGGTCGCAGCTTCTGGGCCGGCGCGCTCGAGCATCTGTCCTCGGGCGAGAGCGTCGAAGAGACGCTGGAAGATCTCCAGCTGCGCGACCTCGTCGTCCAGCAATCGCGCTCGTCGCTCTCGAACGAGACCGCTTATCGCTTCAAGCACGTCCTCATCCGCGATGTCGCCTACGCGAGCCTCACGAAGTCGGCGCGGGCGAGTCACCACGCGCGCTTCGCGGAGTGGCTGGGCGAGCGGGCAGGCGACGAGCTGCTTGAGATCCGCGCGCACCATCTCGATCATGCGGCGTCGCTCCTTGCGGACCTCGACGGCGCGCCTCCGGCCGAGCTCGCACAGGAAGCGGCTGCCACGCTTCAGGAGGCGGGGCGGCGCGCCCTTGCCCGCGAGGCAAATCAGGCGGCGCGTAACTCGCTCCTGCGAGCCGTGGAGCTCGAGCCGACGCTCGAGCGCCGGTACTTGGCGGCGAAGGCAGCTTGGCGGCTCGAAGATTTCCCGGCGGTTGCCCGGGAGATGGAGGGCGTTCGCGACGAGGCGGCGCGCGCCGGAGACAGGCGGCTCGAAGGCCGCGCATTGACCGCCCTGGCCGACGTCACGCTCATGCGTGAGGCCGACTGCGCCCGCGCCCGCGAGCTCGCGGACCAGGCGCTGGCCGCGCTCGAGGAGAGCGATCCGGCTGCCCGCTTCGACGCTCTTCGCGTTCGTGCGAACGCCGCGTGGTGGGTAGGCGACCTCACGGACGCCGAGCACTACCTGGGCGAGCAGCTGGCCATGGCACGCGCCGCCGGGCGCAAGGACCTCGAGAGCATCGCCGTCCTCGCCCGAGCGGACTCGCACCGGGCGAAGCTCGAGCTCGACCAGGCGGAGCCGCTGCTTGCGCAGGCCCGCGAGCTGGCCGAGGAGAGCGGCGCGATCGCCAGCCGTGGCTGGGTCCTCCAAACCTGGACGCGCATCTATCTCCTGCAAGGCCACCTGGAGCAGGCAGAGGAAGCTGCCGAGGAAGCGCGACGGCTGTTTTCAGAGGCCGGCGCCGTTTGGGCTGTCGCCCGCGCTCTGAACGTCGGCGCGTGGGCGGCCTGGTGGAGCGGCGACGTGACGAAGGCCGACAAGCGCTTCCGCGAGTCGATCCGGCTGCTGAAGCCGCTGGGCGACCGGGCGGCGCTGTGCGAGAGCCAGCGCGGCCTCGCAGAGCTGCTCCTCGAGCGCGGCCGAGTCGAGGAAGCAGAGCGCTACGCTCTCGACGCGCGCGAGACCGTCGGTCCGCAGGACGTCACGTCCTGGGCGACAACCGGGGCTTCGCTGGCCATGGTTCGAGCCGCCCAGGGCCGGGACGACGAGGCCGAGCAGCTCTTCCGCGAAGCCGTCGACACGGTCTCCGACACCGATTTCCGCGAGATCTTGTACGAGACGTTGAAGCCGTTCGCTCAGTTCCTGCGCGAGCGTGGGCGCGAAGACGAGGCCGCAGACATCGAGGAACGGCGTGCTGAGCTCTTCCCGGCGGCGCCGAAGAGCGCTGCGCGAATAGCCTGATGTGACTCCTCGTCCGGCGACTCGCTGATCACGGTCGCCGGGCGGGCAAAGCGGGCCAGCGCCTTCCCGAGCGGCTCGGCGCGCAAGGTCCCCTCTCCGTAGGGCAGGTGCTTCGTCTCGTTGCGGTTCGCGTAGGCGATGTCGGAGAAGTGGATGTGGAACGGCGCACCGCGCGGGAGCAGCCTGTTCACGGCGGCGAGGGCGTCTCGGAAGGCCTTCGTCGTCGTGAACGCCCCGTCGGTCACGGCGTGGAGGTGCGCAAAGTCGATCACCGGCCGCACCCAGGGCAGTCGCGTCGCGATGTAGAGGACGTCATCGAGAGTCCCGAGCTCGCGCACTCGGCCCATGACTTCGACGCCGAACGGGACGGCGCGGTCCTTCGCCTCCAGGCGCGCGCGAAAGTCGGCGAGCTGCTCGACAACCTGGGCCAGCGCGCGCTTGCGCGTACGTTCGAGCAGGAAGCCTGGGTGGAACACGACCGGCTCGGCTCCGGCGACCTTGGCGATCCCCGCCGAGTGATCGAGCATCCCGACCGCCATCGCGTGCTTCTTGTCACGCTCGACGTGACCCATGAACCCGGCGATCGGAGCATGAACCGAAAGCGCGATTCGCCGGCGGCGGGCGAGCTTGCCGAACTTCTCGGCCCACGGGTAGTCCATCCAGAACCCGCTCGCGAAGTCGATCTCGCAGGCCGTGTAGCCACGTTCGCGGAGTAGCTCGATCGCTTTCTCCGGCGAATCGCGCGAGGGTACTCGCGCGGGGCCGAAACGGAGGTCGCCCATAGGCCAACGCTAGCTGGCTGAGTGTCGTCCGATGGGGGTCCTACGCTGTCCCCATGGCAAAGAGACCAAGCCGAATCGATCTCCTGGAGCTCGACATCGACCTGCGCCTGACCGACCTCTGGCGCGAGGCAGCCGACGTGCAGGAGTGGAACCTCGACGTCGTCGCGGCCTTCATGCGGGCGGCCTACGGCAAGGGGTACTGCGACGCGCTCACCGAGGAGGCACCGGGCAGCCTGTGCGAGGATCACGGCTACCGGATTCCGCCGCGGCGCCGCACGGCCACGATGCGCCGGGCTGCCTGACCAGCCCGGGCGAGACAACTAACGCTCGGCCGTGGCTCCCTCGCTGACGAGCGTGGACCCGACCACAGGCGCCGCGAGAAAACGCGGAAGGTGCAAGGAGAAGGTAGAGCCGTTGCGCCCGGTGACCACCCTGCACGTGCCATCGTGGGCCTTGGCGATCGCGTCGACGATCGCCAGGCCGAGGCCGACTCCACCGTGCGACCGGGAGCGGGCGGCGTCGGCGCGCGCGAAGCGCTCGAAGATCCGTTCCAACTCCTCGGGCGGCACGCCGGGGCCCTCGTCGTCCACTTCGATCACGAGACGCCTGCCTCCGTCGCGAGCCCGAAGCTCGATTCCATCCAACTCCTGGGTGTATTTGACAGCGTTCTCCAATAGAGCGTCGAGCGCGATCCGCAACGCCTCCGGATCGGCGCGAAGCGTTCCGCCCGGCACGCCGCCGAGTCGCCAGGCGCGCGGCGCGATGCCGGACCAGCGCATCAGGACGTCCTCGAGAAACGGCTCGACGTCGATGTCCTCGAAGACGACGAAATCGGGGCGATCAGCTTTGGCGAGGAGAAGCAGCCGAGCGAGGATTCGTTCGATCCGCTCGAGCTCGTCGAGCGAGACATCGACCTCATGCGCGGACGCTCCCGCCTCCCGGCGGAAGATCTCGAGGTGCCCGCGGGCGATCGTCACCGGGGTGCGCAGCTCATGCGAGACGTCGTGCAGGAACCGTTCCTGCCGCTCGAGCAGCGAGGCCCGCTCATCCGCCTGCCGCTCAATGGCCCGCAGAGCGTCCTGACGTCTGCGCGCGTGCCAGACCATGGCGAGGAACATCGCAGACATAAGTGGCACTTCGAAGAGCTCGCCCCAGGGCTGGGTCCCTCTAGTCGCGTCAACCAAGATCAGGAGGCCGGTCGAAATGGCGACGATGACGAGCACGAAGGTGGTTGCAATGGGCTGCCAGATCCGAAATCCGTAGAGCAAGGTGAGGCTGACCCAGATGAAGTGGAACGGGATCGTCTCCCAATCCGGCCAGAGCGCCATCGCTCCGACGTTCGCGAGCGCGAACGCGAACCAGGCGAGCTCGACGGCGCTAGGCCGCGCTGAGCCTGTAGCCCGCATGACGGACAGTCTCGATGGGGGCCCCCTCGCCCAGCTTCTTGCGCAGCCGCCGGACGCAGACCTCGACGACGTTTGACCCCGGGTCGAAGTGGTAGCCCCAGACGTCGGAGAGCAGGCGCTCGCGGCTGATGGTCTCACCTGCGTGCTCGGCCAGGTGGTGGAGCAGGTGAAATTCCCGGTCGGAGAGGTCGGCCACGAGGTTCCCCAGCCGCGCCTGGCGCCGGGCGAGGTCGAGGGTCAGGGAGCCCGCGTGGATGACGCTCTTGTGTTCGATGTCGCCCCGGTGTCGCAGCTGGACGCGCACCCGGGCTACGAGCTCGTCGAACGAGAAGGGTTTCGCCAGGTAGTCGCTCGCCCCGAGCCCGAAGCCGCGTAGCTTCGTGGGCAGGTCGGAGCGAGCCGAGACGATGACCACGGGCAGTTCGGGCCGCCCCTGCTGGAGCTCGCGCAGGA
Source organism: Gaiellaceae bacterium (assembly GCA_036395295.1). Classification (GTDB taxonomy): domain Bacteria; phylum Actinomycetota; class Thermoleophilia; order Gaiellales; family Gaiellaceae; genus VAXT01. Next base: position 21,667 of record DASWDJ010000200.1, on the reverse strand, counting down.
CCGAGAGGCCGTCGAGCCCGGGCAGCAGCAGATCGAGGACGACGATGTCGTAGTCGCGGACGGAAGCCAGCCGTAGACCGTCGGGCCCCGTCCCGGCGCTGTCGACGCGGAAGCCTTCCGCCTCCAGGCCGCGCGCAAGGAACGCCAGGATGCGGGGCTCGTCCTCGATGACCAGGATCTGCATCGGACGCGGGCGGAGCCTAACTCGGATGACCTGCAAATGACAGGCAAATGACAACTTCGTCATTTCGGGCGACAGGCTCGGCGCAAGGGCGTACGTTCCGCCCCGCATGGGGGAGCGCACGACTTCGGGCGCGCCGTCTGGCGAAGCACCCGCGCCGCTCACGGAGCGGGCAGCTAGAGCGTCACCCTTCCCTGATCGCGCGGCGAAGCACTGGCTCATCTCAGCCGTCATCTGGCTGACCGTCGTCGACCTCTTCGGGCTCGTCCTCTCAACCGAGTTCGTGAGTCCCGACTCCTTCGGCGGGATCTCTTGGCTCTCGTTCAGCCGTGTCCGCCAGGGACACGTGAACGGCGTGATCCTCGCCTGGCTGACGATGATGTACTTCGGCGCGCTCTTCTACATGCTGCCGCGGCTCTGCGGGACGCGAGGCATGTGGAGCGAACGGCTCGGCGTCTGGTGCGCCTGGGCCTGGAACGTCATGTACACGCTCGGAGTGATCGGGCTTCTCACCGGCCACAGTCAGGGCCGCGAGTACGGGGAGCTGGTCTGGCCGCTCGACATCGCGTTGCTCGTGATCTGGTGCGCGAACATCTTCAACATCCTGGCCACCGTCCAGCTGAGGACGATCCGGCCGATCTACGTCACCGTCTGGTGGTTCATCGCAAGCCCGATCTGGCTGGCTGTGGACTACGCGATCGGCAACGTGATCTGGCGGCCGGGGGACATCTGGGGCGCCCCGTCTGGCGCGCTCTCGAACAGCCTCTCGGACGCGATCCTCAACTGGTGGTACTCGCACAACCTCTTCGGCCTGTGGCTGACGCCCATGCTGGTCGCGATCACCCTCTACCTCGTCCCGCGAATCACGAACACGCCCCTCTACAGCTACACGCTCTCGCTCGTCAGCTTCTGGGGCATCGCCTTCTTCTACACGGGGGTCGGCGACCACCACATTCTCCAGTCGCCGACGCCGGCCTGGCTGAAGACGATCGCCACCGTCTCCTCCTGGTCGCTGCTGATCCCCGTCTTCGCCTTCACGATCAACATCCTCGGGACGATGAAGGGCAACTGGGACAAGTTCTTCACGAACTTACCCCTGCGCTTCACGCTGACCGCCTTCTTCTTCTACTGGCTCGTGAACATCCAGGGCGCCTTCGAGGCCCTCCAGCCGTTCAACCGGCTCACCCACTTCACGAACTTCGTCGTCGCGCACGCCCACCTCGCCCTGCTCGGCGCATTCACGATCCTCGGCATGGGCGTGATCGACTACATCGTCGCCCAGGTCTATGCGCGACCGATGTGGAGCCGGTCGCTGAGCGAGTGGCAGTACTGGCTCGTCACCGTCGGCTTCACCGGGTTCTTCAGCGTGCTCACCCTGGCCGGGTTCCAGCAAGGCTTCAGCTGGGCGGAGGGCGTGCCGGAGGTGAACGTCCTGCCGCAGCTGCACGCGTACTTCATCGCGCGCGGCGTCTTCGGGGCGATGATCGTCATCTCCGGAATCGTGCAGATCGTCAACGTCGGCATGACGATCTTCACGGACACGCACGAGCGCCGCCGCCAGGAGACCCTCAGAGTTGCGGAGGCAGTAGCTCCTCCGCTGGCGACCTAGCTGATGGAGGAGCCGCGCCGAAACCGGATGGAACCGCGGCCCCCGCGCGGATGGGCCCCACACCCGCAGGAGCGGATGCTGATGACGCCGCTGATCGCCGGGCTCGGCGGGCTGATCGCGTTCTTCGCGGTCGTCTTCGTCGTCGTCTGGCTGCCGATCCACACGTTCGACCCGCCGGTCTCGCAGGACTGGGCACCTCTCTCCAGCCAGGCGAAGGAGGGGCGCGAGCTCTTCGCCGAGAACGGGTGCTACGTCTGCCACTCGGGATATTCGCGCCCGCAGGACGTTCGCTACGCGCTCTACTTCCTGTACCCGAAAGTCTCCGAGCCCGGCGACTTCTACGGGAGCGATCAGTCGCCGAACCTGCTCGGGACCGAGCGCACCGGGCCCGACCTCTCGCAGGACTCCGGCTGGCATCCGGACGACTGGCACCGGGCTCACTTCTGGAACCCGCGCTTCATCGACCCGCTCTCGCTGATGCCGTCCCTCAAGTCGCTCTTCTCGGACGATCAGGTCGAGCAGCTGGTCTCGTTCACGGAGGAGCGCAGCGGCAAGTCGGGGCTGCTGCGTTACGCCGGTCAGCTGTACGCCAAGCACCTCGTCCTCACCGTCCAGGGCTTCCCGGAGCCGTACCGCGGCTTCCAAGGCGCGCACAAGAAGCCGCTCGAGGCCAAGGAGATCAAGCCACCGCCGAACCAGCTCGAGGAGGCTCCGAACCTCGCGCAGATCGACCGCGACTACTGGCTCTCCGCGAACCCTCTGCCGATCACGGAGGGGAACCTGCTCCGCGGCAAGGAGATCTACCAGCAGCGCTGCGTCGGCTGCCACGGCCTCGCCGGTGACGGTAAAGGGCCCTCGGCGCGCTTCCTCTCCCCGACGCCTCTTCCCTTCGACGACGCCGACGATCAGTGCTGCGGCGGCGATACCTCGCCCGGAGACTTCTACTATCGCGTCCTTCGCGGCTGGCCCGGCACGGCGATGGAGAACTTCGGCGAGCGCCTGACCGTCGACGATATCTGGCGCGTGGTCATGTTCGTGAAGACGATTCCGAACAAGACACTGAAGAAGAACCGCGTCCCGCAACCGGAGGACTACATCGTCTGGAGCCCGCCGAAGGAGCTGCTCGCGTGGATCAAGGACCGTCAGCCGATCGAGAAGAACGTGGCTTTCTCGAAGAAGCAGCTTGCTGACCCGTTCCACCAGGAGGCAATGCGTGTCTTCCCGGGCCTCGCGCCGGGCGACCAGATCGTCGTCAAGAACCTGGGGACGCCGCTCACCCTGACCGACGCCGCCGCCGGCATCAAGACGATCTACGAGGATCTCCTGAACCGGGCCTGGGCCGACGCGCGCGAGCGCGGCGACAAGCTTCCAGACGAGGCGCAAATGGCTATCCCACCGACCGTTCCGGGGCAACAATGAGGCATCGGCTCTCGACGCTCGCACTCGTGCTCGCGCTCGCCCTGGCCACGCCGGCGGCGGCTCTCGCGCACGACGCGCCCGAGAACGACAAGTCGCGCTGGACGATGGCCGATTGGATGATGGACACGTTCTTCGTCTTCGCGGCAATCGCGCTCATCGGCTTCATCTGGGCGTGGAAGGCCGGGCACTTCCACAACCTCGAGGAAGCTGCGCGCGTGCCGCTGCTGGTGGACGAGGAGGACTACTACACGCCCGACTGGGCACTCGACGAAGAGGAGTGGACAGATGCCGACCGGTGACTCGCCGCAGGAAGTTCACGACTACTACCTGTACCTCCAGGGCCACCACATCAATGACGGCCGTGTCGGGACGTGGCACGTCGACTGGTTCGCCATCGGCTGGCTGTGGGGATTCGTGGCCGTGATGACCGTGGCCCTGCTGTTTTGGGTCAAGCAGTACCGGACGACCCGGCAGCGACCCGGCATCTACCCCCTCGACCAGTTCGGAGGCGGGACGGCGGAGGCCGCCGGCCCGGCAACTGCGTTCTTCGTCCTGCTGACCGCATTCATCGTTGCCTTCGACGTCGCCATCATCGTCGGCCACCTCGCCTGGGGGCAGAAGTTCTGATGGTCATGGCCTTGCCATTCGTCGCCTACTCCGCCCTGACGGAGGCGATCGTGCCGGCGGAGGAATGGGAGGCGCTGTACGGGTCGCTCCAGGCGCTGAAGGGACATGTCCAGGAATACCCCGGCTGCCAGCGCTTCGACGTCTTCGTCCGCGCCGAGGCCGAGGGAGACGTGCGGATCCACTGCTACACGACCTGGGACACGCCGGGACAGCTGGAGGCGTACCTCGAGCGCGGCTACACCTTCGAGCGCCTGCTCGCCGACTCCGGAGGCCTCGACGCCGAGCGCAACCTCGTCATGGAGAAGGTGTTCTGAATGGCCGAGCGGGAGCGCAAACCGCTTCGCCCGGCGCGCCCGCTCTTCGGGTACCGCGACGTGGGCGAGGACGTACGCTGGTCGCGGCGGGCGGTGCAGCGGTCATGGATCCTGCTCGCGCTCATGGTCGTGCTCTGGCTGGCCTGGACGCTGACCGTCTTCTTCATCGAGCCGGGCCTCCGCTAATGGGCGGCGCTAAGCCGTGTACCTGAGGCATCTCTCCTCGCTGCAGTTTCTGACCTATCTCTCTTTCTTCACGGTCGTGGTGGCCGCAATCTGCTTCATCCTTCCCGGGAAGGCACCGCCGGTGCGGACTGAGCCCTACCCCGAGGACGAGCTCGGGAAGCACGATCGGAAACTTGCGAAGTACTTCCTCGCCGGGGCAGGCTTTCTCGTCCTCGGCAGCCTGCACATGGTCGTCAAGAACCTCCCGTGGGCAGCCGAGTGGCTTGCCGGAGCCGGCTACGCGGGCCATCTCGTCCGCGACCTCTCGAACACGCACGTCATGATCGTCGGCGGCGGCACGCTGATCGCCACGGGACTCTGCTGGTATGTGCTGCCCCGGATCGTCGGGCGGCCGCTCGCCAGCGAGCCGCTCGCGCAGGGCGCGTTCTGGTTCACGGCGGGCGGCCTGCTCGTCTTCTACGTCGCCTACGTCGCCAACGGAATCGTCATCGGCCTCCGCGTCTCGGACGGCTGGGACTACGAGGCGGCCAAGGCGAGCATGGGCGACTGGTATCGGGTGCCGATCGGCATGGGCGCGGGGGTCATGGGCCTCGGCTACTGGTGTTTCGCGGCCACCGTTTTCCTGACGGTTTTCCAGGCCCGGCTCGTGCAGATTCCGAAGCCGGCGGGTCACCTCTGGAAGTTCCTGGCGACCGGCGCGGCGGGCCTGACCGTCGGCACGGTTCAAGGCGTGATCCAGGTGCAGCCGGCGAACGCAGACTGGCTCTACCGCGCGGGCCACGCCGGCGAGTGGATCGACCCGATCGCTCACGCGCACGTCAACCTCGTCACGGGCCTGACGATGGTCGTCGCAGGGGCGCTCTTCTACCTCGCCCCGCTCCTCGGAGGGAAAACGCCGTCGCGCCGAGGGGCGGACGCCTGCTTCTACGCGCTCCTGGCCGCCTCACTGGCCTTCTACGCCGTGACGCTGTACCTCGGCTTCCACGAGGGCGCCCTCGTCGTGCACCGGGGGCTCTCTCCCGACCAGGCGGAAGCTGCGACAGCGCTCCATCCCTATCTGCTCATGGGTGCGGGCACGGCGATGCTCGGTGCTTTCTGGTTCCTGCTGGCGCTCGTCGCTCGCTCTTTCCTGCGGGCGCCGGCGCCGACACGAGGCTTCGTGCTCGCAGGATGCGCGGCGCTCGTGATTGGGACGCTGCAGGGCCCCGTGCAGGCCTTCCCAGCCGTCCACGAGCTGCTCGAAGAAGGCGGAGATGCGGGCGCCGTGATCGTCAACCTGCACGCGCAGTTGAACATGCTCGGCGGGCTGCTCGTGATGCTCGTCGGGCTGACGCTCGGACTGCTCGCGCACCTCGGCGGGACGCGGTTACCGCGCGCTGAGCGGATCGCGCTCGCCGGAGTCGGAATCGGCGTGGCGACGTACTACGCCGCAGGCATCGGGATCTCGGCGGCCGAGGCGCACGACGTGTCGGGTGGAGTCACCTTCCGGGATGCGGTCGCCAGACTCGAGCCCTGGGCTGCCCTCCTCCTCATTCCGGCGGCGCTCGCCGTGCTGGCCGGCTTCGGGGCCTACGCCGTGAGCGCGTGGCAGATGAGCCTCCGCCAGAGACAGGAGAGCATCCGCGCCCTCGTGTCGGTTCCCGCGGTCTACACGGGGCGGATCCCGCGGCGCGTTCGGCGGCGCAGCCCGGCAGCTCTCGCCGGCTACGAGCTGCCGATGGCGCTGCTCGGCTTTCCTGGAATCGGCTGGCTCTTCGCCGGCTTCCCGCTCACCGCCTCAGTGCTTCTCCTGGCCGGGCCGTCCTTGACCTGGGCGGTCATCCCGCTCGCCTTCTCGCCCTACGGCCAGGGGCCGCTCACGTCGGTCGGCTGGAAGTTCGAGCTTGCCTGGCTTCCTGCGAGCGCGCTCCTCTCCGCCGCGATGCTCTACCGGGCTCATCGCCGCCGGCGGGACCGACCCAGGACTTCGCCCCGACGGCGTGGCCGAAGGGGCTATCGCACCCGGGTCAGCATCGCCGTCGGCGCGATCGCGCTGCTGCTCTTCTCGCTCCCGTTCGTTCCCGCAGTGGCGGGCGTCGGTGGCAGTTCGATTCGGTACACCTACCAGCCTCGCTTTACGCCTCAGGTCGTCGGCCAGTTCCTCGCGACCCGGCAAGGGCCGATCAAGCTCTTTGCGTGGCGTGATCCGCAGACGCCCTATCCGGCCGACGCGCTGCGGGTTCACGCCGCGGACGTCACCGCCCTCGTCGCTCGCGCGGCGCTCGTCGACCGGCCGGCAGCCTACGGGCTATTCAATCTCGACCGGGGATCGCGGATTCCCCTGCGCGTTCGGTCGGGCTCGGCCCGGCAGCTGACGCTCAGTCCCTCCCGCAGGCTGGCCACAGGGAGGTACCTGTTCGTCGCCAGCCATCAGGGGATGTTCGGCGGTCGGGATTTTGCCTATGTGACAGTCGTGCGGCCCGGAGCGCCAGTGACGCCGATCAGCTCGGGCTCGCGGCAATCCGTCCCGGCCGTGGCCGATGCCGTACTGCCGGTAGCCGCCGCCCTGCTCGCGGCGCTGTTCACGATCCTGCTCCTACGCTCCTTCCGAAGCCGGCCGGCGGGGCAGAAAGCGCTCTGGGCGGCAGGCTTTGCGTTCTTTGCGGTCGCGACGACCTGTGAGGCGATCGCTCAACGGGCCGGCTGGAGCCCCGCGCTCTTCCGGTCGTACTACCTCGCCGGCGGCGTGCTCACCGTCGGCTACCTCGGGGCCGGTTCGGCCTGGCTCCTCCTCCCCCGGCGCGGCCGCGATCTACTGCTCGGCGGGCTGGCAGTTGCCACGGTCGCCGCGGTGATCGCAGTCGCGCTCGCATCAGTCGACGCTCACCTGCTAGCGGTCACGCCTAGTGGCCGCCCGCCTGAGAACGGGGCCCTGGGCGGCCACGCATTCCTCTGGGCCGTTGCCTTCAACTCGCTCGGGACGCTCACCCTCGTCGGCGGCTCGCTGTACTCGATCGTGCGACGCCGGCGGGTGAGCGCGAACGTCTGGATCGCCTCGGGGGCGGTCGTGGTCGCGCTGGCGACGGGAATGTCCCGAGCGGGCGACTACTCACTCGTCTACCTCGGTCAACTCGTCGGCATCGCACTCATGTTCAGCGGCTTCACCTTCGCCGGTCGCAAGCCGCAGCCGGCAGCCGCCCGTCGTCCGGAACAAGTCCTCGAGCGGGCTCTCGCGCGATGAGGATCGACGCTCAGGCCCTCAGGCAGCACGCAGATCGCGTCTCTGAGGAAAACCTCCTGAGACGGAGTGCACGCCTCAGAGGGCTCAGCCCGGCTGAGCGGCTCGTAGTCGAAGGCACGGCCCGGGCCGTCGGAAGGGGAGTAGCGGACTGCATGCTCGAACGGGCGGCCACGGATGCGAACCTCGCAGCGGTCCTCGAGACGCTCTATCCATCGGTCGGGAACGGGGCGCCACTAGACTTTTCATCGTGAGACGTTCAGGAAGCCCGGTCCGCCTGGTCGTCGCGCTCTCGGTCGCCGCGGCGCTCGCCGTCTTCCTGCTCTACGTCGCCGTCTCCGGCGGCACGCCTTCGATACAGCCGAGCCAGCTCAGGGGACGGAGTGGGGAGGTTGCCCTCGTCGGCAAAGTGACAAGTCAGCCGAGCGGTGACGCCTATGCCGCTCATGGTCTCCGCTTCCGCCTGCGCGACGTGGAGGGCAGTACGAGCGTGCCGGTCGTCTATCGAGGGTCGGTGCCGGATCTCTTCAGGGTCGGACGCGAGGTGCGGGTGGAAGGACGCCTGCAGAGCGGAGTCTTCGTCGCCAAGCGTGATTCGCTGCGGACGAAGTGCCCCTCGAAGTACACCCCCGCCAAGAGGGCCTGATGCAAGCCTTCGATGCCTGAGCTCGGGCGCGCCGCGCTTGTGCTCTGCCTGGGACTCGCCCTCTACGCGCTCATAGCAGGCGCCTACGCGGCGAAGACCCGCCGCCGCCGCCTGGCGCGCTCTGCGCAGAACGCCCTCCTCGCCGCCTTCGGCGTCTCGGTGGCGGCCGCCGCGATCCTGCTGACCGCGCTCCTTCGGCACGACTTCTCCTTCGTCTACGTCGCCGACCACACGAGCCTGGAGCTGCCGACTCCGTACAAGATCTCCGCCTTCTGGGGTGGCCAGGAGGGCTCGCTCCTGCTCTGGCTGCTGATTCTCACGGGCTTTTCCGCAGCGGCCGTCGCCTTCGGCCGCCGTACGGGAGCGGACGTGCTCTCCTGGGTCGTGCCGGTCCTCGGCCTCGTGACGACGTTCTTCGCCTTCATGCTCGTCGCGGTCTCGAGCCCGTTCGACACACAGGTCGCTCCGGCCGACGGCGCCGGGCTCAACCCAAGCCTGCAGAACCCCTACATGATGATCCACCCGCCCTTCCTCTACCTGGGCTTCGTCGGACTGACGATTCCGTTCGCCTTCGCCATGGGCGCTCTGCTCGCGAGGCGGTCGGACGAGCTCTGGATCGTCGCCACCCGCCGCTGGACGCTCTTCGCCTGGACGGCGCTTGGCATCGGTCAGCTCCTCGGCGCCCACTGGGCGTATGTCGAGGTCGGCTGGGGCGGGTACTACGCCTGGGATCCCGTCGAGAACGCGGCGCTGATGCCGTGGCTCGCGGCGACGGCGTTCCTCCACTCCGTGATGATCCAGGAGAAGCGCGGCATGCTGAAGGTCTGGAACATGTTGCTCGTCGTGCTCGCGTTCTGCCTCGCCCTCTTCGGCACGTTCCTCACGCGATCGGGCGTCATCAGCTCGATCCACTCCTTCACGCAGAGCCCGCTCGGCCCGTGGTTCCTCGGCTTCATCTGCCTCGTTACCGCCGGTTCACTCGCGCTCGTGTTCTCGCGGCTAACGCTTCTGCGGGCGAGAACCCGGATGGAGTCTTTGATCTCGCGCGAGGCGAGCTTCCTCTACAACAACCTGCTGCTGGTCGCGCTCTGCCTGACGATCCTCTGGGGAGTCGTCTTTCCGATCCTGTCCGACGCCGTGCGGGGCGAGCAGATCACCGTGAGTGCGCCGTACTACAACTTCTTCCTGCGTATCTTCGGGCTGCCGCTCCTGCTGCTGATGGGGATCGGCCCCCTCGTCGCCTGGCGGCGCGCCTCTCTCCGTTCGCTCGGGCGAAGCTTCGCCTGGCCGGCCGCGCTCGCCCTCCTGATCGGTGCGGTCCTGCTCGCCTTCGGCGCGGGCTCGTCCAAGGCCGGGCTCGTCGCGTATACGTTCTCGGCCTTCGTCCTGGGCTCGATCGGCTACGAGTTCGTCCGCGGGACACGCGCCCGCCGCGCGCTTGCCGGCGGCTCTTGGCCCGGTGCGCTCGCGGAGCTGATCGCGAGGAACCGGCGGCGCTACGGCGGGTACATCGTGCACGCGGCGATCGTCCTGCTGGCGATCGGCGTCGCTGGCTCGAGCGCGTACGACAAGGTGCGCGCACAGAAGCTCCGTCCCGGGCAGACGCTGGCGGTCGGCGACTACCGGCTCAAGTACCGCTCGCTCGTGCAGCGCGAGTCCGCGAACGCGACGGAGACGCGGGCCCTGCTCGACGTTCGGCGCGGGGGCGACTCGCTGGGCACGCTCGCGTCCGGAAAGAACAATTACCGGGCTGAGCAGCAGGCCTCCAACGAGGTCGGGATTCGGAGCGACTACCTCACCGGCGAGGACTTGTTTGTGATCGCGGACCAGATCAATCCCGACGGCAGCGTCGTCTTCAAGGTGCTTGTCAAGCCGCTGGTGAACCTGATCTGGCTCGCAGGCTTCATCTTCCTGGCCGGCGCACTCGTCACCCTCTGGCCGAGTGCCGCCGAACAGCGCCGGCTCGCGGCGCGCTACCGCGAGCTGCGCCCGCTCGTGCGCGCATGACCTTCGTTGCGCTCGTGCTCGGCGGGATCCTCGCCGTTGCCTGCGTGCTCTACGTCGCGCTGCCCTTCCTGCGGGAGCCGGCGCCGAGCGAGGATCGGCTCGACGAGCCCGGGGCGCTCGAGCAGCGCGCGCTCGAGCTGGCGGAGCAGCGAGACCGGGCGCTGGGGGCGCTCAAGGAGCTCGAGTTCGACCATCGGACCGGGAAGGTCTCGGACAATGACTACCGCGAGCTCGTCGGCCCGCTCCGGCGGCGGGTGGCAGAGGCGCTGCGGGCCCTGGAGCCGCGAGCCGAGTCGAGCGAGGAGCGTGTTCGTGCCTAAGGCTGACTGTGAGAGCTGTGGGGCCAAGCTGCCCGCGAAGAGCCGGTTCTGTCCCCAGTGCGGGGCGAGCGTGGGCGTCCCGAGCGGAGAGACCGCTGTGCAGGAGCTGCCTCCGATCGAGACCGGGCCGGTGCCCGTCGATCCGTTCGTCGCCGAGGTGCGGTTCTTCGGCGTGCCCCCGTCCACGATCCTCTTCGGGATTGGCGTAGGCGCGCTCACGCTCGCGATCTTGCTTCTGGCCATCGGGCACTTCGTCTGGGGGTTCATCCTGTTCGTCCTGGCGGCCCTGGTGCTCGCGGCCTTCGTCTCGCAGACGCGTCGCCTTCCGGGAGAGGCATCCAGTGTCGCGAAGGCTTCCCTCGAGGCCTTGGACGCCATGCGGGCCCGTGCGGGAGCGGCCGTCGAGACGGTCGCGGCCCAGCGGAGCGCAAGAATCGAGCTCGCCGCGCTGCGCAATGAGCTCTCCGGCCTCGCCGCCGCCCGCAGCGATCGGCTCCGTGAGCTGGGCGAAGCGGTTTACGAGGGAGATCAAGCGGCGACGAGGGAGCTGAAGAAGCAGATGCAGGAGCTCGACGACGAGATCAAGGCGAAGGAGGAACAGATGACCAAGGTGGCGCTGGAAGCCAACGAGCGGATCGGGCGGGCGCAGCTCCAGGCGCAGCCAACTCAGGTCTTGCCGAGCGACGAAGAGGCACCCGAGCCGGCGCGAGTGCCCGAGCCGTTCCCTCCGCCCGACGAGGGCGAACCGCCGCAGCCGGTGCAGGTTCTGGAGCCGTTTCCGCCGCCGGGCGAGGGCGATCGGCCGCAGCAGCCGAATGTCCCGGAGCCGGGGCCGCAGTAGGCTCCATCCGTAAGAAACGCTAATATCCAGCAACTTTTCGGCCGGGCAGGGACGTTACTCCCTGTCCCGAACCCTCCCCTGATGCCCCAACGGGTCATCCTGATCCTCACCCTCGCGCTCATGGTCGCCGTGTCGGCGTCCATCGGGGGAGATGCGCGGGCCGATCGTCTCTCTGACCTACGCGCGAAGATCGCCGCCGCACAGGCTCAGGAAGCTCAGCTCTCATCCGAGATCGGATCGATCGAAGGACGGATCCGCGAGCTCGAGGGCCAGGTCGGCGACGTCTCGGCCCAGCTCGACACGCTCGAGCGCGATCTTGCGCTCCAGCAGGAGAAGCTGGAGCGAATCACGAGGCTCTTCGTGTTTCAGACCGAGCAGCTGAATTTCGTCAAGCGGGAGTACGCGGTCTCCGTCGGCCGGCTCAATCGGCGTTTGATCGAGCTCTACGAATCCGACGATCCGACAACGCTCGATGTGCTGCTCTCCTCGGGCAACCTCAGCGATTTCCTCGACCAGGTCGACTACGTGCGAGACCTGGGCGCGCAGGACAACCACATCACCACCCAAGTCGACGGCGCGAAGGTGCGCATGCACGCCGCCCGCGAGAAGACGAAGGCGACGCGCGAGAAGGTGGCCACGGTCACGCGCACGATCGCCGTGCGCACGACGCAGGTGCGTGAAGTCCGCGAGCGTCTGCTGATCAGCAAGAAGGGGCTTTCCTCATCGAAAGCCCATAAGCGGGCGCAGCTCGCTTCGGTCGAGGAGAGCAAGCGCGAATACCTGCACGAGGCCGCCGGGCTCGAGGCCGCCCAGGCGCAGGTGACCGCCCAGATCCAGGCGTCGGGATCGTCGAGCTACGACTCGTCGCCGTCGTCGAGCGGGCTCATCTGGCCGGTGAGCGGGCCGGTTGTCAGCCCGTTCGGCATGCGCTGGGGGCGTCTGCACGCAGGGATCGACATCGGAGCGGGATACGGGACGCCGATCCATGCTTCGGCGAGCGGGACGGTCATCTTCGCCGGCTGGATGGGCGGCTACGGGAACTTCGTCATCATCGATCACGGTGGCGGTCTCTCGACCGGATACGCGCACCAGTCGAGCATCGCCGTCGGCGGTGGAAGCGTCTCGCAGGGCCAGGTGATCGGCTACGTGGGCTGCACAGGCCACTGCTTCGGTCCGCACCTGCACTTCGAGGTCCGCATCAACGGCACGCCCGTCGATCCGCTTGGTTACCTGTAAGAGCACGGGGAACCCCTGGTTCCCCCGTGAGCCGGGAGGTTGACTAGCGCTTGAGGAGTCGCAAGTCCGGAAGGTGCCGGTAGCGCTCGTCGAGGTCGAAGCCATACCCGACGAAGAACTCGTCCGGGACCGTGAAGCCCACGTAACGGACGGGGAGATCGTCGACGAGCCGCCGGTAGGGGCGATCGAGGAAGGTGACGGCGTTCAGCGACGCCGGCGCGCGCAGGGACAGCGTCTTGCAAACGTAGTTGAGCGTCAGGCCAGTGTCGACGACGTCCTCGACGAGCAGGACGTCGCGGCCCTCGATGGACGTGTCCAGATCCTTGAGCAGCCGGACGCCTGACGATCCGCCCCCTCGGCCGTCGTAGCCGGCGAGGGCGATGAAGTCCAGCGCGTGCGGGATCGAGATCGCGCGCGACAGGTCGGCGAGGAAGAAGACGCTGGTCTTCAGCGTGGAGACGAGGAGCGGCTCGCGGCCCTCGTAGTCGCGGGCGATCGCAGCCCCGAGCTCGTCGACGCGCCCGCGGATCTCGGCGGCGGAGAGGTAGAGCTCGCCGATGCCGTTCGAGCCTACCGAAGGCATCGCTTGCGATGCCGCCTCAGGATGTCGGGCTTTGCCCGTCATCCGTCTGAAATGACCGGTCGACCCATTCCGGATTCACCAAACCCTAGGATGCGAGATCGAGTCTGTATCGCTCGGCCAGGCGCTGGATGTCGCGCTTGTAGAAGAGCTTGATCCGGATGTCGGGATAGAGCTCGCGCAGCTTGCGCAGCTTGCGGTTCTTCCTCGTTACGAGCGACTGCTTCATCACCGTCAACTCGAGGTAGAGATCCTGCTCTGGGAGGTAGAAGTCGGGCTTGAACGCTTCGACGACGGTTCCGTCGGCGGCCCGCTCGAGCACGAAGGTCGTCGGCTCGTACTGCCAGGGCACGCGGTAGTAGTCGAGCAGCTTCGCGCACTCGAGTTCTACGTGGTTTGCGAAGCGCGGCTCCCCCCGCCCGCAATATGCCTGGAAATCAGGCACTTCTGAGGCCATCTGCAATCAGGATAGCAACGGGACCGGATAGGCACGATTCCCCGGGTCCGGACGTACACTTCGAGCATGCCCGCGGCTGATCGTGTCTTCCAGATCGCGCACATCTCGGACATCCACTGCGGCGGCCCGCACTTCATGCCGAGCCTGATGGAGCGCGCGATCGGCGAGATCAACGATCTGGGCCCCGACATCGTCATCTGCACCGGCGACTTGACCACGTTCGGGTTCAAGCAGGAGTTCGCCCAGGCCAAGTCCTACCTCGACCGCCTGCATTGCAAGTCGCTGGTCGTCGTGCCGGGCAACCACGACTCGCGCAACGTCGGCTACGTGCACTTCGAACAGCTCTTCGGCGACCGCAACTCCGTGCTCCACCTGGACGGAGTGAGCGTCGTCGCCGTCGACTCGACCGAGCCCGACCTCGACCACGGCCAGATCGGCCGCAGCCAGTACCGCTGGATCGAGCAGCAGTTCTCCCGGCCCGCCGAGCTGCGGATCTTCGTCCTGCACCATCACCTGCTGCCGGTTCCGGGCACCGGGCGCGAGCGGAACGTCGTGCACGACGCCGGCGACGCAATCGAGTGTCTGCAGCGAGCCGGGGTCGATCTCGTGCTTTCGGGCCACAAGCACGTCCCGTACGCTTGGCGGCTCGAGGATCTCTTCGTCGTCAACACGGGCACGGTCTCCTCCCTCCGGCTGCGAGGCAACACGCGCCCCTGTTACAACGTCGTCGAAATTACCGGCGCGCACGTGGACGTTTGGCGCAAGTACCCGTTCCACGGGCAGGAGAAGATCATTCAGTTCTCGACCGAGACGCTCGCCTTCGAGAAGTACACGGCCCGCATCGAGTCGGAGGTGACGACCCACTCGTGAGGGCGATCGCGCTCATCGATGGGGAGCACCACGCCGATGTCGTGCGTGACGCGCTCGCGGAGCTGCCGTTCGACTTCGTCGGCGCTCTCCTCATCGGCGGCACCGAGAAGCTGCGTGGGGGGGAGGAGTACGGCGTTCCGCTCCTGGAGTCGCTGGACGACGCCGGCGCCGAGGTCGTGGTCGATCTCTCCGACGAGCCCGTTCTCGGCCCGCGTGAGCGGATGCTGTGGGCAAGCCGGGCGCTCGCGTTGGGGCTTCGCTACATCGGTGCGGACTTCAAGTTCGAGCCGCCCAGTTATCTGCCCTTCTCGGCGGTTCCGTCGCTGGCGGTCATCGGGACGGGAAAGCGCGTCGGGAAGACCGCCGTGACGGGCCACCTCGCCCGCCTGCTCGCGGGGCGCTGCCGGGTGGTCGTCGTCTCGATGGGTCGGGGTGGCCCGCGTGAGCCGGAGATCGTCGAGGGCCCACCGAGCCTCGAGCGTCTGCTGGAGATCTCCCGTGCCGGGGGTCACGCCGCTTCCGATTACCTGGAGACGGCCGCGGTCACAGGTGTGCCGACGATTGGCTGCCGGCGCGCGGGTGGGGGGTTCGCCGGTCAGGTCTTCACGTCGAACGTGCCGCGTGGGGCCGAGCTCGTAGAGGCGCTGCGTCCCGACCTTGCCATCTTCGACGGCAGTGGGGCCGCCGTCCCTCCCGTCTCGGTCAACGGACGGATCCTCGTCGTCGGTCCGGGCCAGGACGCGACCGCCTATCTGAACGCGTACCGCGTGTTCGTGTCGGATCTCGTCGTGCTTCTTGGTGGCGGCGATCCGGCACCGATCCGCGAGCTGAAGGACGTGCCGGTGGTCGGAATCGAGTTGCGGCTGCGGCCACTCTCGCCGCTCGCGGGCCGGCGCGTCGCGGTCTTCACGGCGGGGCCGGCGCCCGTCGACCATCTCGACGGGGAAGTGGTTTATGTCTCGCGGAGCCTCGCCAGTCGCGCCGCCCTGCGGGAGGAGCTGAAGCAAATCGAGGCCGAGGTGTACCTCGTCGAGATCAAGGCGGCCGCGATCGACGTCGTCGCGGAGGCGGCGGCCGCTCGGGACGTCGAGTGCGTGTTTGCCGACAACGAGGCCCGGCCGCTTCCCGGCGAGCCGGATCTGGACGCGGAGCTGTTGGCCCTCGCCGAGGCGGCGGCCGCGCAGCCGGTGGCGGGATGACTGAGCGGCGGCGTACGGATCCGCTGCCTCTCGGCGGCGACGAGCCGTATTCGAAGGGGCTCATGGCGCGGGCGCTCATGCGCGTTGGTGTGTCCGCAGTTCGGGCCTACGAGCTGGCGCGCCGGGTCGAAAAGGATTTGCTGGACGGCAACAAGGACACGATCGAGCTCGATCGCGTGCAGGACCTCGCTGTCGAGGTGCTCGGAGACGGGGAAGGCGAGAAGGCGGCTGGGCGCCTCCGTCGCTACCGCGACCTCGAGGAGCTGGACTTGCCGATCATCGTGCTCATCGGCGGCGCGACCGGCACCGGGAAGTCGACCGTCGCGACGGAGGTCGCCTACCGGCTGGGGATCACCCGGGTCACGTCGACCGACTTCGTCCGCCAGACGCTCCGGGCCTTCTTCAGCCCGGAATTCATGCCGTCGATCCACTACTCGAGCTTCGAGGCCGGCAGTGCGCTGCGCAGCGCCGAAGAGGAACAGGTCGACCCGCTTCTGCACGGCTTCCTCGACCAGACCCGGAACGTCCTTGTCGGCGTCAACGCGGCCATCGAGCGCTCGCTCGACGAGGGCTGGTCGACGGTCCTGGAAGGCGTCCATCTCGTTCCGGGGATGCTTCCGGCCGAGATCGAGAACGCGCTCACCGTCCAGTGCGTGCTCGCGATCGAGAGCGAGGAAGCCCACGCGGGCCACTTCTGGATCCGTGACCTCGCCTCGGAAGGCGTGCGGCCGCTCGACAGGTACCTGGAGCACCTCTCGGACATCCGCTACCTCCAGGACTACATCGTCGAACGTGCGGAGAAGGAAGGAGTGCCCGTGATCGCCAACCGTGACCGCGAGGGGGCGACCTCCGAGGTCATGGAGCTCGTCCTGTCCGCTGCCGACCAGCTCCAAAAAGTCTGATGGCGCAGCTCGTCGGCGAAGAGCGCGACGCCGAGACCGGTACCGCCCGGCTCTGTCTGTGCGAGAGCTACGCGCGCGTCACCGAACGTTCTGCGCTCGCCAGTGCCCGTTGGCTGGGCCGCGCGGATCAGGCCGGGGCGCAGGAGGCGGCCTGCGCCGGTATGCAGGAGGCTCTCGAGAAGCTGCCGATCGACGGCCAAATCGTGATCGGCGCCTCCGAAGACGCCGAGGAGCTCGCCGCCGGAGTGCGGATCGGCGTGGGGGGCGAGCCGGCCGATCTCGCGCTCGATCCGCTCGAGGGCGCGAGCATCGTTGCTCGGGGAGCAGGCGGGGCCATGGCCATGATCGCGGCCGGCGATCCCGGCACGTTCCAGACCCTGCCGGACATGTACATGCGCAAGATGGCCGTCGGCCCGCGGGCTCGCGGGAAGATCGACCTCAAGCGTCCGGTGGAAGAGAACATCGAGGCGATCGCGGAGGCGTTCGGCCGGCGCGTGGCGGACGTGACGACGATCGTCCTCGACCGGCCTCGCCACCATGACCTGATCGAGGAGATCCGTGCCGCCGGCGCCCGGATCAAGCTCATCCAGGACGGCGACGTCACCGCCTCGATCTCGGCCGCGGTCCGGGGGACGAACGACCACCTCGCGATCGGCATCGGCGGCACCCGCCAGGCGGTCCTGACCGCTGCAGCTCTCCGCTGCGTGGGAGGCGAGCTGCAAGCCCAGCTCTGGCCGACACGGCGCGGCGAGATCGAGCGCGCAAAGGAGCAGGGGATCGACGACATCGAGCAGATCTTCACGATCGACGATCTGGCGCCGAACGAGGTCATCGTCGCCGCTACCGGGGTTTCGAACGGCGACCTCTTGCGCGGCGTCCGCTACCTCGCCGACAGCGCGCGCACCCATTCGCTCGTCATGTGCACCCGCTGCAACTGGGTGCGCTTCGTTGACGGCATCCACTTCTTCGCGCGCGAGCGCCGCGAGGAAGTAAGGCTCCTATAGCCTGATGGCATGCCGACCACAGAACAGGTAACCGAGGCGCTGAAGGGGGTCGAAGACCCTGAGCTGGGGATGGACGTCGTCGACCTCGGGCTCGTCTACGAGGTGCAGGTCGAGGGTGGGAAGGTGAAGGTCGTCCACAGCCTGACGTCGATGGGCTGCCCGGCCGGGCCGATGATCCAGGAAGGCATCCACGATGCCGCCGCGGCGGTGCCCGGGGTGGAGGACGTCGAGGTCGAGCTCACCTGGGATCCGCCCTGGACGCCCGAGCTGATGTCGGACGACGCGAAATTCATCCTCGGTTTCGGCTGACGGAGAGCGGGTCGACCGGTCATTTCAGACGGATCCCGGGCCAAGCCCGGGATCCTGAGGTCGGCGCCGTAAGCGGCGCCTTCGTGGGTTTCGGCTGACGGAGAGCGGGTCGACCGGTCATTTCAGACGGATCCCGGGCAAGCCCGGGATCCTGAGGTCGGCGCCGTAAGCGGCGCCTTCGTAGGTTTCGGCTAAACGAGGAGAGCCCGCGTCTGGCCTGCGTGCCAGTCGAGCCCCATCGCGCCGAAGAGCTCGGCCGCCCGCTCGAGCAATTGCTGGTCTCCCCGCACTCGCCCTAGAGCCCTAAGCGCGAACGGCTCCAAGTATGTGTTCGGCTGCGCGAGGTCCGGCGCCTCTTGCTCGATCCGGTCCCGATCGCCCAGCTCGGCGAGCGCATCGATGCGCGCGCTGATCGCCGCCAGTGCGAACCAGGTTTGGGCGCCGTACTCCCCGAGGGGTGGTGGCAGAAGATCGACGTGGTCGATCTCGCCTCGCAACAGCGCAAGGCGGACCTTCGGGGCGCTGAGGACGACGTCGTAGCCGGTCGTCTCAACCTCCCGTGCCCGTTCTTCGAGCTCGCGCGCACGGCCATCGTCTCCTTGCTGCGCGGCTGCAAGGGCAGTCACGAGCAGGCTTCGCGCGTTGCGGATGCAGGGCGTAGCGAGGTTTGCCTCGACCCTTCGCTCGGTCTGCTCGGCTAGGGCGAGGATCGCCTCCCAACCACCGCTCGTCTCCTCGACCTCGAGCTGAACGCTGACGCCGTGCAGACGGTGATGCGGTGTCAGCGGTTCGACAACCTCGGCCTGCTTACGCGCGAGGCCGCGTGCTTCCGTGATCCGGCCCATGGCGGTGTACGAGGGGATGGCGAACTCGTAGATGTCGGCGAGGAGGTCGGCGTCGTGGATTTGGTCGGCGAGCTCGAGCTGGTGCTCGGTCCATTCAAGCGCCTCGGCGAACTCGCCGGCCGCAAATGCCGCCACGTAGAGCGCCCCGAAAGCCTGCGCGCGGAGCTCGACATCGCCAAGTCGTTCTGCCAGCGCGCTCGCCTCCACCGCCGTTTCTCGAACGTCGCGCCGTTGCCAGAGACAGCGAGCGATCAGCGCCATCGCGCGAGCCCGGCTGTCGGGGTCCGCCAGCTCGAGCGCCCGATCGATCCAGCCGTCGACCAGCTCCATGGGAGGCCTCGTTCGCCACATGCCCGTTCGGATGGCAGTCCCGTAAGCAAGGTCGGCGTACGTTTCCGCGGAGGCCCGCCGATCGACGGAGAGAGTGAGCGAGCGTTCCATTGCCGCCCGGAACGGCTCCCCGTCGAAGTTCAGCGCGTGGACCTGTCCGATCTGGCGCCAGAGCTCTGCCTGTCCTCTCTCGTCGGCCTCCAGCGCGACCGCCCGATCCAGCAGATCGAGCGCCTCGGCGATCTCGTAGCGCCCGGTGGCGAGCTCGGCCGCACGGCGGAGCCAGCCAACCGCCTTGGTGCGTAGACGTTCTACCTCGCCGTCATCGTCCGGCCAGACGAGGTCGACGTCCTCGGGACGAACTGCCTCCGCGTAGTGGTGGCCGAGGAGCGCGGCATTCTCGTCCCGCCCGTCGCCGAGCCGCTCGATCCATCCTGCAAATGTGGCGTGCAGGCGAGCCCGCCTGGCCTTCGGGAGGCTCGCGTACGCGACCTCACGCGTCAGTGCGTGCTTGATCACGTACTCGCGTTCGTCTGCCATCGAGGAGCCCGGGCGTCGCCGGATGAAGTCGCGCTCCTCGAGCACACGGAAATCCGGGTCCAGCCCCTCGAGCAGCTGGTACACGGGGCCGGTCCAGAAGATGCGCCCGATGACGGATGCAGCCTGCAAAGCCGCCTTCTCCGCCGGCGCGAGCAGGTCGATGCGGGCGGCGAGGACGGCCTGAACCGAGTCGGGCACCTGGAAGTCTACGGACAGCTCATTCAGGCTCCAGCCCTGGTCCGACCTCGTCAGCAGGTCCCGGTCGATCAAGGTGGCGATGAGCTCCTCGACGAAGAACGGGTTGCCCTCGGCGCGCTCGACGACGACGTCCCGCAACGGCTCTGGCAGCTCGGTCGCGAGCAGGTCTCGAACCATCCTTTCCGAGTCGGCCGCGGACAGTGGCTCCAGCTCGAGAACGGCGGCATTCCGCCTCACCGCCCCCCAACCGGGGCGCGAGTCGAGCAGCTCGGGGCGCGCGGTTGCGAGCAGTAGCAGCGGCCCGCGAACATCTCGTGCGACGCGCTCGAGGAGATCGAAGAGCTCCGGCTCGGCCCAGTGCAGATCCTCGATCAGCATCACGACCGGGCGCTCGCCGGCAAGCTCCTCCAGGAGCTCGCTCCACGCGTCGTGGAGGCGGTCTCGCGCCTCGAGGGGATGCAGCTCGGGGGCCACGTCGATGCCCAGCGTCAGCCCGAGAATCTCGCGTCCTGCGAGCCTGCTGCGCGCGACCTCCGGCGAGTCGCTCTCCAGCAGACCGAGGTGCTCTTTCAGGACCTCGCCGAGCGGCGAATAGGCGGTCGCTTGTCCGTACGAGAGGCAGCGGCCTGTGCGGCGGAGCGGCTCGGGAGACTGCGCGCCCAGCCACTGCCAGAGCTCGCGGACGAGCCGCGTCTTCCCAACGCCGGGGTCGCCGACGATCGTGACGAGCTCCGGTTCGCCTTGGTCGAGGGCCCGCTGGTAGGCCGCCCGCAGCCGCGCGAGCTCGTCGTCGCGACCGACGAAAGCCTGGCCCAGATCGCCGACGCCGCGGGGCCGCATGAGCGTGAGCGCGCGCAGCACGCGCCGGCACTCGAGACCGCCTCGCTTCCCCTTCGCTTCGACACGCTCCGGATCGGCGAACTCGAACGCGCCGCGCACCGCCGCCACGGTTCGCTCGCCGGCCAGGATCTCTCCGGCGCCCGTCGCGGCTTCGAGGCGCTGCGCGATGTTGACGGCGTCGCCGGTGACGAACGAGCTGCCCTCTCGCGCTCGGCCGAGGACGACGTCGCCGGTGTTCACCCCGATGCGCAGCGCGAGCCGGTCGCCGAAGAGCTCCTCGAGACGTCTCTGCATAGACAGCGCCGCATGCAGGGCACGCTCGGCGTGATCCTCGAGCGCGAGTGGCGCGCCGAACACCGCCATCACGGCATCGCCGATGAACTTCTCGACAGTGCCGCCCGCTCCCTCGATCTCGGCTGCCATCGCGTCGTAGAAGCGATCGAGTAGTACGCGGGTGCGCTCGGGATCCTGCTCTCCGAGCTCGGTCGAGGACACGAGATCGGCAAAAAGAACCGTGGTCAGCTTTCGCTCCTCTGCCGGCGGCGTGTCACTCACGGCGGCGCCGCAAGACGGGCAGAAGCGCGCCTCCGGGGAGAGCTCGTGACCGCATGAGGAGCAGGTCGGCACGGATCAATTCTTGCGCGGACTCAACCGGCGCGGAACCTCCGCAGAACGACTCGCTCCCAGAGATCGATCGGTGGCTGCGGTGCGGATCCGAGCGGCGAGATCCTTCGGGATCCGGACATCGCCCCAGCTCTCCACGTCTTCGATCAGCTCCTCGCCGGAGTCGAAGCGCTCGAGCCAGTCGAACTCGAGCTCGGTTTCGTAGACGAACAGGCCCTCCGTCACGGTTTGGCCCAGCGCCGCCTCGGTCTGAGCCACGGTGTCCATGAACTCCGAGTCGTCGAAATCGCCCAAGCTGCGCCCGCGCACCTCGGCTCGCGTCGAGGGCGGGATCGGATGCATGTCGAGAAGGATTCCCTCGGGGAC
>DASWDJ010000199.1:0-2755 GCA_036395295.1 Gaiellaceae bacterium | reverse complement strand
GGCCGGCTACTGGCCGGCGTTCTGGATGCTCGGCGACGGTTTCCGCGGTAACTACCTCAACTGGCCGGGCATCGGTGAGATCGACATCATGGAGAACATCAACGGCCGGCCGACGGCTTTCGCGACGCTGCATTGCGGCGTCGTCTCGGGCGGCCCGTGCAACGAGACCAGCGGCATCGGCAAGACCACCGACAACGCGACCCTGCAGGATTCTTTTCACACCTACGCGATGGAGCTCGACACGAGCGTCCAGCCGAACCAGCTTCGCTTCTACCTCGACGGCGTGAACTTCGGAACGATCTACGCCGACCAGGTCCCGGCCCAGACGTGGGCAAGCGCCACGGGGCATGGATTCTTCGTCATCCTCGACGTGGCCATGGGCGGGGCTTTCCCGTGGGCCGAATGCAACTTCTTCCCCCACGCAGGCGGATGCTCGGGCTCGACACCCTTCCCCGAAGTCGTGACGCCAAGCACCGTCTCCGGCAAGCCAATGAGGGTCGCCTACGTGGCGGTCTACAACAAGAAGTAAGACCTCTGAGCCGGTTCGCACACAACAGAGAGGTCCCGCACGGGGCCTCTCTGTCGTCTTCGCGACGGCTCGAAGCGGCTTGAAGCCCCGAAAGCGGTTAGGCGGACAATTCGAGCCTGGAACGACAAGTCGCGCTCACGCCAGAAACGAACGCTGCGCGGTCGTCGGCGCGAAGGCGGAACACGCCTTCGCGATCCCGATTTCGATCGTCTGCTTGCGCGCATGCCCCGCGAGCCCAGCACGCGAGTGCAGGCGACGCCCATGACTCGGGCCTCGCCGATGCAGGGGTTCGTCGCACACTCACAGACCAGGCGGGACGGTCAGGAGACAGTGAGCTAACACGCCCCGCGCGCGCGAGCCCCTGCCACACGAATCTCGACCGGACGTCGCAGGATCGAGCCGCTTCCGCTCTTTGCACGCTGGCTTTCTTGCAGTCCTCGCGCCGGCTAGGAGCGAGCAACGACGGCCACCTCTACTCGTACCGAAGGCGGCTTGGGCGTGCACATCACCGCTCCGACGGCCTCGTAGGCTCCCGGCCCGACGTCGAGGGTGTGGTCGAGCACGATCGTCCAAGCCGCCCCCGGCGCGAGACGGTGCTCCGTCACGACTTGGGCGAACAGCCGGCCGTCACTCCACCGGTACCGTTCCCCGCCTTCGCGCTCGAGGGTCACCTCGGCGAGCTGGGCGGTGGGAAATGAGAGCAGCGCCTCCGCGGCCGAGCGATTGACCACGGTCAGGCGCCAGCTGACCTTGCCGCCGGCGCGCAGCGGACTCGGGTCCGCAGCGAGCACAACCGAGAGCGACCGGTCGTCCTCCATGCGTTGATCGTACGGTCGCGCAGAGCCGAAGGGCCTCCTCGCGTCTATCCTGCCGTGGTTCGACGGGAGGTCGATTTGGCGATACAAGTCGGGCCCGCGCCCGACGCCGCGCGGTTGGGTCGGCTCACCTCGCCGGTGGTGGTGGGACGAGAGCAGGAACTCGAAGCGCTGTTCCAGGCTGCGGCTTGCCCTCCTGCGGTCGCAGTGGTCGAGGGCGAGGCAGGCGTCGGCAAGACGCGCCTCGTGCAAGAGCTCCTCGCCCAGCCGGAGCTCCGCGATCGGCGGACGCTCACCGGCTTTTGCCAGCCCCTGCGCGAGCCGTTTCCGTTCGGGCCCGTGATCGAGGCTTTGCGCGGCGCGCAGGACGTCCCGCCTGCGCACGAGCTCGGCGCCGTCGCAGGAGCGCTAAGAACGCTCTTGCCCGAGCTCTCCGACCGGCTACCGCCCGCCCTCGAGCCGCTCGGGGACGCGAGGGCGGAGCGGCACCGCACGTTCCGGGCGATCCTCGAGCTGCTCCACGCGCTGGGCCCGACCATCTGTGTACTCGAGGATCTGCATTGGAGCGACGAGGGCACCGGCGATCTCCTTCACTTCCTCGTCTCGCAGCTGCCCGACGACCTCTGCCTGGTGCTCACCTATAGGCGCGAGGATCTCCCAGCCTCCACTCCTCTGTTGGGTCTTACCTCGCGCCTGCCCGGCCAGGTCGTCGACACGAGGGTCTGCCTCTCGCCGCTCGGTCCCGCCGAGGTGCGTGAGCTCGTGGCTTCGATCCTTCAGGTGGAGGACGTGTCGGACGAGTTCGCTCTGCACCTGCACGAGCGGACGTTGGGGCTCCCCTTCGCGGTCGAGGAGGTTCTGCGGCTGCTCGCCGACCGCCGCGATCTGGTTCACAGGGATGGCAGGTGGGCACGCAGGACGCTCGACCAGCTCGAGGTGCCGCCAGCGATTCGCGATTCGATCCTCGAGCGGCTGGCGCGCCTCTCTGCAGACGCGAGGCGGATCACCGAGGCGGCGGCGGTCGCCGGGGTCGCCTGCTCGGGAGAGCTCCTGCGGGGCATCGCCGGCCTTCCCGCGGACCGAGCAGCGAGGGGGCTCTGCGAGGCGCTTTCGCTCGGCCTGTTGCGCGAGGACGAGGCGGGTCTGCTCGGTTTCCATCACGCGCTCGGCAGCCACGCGGTGTACGAGGCCATGGGCACGCCGGAGCGGCGCCGCCTCCATCTCCGCGCTGCGAGTGAGTTGGAGCGAGGAGAGGAGCCGCTCCCGCTGGCGCAGATCGCCCACCACTTTCAGCGAGCCGACCGGCCGAAGAAATGGATCGGGTACGCGGAGGCGGCGGCTGATCTGGCGATGACGCTCGGCAACGAGCCGGCCGCGTGCCGACTGCTCGCCGATGCCCTCGGCTGTCCCG
>DASWDJ010000198.1:0-3651 GCA_036395295.1 Gaiellaceae bacterium | reverse complement strand
GGCATTGCGCTCGCCCTCTGGCGCGGGCGGCCACTGAAGCCGGCGCTGCCGGCGCTCGCCGTCGGCGCGGCGACAATGCCCTTCGCCTTCTTCGATCTGCGCCTGGCGCACCGGTTCGACGTCGGCGGGCGCGGTCACTCGCTCGCCGGGCCCGGCGAGACCTGGAACCAGCTCGAGCACGTGTTCCGCGGCGCAGCCGGCGGGAGCGGATTTCCACTCGTCCTCTTCCTGGCTCTCGCTCTGTTCGGGCTCGTGACTCTCGCCCATGACCGCCCGGCGGTGGCGGCGCTGACCGCGCTCTGGCTGCTCGCCCCGCCTCTCCTCTTCCTGATCGTGCGGAGCCATTCGTCGCCCGACCTCTCGCCCCGGCACCTGATGTATGCAATCCCCTTGTGGGCGGCCGCGGCCGGAGTCGGCGCGGCGCGGCTGCTGACCTACGAGCGGCCCCCGGTGCAGGCCGCAGCCCTCGGAGTGCTCACGCTCGTCGCTGCGCTCGGTTCGACCGGCGTCCACGATCCGCGCGAGCTCCGTTTTCCGGCCGGCCTCGGCGCCGAGCGGGAGCTCGCGAGGCCCGCCACCCGGCTTCGGGCCGAGATTCGCCCCGGCGACGTGCTTTTCCCCTTCTCGTCGGTGCACCTCGCGGCTCTGCCGGCCTCGGGAAGGGCGAGAGCGCTTCCGAGAGCTCAGCCGGAGCTCCTGGCTCGGGCGATTCGCCGCATCGAGCTGCCGGCGGGCTCGGTCTTCGTCTCGGTCCCGGTGGCCGGTTCTGACATTCGTCTCGACCGGCTCCGCGCTCATCTCGGCCCGCGCTTTCGTGCCGAGCGGATCGGAGGCTGGCTGATTCTCGAGCGCCGCGGGCCCGTGCGGGACCGGCCCTCGATCGCAGCCTCGATCGCGACGCTCCTTCGCCAGGCCCAGGCCGCGACGACGGGCCGCTATCACACGGCACTGGCCGGGTACTACGAGCTCGGCATCGACGTCGCCGACGGTGCCGAGCGGCGACTACGCTAGGGGGCATGGATGAGGAGCAGCGCCGAAGTCGCATGCGCTCGTTCGTGCTCGGAGGGCTTCTGGGCGCCTCGGCCGTGCTGGCCACGGTCCGGCGCAAGAGGGCCTCAGGTCCCGCCCCTGTACCGCCGGCCGGCCTCGCCGCCTTCGAGGACGCCCCCTGCTTCCAGGAGACGCTCGAGCGGGAGCGGCAGGTCCGACCCTAGCGGAGCTTCTCCTCAGCCAGAAGGACCGTGTGCAGGTTTCCGTCGTCGTCGACGATCCCGAGCTTCTTTCCCAGTCGCATTGCGCTCGCGGCGAGCGTGAGATAGCGCGCCGGCGTCCGCGTCGGCTCCCTCGTCCGCAGTAGGAGATAGGGGCCGAAGACACGCCCCTCGAAGGCTTGCGAGGGCAGCCGGAGCGCGATCGTTGGACGCGGCGGCCGGTTATTGCCGTCGCCCGCGTCGAGCACCCAGGTGCCACGGCCCAGTGAGGCCGCCGAGCGCAGCGCCGACAGCGCGAGCTTTGCATCGGCCCTCGGCACGACGGTCTCGGGGAAGTCGCGGTCATGCTCCCAAGCCTCGAGGAATAGCGAGTCGTACCCGAAGAGGACGTCGTCCGGCCGGGCTGTGGCCGCGAGCCAGGCAGAAGCCCGCTGCCGAGCCGCGATTCGCGCTGTCGATTCGCCCTCGAAGAGCGCGGGTGTCCGGTGCCAGGCCCAGGCGATTTCTGCCGTGAGCAGAACCGCAATTGCGACGACGAGCGCGGGACGCGAGCGGAAGACGGCGACCAGGCCGGAGGCCAGGATCGTGCTGAAGAACGGCAGCGCGAAGACGAGATGCCGGGACTCCGGCGAGGCGGCGTGGCCGAGGTGGGCGAAAGCGAGCACGAGCGCGGGCACGACGACGACGCAGGCGGTCAGCAGCGCCGCTGGAGCGCTGAGTCGCCGCCAGCCCACCGCCGAGAGGGCGAGAATCGGGACGAGGATTGCCAGGAAGCCCGAGGAGGAGTCCCCCGCCGCATCGGTCAGGTAGCCGAGCACGGGGAACCGGTCGCTTCCCTGCGCGACGCCGACGTCCAGGCGTTCCGCCAGCACACGGTCTGTGAGCCAGAAGGGAATCCCGGCGACCGCGACCGCGCCGAGAGCTGCTAGGGCGTATCTCGTTCTCGCGCGCGCGAGAACAAACACCGCCTGCGAAGCCAGGACGAGCGCGCCGTATGGGTGCGTGGCGATCGCCGCGATCGTCGCCAGGGCCCAGAGCGCCCAGCGGCCGCGGCCGCCGCGCTCGACGGCGACGAGGAGCGCGAGATAGGAGAGTGCGCTCGTGAGGAGGAAGAGGCTGTACATGCGTCCATACACGCCGTGGAAGAGGAAGAGCCAGCTCCCGACCGCCAGGAGGGTCGCCACGAGCGCGACGCGCCGGCCTGCGAGGCGGGTCGAGAACGCCGCCAGCACGGGAATGCTCGCGACGGCGAAGAACGCTGAGGTCAGCCGCAGCGGGGTCAGGCCGCCGCCGAGGTGAACGACGACCCAGGCGACGAGAAAGTGCAGCGGCGCTCCTCCGCGGTCACCGTGCACCGTCTCGAGCAGGCCGCCGAGCGAGTCCCGCCCGACGAAGAGCGCGAGGGCCTCGTCCTCGTGGGGAGGCCAAGCGTGCAGGCGTGCGACGAAGAAGATCGCCAGCGCGACCGTGCACGTGCCGATTCCGAGCGGGAACCAGCGCTCGGCGACAGCCCTCAGGTCGTACGACCGGGCCCGCGGATGGGTCGCTGTCGTGGACGCCAAAGTCGGCGGAATCCCGCACTGGGAGCGGGGCCGCGGAAACTAGCACTTCCTAGTCCGTTGCTAGCCTTCGGCTGCGTGCCCATCTACGAGTACAAGTGTCCGAAGGGGCACGTCTTCGAGGTCTTCCAGAAGATGGCGGACGCCCCGGTGCAGACCTGCGAAGTGTGTGGAGAGGGCCCGGTGCAGCGCGTGCTCTACCCCGTGGCGGTGCATTTCAAGGGCTCCGGCTTCTACTCGACGGACTACGGCCGGGGTGGGCGCAAGAAGGACTCATCCCGTGACGGCGACAAGCCAGCCGACTCGGAGAAGGGCGAGAAGAAGAAGGACGTAAAGAAGGTCTCGGAGAGCTAGGGCCGCTCGGGTCTAACTCGAAGGGATCGACCGGTCATTTCAGACGGACGCGCGCTGAGGCACCGTTCGCGGTGCCGTTTAGAGGCCATGCGGGCTTTGCCCGCGTGGCCGTCCTCACCTGCCCGCGCGTCCTGATGGTCGGCACCGCAAGCGGCGCCTAGGACCACCCGCGGCGCCCACGCAACGCCTCGAGCGCGAGCAGTAGCACGACCGAGCCCGCGACTGCGAGCAGGAACGGCCCCAGATCCCAGCGGAAGCGCACCTCGTCACCGAGCACGACTTCCCCGATCAGCCCACCGATGAGGGCGCCGACGATGCCGACCGCGATCGTCGCCAGGCAGCCGATGCGCTGTGCGCCGGGGACGACGAGCCGCGCGACCGCCCCAGCCACGAGCCCGAACAAGATCCAGGAGAGGACGCCCATCTACCTGCAGCCCGATCCGAACGTAGACCCCGGCAAGGGTGGCTGCGGTGCCGAGTGCCCGAGGAAGGCCGCGATCGTGCGCAGCCGCTCCTCGTCCGGTAGC
>DASWDJ010000197.1:0-15720 GCA_036395295.1 Gaiellaceae bacterium | reverse complement strand
GCCTACGAGCTCGTCGCGCGGGCGGCCGGAAGCGGCCGGCCGCTGGCAGAGGAGCTCGACCTCGACCTCGAGCCGACGTCGTATCTCGGGTCGGCCGAAGCATTCGTCGACCGGGCGCTCGCGGCTTACCGGGCGGAGCTGGGCTGACGGCCGTGCTCGTGCTGCCCTCCTCGCTCGGGACGACGACCAAGCTGTGGGATGCGAACGTCGGCTACTGGTCGGACACGTTGTCACTTCTCCGCTACAACCTTGGGGCGCGCCGCTCGGTCGACGAGCTCGGCGAGGACCTCTTGCAGCTGCTCGACGACCGCGGGCTCGAGCGCGTTTCGCTCTGCGGGGTGTCGCTCGGCGGCGCCACGGCGATGTGGATCGCGGCGACTGTGCCCGAGTGCGTTGACCGTCTCGTCCTCGCGTGCACGTCTGCTCATTTCGGCGATCCCGAGCCGTGGCTCGAGCGGGCAGCGGTCGTGCGTGAGGACGGCCTCGAATCGATCGCCGACGGTATCGTCGCGCGCTGGTTCACGGATCGCGCGCCTCCCGAGGTCGTCGCGCGCTTCCGGCGTCAGCTCGTCGAAACACCGCATGAGACGTATGCCGCCGGCTGCGAGGCGGTGGCGTGTTGGGATTTCGGCGACCGCCTCAGCTCGATTCAGGCGCCCACACTCGTGATCGCTGCGGCCGAGGATCGGACGACGCCGCCCGACCACGGCGAGCTCATCGTGCGCGGGATCCCAAATGCGAGGCTCGTCGTCCTGCCCGACGCCGCCCACCTGGCAAATGTCGAGCGAGCTGAGGTGTTCTCGAGGCTCGTAACGGAGCATCTTGCGGCTGTGGAGGTTGCATGAGCGACGAGGGAATGCGAATCCGCCGCGAAGTGCTCGGCGACGAGCACGTCGACGCGGCGATCCAGGCGACAACCGGGGACACTGCCGACTTCCAGGATCTGATCACCCGCTATGCCTGGGGCGAGATCTGGGCCCGGCCCGGGCTCGACCGGCGGACGCGAAGCGCGATCACCCTGACGGCGCTCGTGGCGCTAAACCGCGAGCAGGAGCTGGCCATGCACGTCAGGGCGGCGCTCCGCAACGGCCTCACGCGAGAGGAGATCCGTGAGGTGCTGCTCCACAGCGCAATCTACTGTGGCGTACCCGCCGCGAACGAGGCGTTCGCGATCTTCCGGGACGTCATGGCCGAAGAGGAGGGACAAACATGACGACGCGCACGACGCCTCCGTTCCGCGCAGACCACGTCGGAAGCCTGCTCCGGCCGCCGGAGCTGCTTCGGGCGCGGGAAGACTTCGCCGAAAAGCGGATCTCCGCCGACGAGCTGCGCGAGATCGAGGACGACGCGATCCGGGACGCCGTCCGGATGCAGGAGGAGATCGGGCTCCGGTCGGCGACGGACGGCGAGTTCCGCCGCACGTCCTGGCACATGGACTTCATCTATCAGCTCGACGGCATCGATCCCGCCGACGAGCAGATCAAGGTCGAGTTCCACAACGAGCAGGGCGACGTCGAGTTCACGACCGCGGCGCTGAGCGTCCACGACCGCGTCGGTCTCTCGAAGACGATCTTCGGCGACGCGTTCGAAGCGCTCAGGTCGATGACCGAGAAGGCGACGCCGAAGCTGACGATCCCCTCGCCGAGCATGGTCCACTACCGCGGCGGCCAGGCGGCGATCAGCAACGACGTCTACCCGGACATCGAAGGGTTCTGGGCCGACCTTGTCTCCGCGTACCGCGAGGAGGTACGCCGATTGGGCGCGCTCGGCTGCACGTACCTCCAGTTCGACGATACGAGCCTCGCCTACCTGAACGACCCGAAGCAACGCGAGTACATCGCCACCATCGGCGGCGACCGCGAGCACCAGCACGTCGAGTACATCCGTCACATCAACGAGGCACTCGCCGACCGGCCCGAGGGGATGAGCGTGACGACCCACATGTGCCGGGGCAACTTCCGTTCCTCATGGGCGGCGGAAGGCGGATACGAATTCGTCGCCGAGGCGCTCTTCAACGACCTCCAGGTCGACGGTTTCTTCCTCGAGTACGACGATTCACGATCGGGCGGCTTCGAGCCACTGCGGTTCGTCCCCGCAGGGAAGATGGTCGTGCTCGGCCTCGTCACCACCAAGCGCGGCGAACTCGAAGCCAAGGACGAGCTAAAGCGGCGCGTCGACGAGGCGTCGCGCTACGTTCCCCTCGACCAGCTCTGTCTCTCGCCGCAGTGCGGTTTCTCCTCCACGGTCGAGGGCAACCTCGTCACGCAGGAGCAGCAGGCGGCGAAGCTTCGGCTGATCGTGGAGACGGCCGAGGAGATCTGGGGCTGAGGGAGGAGCGGACGCAGGTCGGGATCGTCGGCGCCGGTCCCGCCGGGCTCGTCTTGGCGCAGCTCCTGCATCTCGAGGGTATCGACTCGGTCGTCCTCGAGGACCGGAGCCGCGAATACGTCGAGCAGCGAATCCGCGCGGGCGTCCTCGAGCAGGGCACCGTCGACCTGCTGCACGAGATCGGTGTCGGGGAGAGGCTCGGGCGGGAAGGCCTGGTGCACGACGGCATCGAGATCCAGTTCGCCGGCGAGCGGCACCGGATCGACTTCGCCTCGCTGACCGGCGGCCGGCGGATCACCGTCTACGGCCAGCAGGAAATCGTGAAGGACCTGATCGCCGCGCGGCTCGAGACCGGGCGGCCGCTGCATTTCGAGGCGAACCGGCTCCAGGTGGACGAGTTCGAGTCGGAGACCCCGGTTGTGCGGTTCCGGCACGACGGAGAGGACGTCGAGCTGCGCTGCGACTTCATCGCGGGCTGCGACGGGTTCCGCGGCGTCTGCCGCGACAGCATCCCCGCCGGTGTCCTGAGGACGTTCGACCGCGAGTACCCATTCGCCTGGCTAGGGATCCTCGCAGCGGCACCGCCATCGAACGAGGAGCTGATCTATGCCTACCACGAGCGCGGCTTCGCGCTGCACAGCATGCGCTCGCCGACGCTCACGCGCCTCTACCTCCAGGTTCGGCCCGACGAGGAGCTCACGGAATGGCCGGACGAGCGGATCTGGGACGAGCTCGAGCACCGCCTCGGGCTCGAGGGTTGGACGCTGAATACCGGCGAAATACTCGAGAAGGGTGTGACTGAACTGCGGAGCTTCGTCGTCGAGCCGATGCAGTGCGGGCGGCTCATCCTCGCCGGCGACGCGGCGCACATCGTGCCGGCGACGGGCGCAAAGGGTCTGAACCTGGCCGTTGCCGATGTCCGTTTGCTCGCGAGCGCGATCGCCGCCTGGTATCGAAACGGTGATGTCTCGCTCCTCGAGCGTTATTCGTCCGACGCGCTCAGGCGCGTCTGGCGGGCCGAGCACTTCTCCTGGTTCATGACCTCGATGCTGCATCGGCTCGAGGGCGGCGACGAGTTCGACGTCAAGCTTCAGCTGGCGCAGCTCGCATACGTCTGCTCGTCGGAGAAGGCGGCCGCATCGCTCGCTGAGAACTACGTAG
This sequence comes from Gaiellaceae bacterium, assembly GCA_036395295.1. Taxonomy (GTDB): domain Bacteria; phylum Actinomycetota; class Thermoleophilia; order Gaiellales; family Gaiellaceae; genus VAXT01. The sequence continues at coordinate 12,231 of DASWDJ010000197.1, read as the reverse complement.
GGCTCGAGCACGTCTAGTACGAGGGCGTTCCTGGCCGTCGGGATCGTCCTGACCGGGCTCAACCTCCGCATAGGGGTCGCGAGCGTCCCGCCTATCATCGACGAGCTTCAGCGCAAGCTCGGGCTGTCGGCGACTGCAGCGGGCGTGCTTACTGCCGCTCCGGTGCTCTGTTTCGGGACGCTTGCGCTGGTCGCGCTGATATTGGGACATGGTTGAGGCAAAAGGCGGAGGGGGTGGCTCGTCACGACAAGGAGCGCTGGCCGTGCGCCATTGGAGGCCATCCAGCCTCTCGGGAGCGGCGCGATTGTTCCTAGGCGGGCACTTTGCCCACGGACTACGGGTCGATTGCCGGGCGATGTCCGCGTGAGAGCCGACGGGCGGGTCACATTCGATTCCGGCTCTGGCCGCGGCTGATTTACTTCGTCTACCTGTGCGTCCGGAGGACCTTTACGCGCTCAGCTGGGTTTCCGACCCTCGGGTCGCGCCCGACGGTCGCGCCGTCGCGTTCGTCGTGTGGCGGGTCGACCGGGTAGCGAACGACTATGCGAGCGCGATTTGGCTCGTGCCGACTGACGGCTCCTCGCCTGCGCGTCGCTTCACCTCAGGGGAGAAGCAGGACCTGGCCCCGCGCTGGTCGCCCGACGGCAGCAGGCTCGCCTTCGTCTCGAACCGGGAGCGCAAAGCGAAGCAGCTGTACGTGATGCCAACGGACGGCGGCGAGGGCCGGCGGCTGACCGATCTCGAAGACGACGTGACCGAGCCCGTTTGGTCGCCGGATGGGATTGGACTGGCCTTCTCCGCCCGGGTCCGCGACCCGGCGTACGCGGAAGAGGACGACAAGCGGCGGCGGCCGCGGAGGTTTGCCCGTCTGCAGTACAAGCTCGACGATGAGGGCTGGATCGGGGATCGACGTCGACACATCTTCATGGTGCCCGCGGACGGGTCGGCGCCGCCCGCGAAGCTCACGGACGGTGACTACGAGGACCAGTACCCGGCCTGGTCGCCGGACGGGAGGCGGCTCGCCTTCGCATCGGCGCGGCAGAAAGACTGGGACATCGAGCTCTTCCGCGACGTCTACCTCGTCGACGCGCAGGGAGGCGAGCCGGTGCGACTGACCGGGTGCGACGGCTGGTACGAGGCTCCGGCCTGGTCGCCGGACGGGTCGTTGATCGCCTGCCGCTTCAGCGTCGGGGGGTTCGACTTCCCTCGCCACGGCCAGATCGCTGTGCTTGACGCCGCGAGCGGCGAGCGGCGCATCCTCACTTCAGTGCTCGACCGCAACTGCGCTCCCTATCCGGAGATCCGCGAGCCCGTTTGGGACGGCGAAACGCTGCTCTTCGTGCTCGAGGACCGAGGCAACAATCTTCTCTACCGGGTGAGCGCCGACGGGGTCGGCGCGCCTAAGCTCGTCGTCGGTGGCGAGCTATGCGTAACCGGGTTCGACGCTGCCGGCGGGCAGATCGTGCACACCGCGACGACCCCGGCGTCTCCAGCGGAGCTCCACTCCGGCGAGCGCCGGCTGACCGAGCTGACGCGACCATTCACCGAGGGACGCGAACTCGCTGAGCCCGAGCGCTTTACGGCCGTCTCGGGGGACGGCGCGGAAGTCGAGGCGTGGGTCATGCGGCCGCTCGGCTTCGAGCCGGGCCGCCGCTACCCCGTGCTGCTGAACGTCCACGGCGGTCCCTTCAGCCAGTACGGAAGCAAGTTCCTCGATGAGTTCCAGGTCTACGCCGGCGCTGGCTACGTCGTCCTCTACTCCAACCCGCGCGGCTCCTCCGGTTACAGCGAGGAGTGGGGGAGGGCGATCCGCGGGCCGGTCGAGCAGGGCCCAGGCTGGGGCACCGTCGATTGCGAGGATCTGATGGCGGTCCTAGACGAGGCGCTGCAGCGGTTCGACTTCTGCGACCCTGAGCGGCTCGGTGTGCTCGGCGGTTCCTACGGCGGCTACATGACCTCGTGGATCGTCGGCCATACGGACCGCTTTCGCGCTGCCTGCTCGGAGCGCGCAGTCAACAACTTCGTGCTCGAGGGCGGCTCGAGCGACATCGGCTGGGCGTTCAAAGGCTACGTGGGCGCCCATTGGTTCGAGGCCCCCGAGGTGTACCTGAAGATCTCGCCGGCAACGTACGCCGAGAACATTACGACGCCGCTCCTGATCCTCCACTCCGAAGACGATCTGCGGTGCCCGATCGGGAACGCCGAGGACCTGTTCACGATCCTGCGGCTGCTGAAGCGGGACGTCGAGCTTCTGCGCTTCCCGGCCGAGTCGCACGAGCTCAGCCGCACCGGGTCGCCGGCACACCGCATGATGCGATTCGAGGCCATCCTCGATTGGTTCGCGCGTCACCTGCAGCCCGAGGAGGTTCGCACGCCCGAGCGGGTGGCGGCGGCCGCCCCAAGCGCGCGCCTGTAGGCAGCCGCGCCCACTAAGGATCCCCGCGTCTCGTTGGAGAAGGCGACCGGGATCGCTTAGGCTCCTCGAGGGTTCGAATCCCTCCCCTCGCTCACGGTCGACGCGTCGACCCCTTCTTGCTCGCGGAGGTATCGGGCGCGAACGCCCGCTAAGGCTCGATCAAACCGCGTCGGATTGCGTAGCGCGTGAGTTCGACGCGGTCACGCATGCTGAGCTTCTCGAGCATGTTCGTGCGGTGCCGGTCGACGGTCTTGATGCTGATGACGAGCATCGCCGCGATTTCTCTTGAGGTGTTGCCCTCGGCGATGAGTTTTAGTACCTCGAGTTCCCGTGGAGTGAGGAGGTCGAAGTCGTCCCCGCGCTGGTCGGCTCGTTCGATGAAGTCGCGGACCAGTGTGTGGACTGCTGAGGGGTAGAGGAACGAGTGGCCACGCATGGCGGCGCGGCAGGCGTCGACGATGTCGTCGTCGGCGCCCGATTTGAGCACATAGCCGGAGGCGCCGGCCTTGAGCGCCTCGAACAGAAACTGCTCGTTCTCGTACATCGAGAGGATCAGCGTCCGCAGTTCGGGTCGTCGGCGGGAGAGCTCGCGCGCTGCCTGCAGGCCCGTCTTGCGGGGCATGCTGATGTCGAGGATCGCCAGGTCTATGCTCGGGTCGAGCGCCTGTTCGACCGCCGCGGTGCCGTCGGCGGCTTCGGCGACGACGGCGAGGTCGGGCTCGTGATCGACGACGCGCTTCACGCCTTGCCGGACGAGCGCATGGTCGTCGGCGACGAGGATTCTGGTCACCTGCGGGATCGGCATCAGCCACCGTTCGTGGTTGGCACTTCGAGGCGTACCTCAAGGCCGCCCATCGGGCTTGGTTTGATCGCGAGTGCGCCCCCGACGATCAGGGCGTTTTCGCGGATGCCGCGCAGACCCCCTCCCTCACGAAGCGGGCGCGCAAAGCCATGCCCGTTGTCGGCGATTTGGAGGACGACGCTGTCGCCGTTGCGTGAGAGCGCGAGCAGCGCTTCGCTCGCATTGCTGTGGCGGGCGACGTTGGTCAGGCTTTCCTGGGCGACGCGGTAGAGGACGAGCTCGACATTGCGATCGAGTTGACCGAGTTGAGGGTCAATCCGTCGGTCGACGGTGATGCTCGTTCGCCGTGCGAACGCGCGCGCGAGGTTGTTGAGCGCGCTCGCGAGTCCGAGGTGGTCGAGGGCCTCGGGGCGCAGCTCTTGTGCGATCCGGCGCACCTCTTCGAGATTGGCGCGGACTGCTTCTTGTGCTTCCTCGAGCGCGCTTCGTTGTGCGGGAGGCGCATCTCGGCGGAGTTGTTGCAGGAGGAAGAGGATGCCGGTCATCGTCTGGCCGACCTCGTCGTGGAGGCCGCGGGCGATTCGCTGTCGCTCCTCTTCTCGGGCCTGCAGGGCACGCGCGCCGGCTTGGCGACGCTCGGCCTCGAGACGTTCGAGCATGCGGTTGAACGTTCGCTCGAGCGCGCCGATCTCGCCGGGGCCGGTCGCCGGGATCGGCCTGGCGGCGCGCAGGACGTCGAGTTCCTCCATCCGGTGGGCGAGCCGCTCGAGCGGCGCGAATAACGGCCGCAGCAGCAGCAGGTTGGCGACCAGCACGATGAGGACGCCGACGGCGAGCACGATCGCCTCGATCAGTCGAATCTGGGCGCTGACGCTGATCGGCGTCAGCGCCAACACCAAGACCCCCGCGATCAGGAGCGCGGCGTTCACGAGGAACACGCGCCAAAAAAGAGACATACGCATCGGTGCCGCGACGGGCAGCCGCAATCTACCGCCGCGGCGGCGGCGGCACGATTACGACCGGACAGGGCGCGCTCGCGGCGAGCTCGCCGGCCAGGCCGCTGCGGAGGCCAGGGCGCAGCCGGCCCTGGCTGCGTGAGCCGACGACGATCAGAGTCGCGGCTTCCTCGGCGGCGATCCGGGCAAGCGCTTGTGCGGCCTCGCCGACTTCGACTCGGCGCTCTGCGTGTAGGTCGTGCTCCCGCGCGGCCCGCTCGAGCAAGCGGTCGCCTCCCTGGCGAGCCTGGTTCGTGGTCAGGCTTTCGTCGGCGCCCGCAGTCCAGCCGGCGGCGACGTGGGCGAGTACCAGTCGCAGCTTGAGATCCGTGCTCAGAGTGCGGGCGACGCGGAGTGCCTCAACCGCTCCCGGCGAGTCATCAATCCCGCAAACGATCGTCGCCACCCGGCCTCCTCCACGCTAGATCACAGCCAGAGTCGCCGTGAACGGCCGCTCGCGCTATGGGGGCTGACCGGCATCTTTGGCGCATTACAACCCCAGAGGAGATGCAACAGCAGGTCCTACCGAGCAAGGGCCCGGAAATAGAGTGCCGCCCCCATAGCTTCAAGGCGCCCTCTACGGCAGGCTCCCTCGTTGAGGTGCCATGGAAGGAGGCGAGGGAGTGGAGGGTTTCCGCGTCGTCACCGCCGTCGGCGAGAAACGCGTCGGTCGCATCGTCGGAGCCGAGGGGCACTACTACATCGTCAGGCGCTCGTTCGGCCGCAGTCGCTACCCGCTGCCCAAGCGTCAAGCCGAGATTGATCCTGAGCAACGGCGGGTGCTGATGCGCACGCTGCGACAGGTCCTCCTCGAGGCTCGCAAGGTCCGGCGGGACGGCGAGCTAGACCCGGCAACCGACGGCTACTACAGCGGCTAGGGCAGGCGAGCGATGGGCTTGCCGATCTTCATCGTCGCGGCGGCTCGGCGACTACTGACACTCGATCGCGAGCCGAAGCGGCTACCGAAGCCCGCGCCGCGAAAGAAGGCGGGAAAGCGGACGAAGCGAGCGCACTAGGCTGGCGGGCAGCGGCCGATGACGCTCGCCGAACTCGCGATCACCGTCGGCCTGCTCGCTGGCCTTGGGCTCGTGGCGAGCCGCGTGGGCCTGTCCGCGATCCTGGCCTATCTGTTCGCCGGGCTCCTGCTTGGGCCGAACGAGCCGAAGGCGCTCAGCCTCGTCCGCCCTTCCGAGGTGACGGACTTCGTCGCCGAGATCGGGCTCGTGTTCTTGCTCTTCTTCCTCGGCCTGGAGTTCACGCTCGGCCGCCTCGCCCGCAGCCGCCAGCACGCCCTCGTCGGCGGGGCGGTCGACTTTCTCGTGAACGCCGGCCTCGGCCTCGTAATTGGGGTCGCCGCGTTCGGGATCAGCTTCGGTTCGCTCGTCCTCGCCGCGGCGATCTACGTCTCCTCGAGCGCGATCACCGTCAAGGGCTTGATCGACTTTCGGCGCCTGGCGGACGACGAGACCGACCTCGTGCTCGCGATTCTCGTCGCCGAGGATCTCGTGATCGGGCTCGTGCTCGGGTTCGCTTCCGGAGGTGGCGGCGCGGCCGGGGAGACGCTTGCGCTCGTCGGCAAGGCAATCGCCTTCGTCGCCGCGGCGCTCGCGATCTCCAAGTGGCTCAGCGGGATGATCGATCGACTGCTCGACTGGCTGCCGCGCGAGTTCTTCCTGCTGGCGGTGTTCGCGCTCCTGATGGGCGCAGCGGCGCTCGCGAAGGAGGTGGGGCTCTCAGAAGCGGTCGGGGCGCTGATGGCCGGCGTCGTCCTCTCCGAGACATCGGTGCGGGAAGAGATCGAGGAGCGTTTCTTCAGCTTCCGCGACGTCTTCGCCGCGCTCTTCTTCTTCGTGTTCGGCCTGTCGATCGACGTCGCCAGGATCGAGAGCGTCGCCTGGATCCTCGCTGCTGCCGTCCTCGCCGCGCTCGTCGGCAAGCTGGGAGGTGGGTACCTGGCGGGCGTCGCGGGCGGCTTGACGCGACGGCAGAGCTTCAATGCCGGCGTCGCGCTCGTCGCACACGGCGAGTTCACGATCATCCTCGCGCAGATCGCGAGCGGCAACCCACAGATCTCGAACGAGACGCAGGCCAAGCTCGTCGCCTTCGCCGGCCTCTACGTACTGATCACGGCGACAATCGGCGTGGCACTGATGAAGGAGTCGAAGGTGATCGGACGGCGCCTCTTCCCCGTGCCTAGACTGGCCGAAGGAGGCTGACGATGCCTGTAGATGTCGAAGAGACACGCCTGCCGGGCATCGGCTCGAAGTTCACGCTTCGGCTCGAACCCGGCGGCCGACTCGCGGTGATCGTGCACAACGACGGCAAGCGCGAGCTCTACTACTTCCGCCACGCCGCGGACGAAGAGCCGCGAGCGGTGATCACCCTCGACGACGACGAGGCGCGCCAACTCGGGGCCGTCGTCGGAGGCGCCTACGAGCGGCCGAAGATCGTCGAGGACCTCGAGATGGCGCTGGGCGAGCTCCAGATCGAATGGATCCCCGTCCCCGACGACAGCCCCTGGATCGGCAACACGCTCGCCGAGTGCGGCTTCCGCGCCAAGACCGGCATCACGGTTATTGCGATCCTGCGCCAGCCCGAGCCGGTCAGCGGCGCCCAACCCGCCGACACGATCGAGCGGGGCGACACGCTCGTCACCGTCGGCAAGGCCGGCCAGTACCGCGAGTTTCGGCGGCTGCTCAGGGGTGGCGAACCCGACGGCTCAACAAAAGAACCGTCCGGAGCGGGAGAGTGATGCGGGGAAATCCGGCAGTGCAAAGCAGCGCAAGCGGACGAGCAAGACGCCGTTGAGACGCATGTCGCTAACCGAGCCTCGTTTCCGGCGAACGTCGCCGCAAGAGAAGCCGGGGCTCAGATTTCGAGAGGAGGAGCCTCGGCCTCGACCTGACCCGCCAGAGCAACGATCCAAGGGACACTCACTTCGGCATCGACAGCTTCAGCCAAGACGAGGCGAACGTCGGGCCCGCGGTACGTGCGCTCGTCGCCCTCGACAAGCACGAGCCACTCGTTTCCCTCAAGGGCAATCTTCAGCTCGCGCCCATCCGGCGTGTCGTGCCACCAGACCACTCGCTAGTCGAGTGCCCACCAGGAAGCGACAGCCTGATCATCGACCGGAGCACCCTGCTGCAGCTTCGGCGACTGCGCCAGGATCTCTTTCGACACCTGCATCACCACGCAGCGTTCCTCCTCCTCTACGGAGGCGTGGGCCTTCGGTAACGCGCGCCAGACCTTGTGCGGCCACGTACCGCGCTCCACGATGAAGGCTCGCTCCGATTCCCCAGCAATGTGGCCGACGGTCTTCCCCTCGGTTGTCACGACCTTGTATCCGTGGATATTGGCCACGACGGGGAGTCTTACGGGGCTCGCAAGCTGCGTCTATGCGGTCGAAACCCGATCTTTTCGGCTCGTAAGGACGCGGCGATGCGTTGCAGGACGTCGACTTCCTCGCTGGCAGTTCGCCAGCGAATTCGCCAGCACAGGCTCGAGCCGTGGGTCAGAGTTGCTGATGAGCCTGTAGCTGCAGGCTGCGAGGGAGGCTTGAGCGCTAACGAACGCGAGGGGGCTGCTAAGGGGGGTTTGTCTTGGCAAAGAGCAGCGCGACGCCGGCGCCGATCGCATACGCGACGACCACTCCGGCGATCGCGCCCGTGGTGCTCGGCTTCTGTGTCATCACCCAGGCGACGCCGAGAAGAAGCCCAGGATTGCTGAACGAGGTGACCCACAGCGCCGAATCGTGCGTCCGTCGTCGTGCGGGTTCGCCAAGGGGTCCAGGGCCGTTCTCCCTCAACGCCTTCTGAAGTACTTTCGCGCGGCCCTTGGCTACCAGCAGTCCCTGGATCGCGATGATCGTGAGCGAGACGATCCCAACGTCGACCCAGCCCGTGTCCCACATCCACACTTCGTTCGTCATGTATGCGCCGGTGGCGAAGAAGCCGACGAGCACCAGGGGGAACACCATCCCGATCTTCCCTGCGAGCATCCCCCACGGCACCGCCTCTGCGACCGTCTCCGCCGCCCGCAGGCGGATCAGGCAGAGGGTAATGATCGAGGCGGCGGCGAACCCCACGAGCATCGAGAGCAGATGTAGATACAGAACCGTGTGGTACGTGTCCAAGAGCGTCCTCTCAGTGAGCTGCGCCGATCCTAATTGCCGTGGGGTGGCAGGCGCGTCCGATCCGTGCTCGACCTAGACCGCTTCGGCCACTAGCACGGGGGTCGCCGTCCGCATGCCTCCCGGGCCTAACTTCACAGCGGTAAAGAATGTAGAACGTCGGGTCGGCCAGTGTTGCTCCTATGTCAATGGCGGCTCGCTTTTGAGCGTGGTGTAGACGGTGCGGGCGAGCTGTCGTTTGAGGCAGCGGAGGGCTTCGCGGCGGCTCTTGCCTTCGGCCTGTTTGCGGTCGAGGTAGGCGCGGGCGGGCGGGTGGGCTCGGGCTTGGGTGATCGCGATTCTGTGGAGGGCGCAGTTGAGTTGGCGGTTGCCGCCGCGGTCGAGGCGGTGGCGGCGGTGTTTGCCGGAGCTGGCCTCGAGCGGGGCGACGCCGGCGTGGCGGGCGAGCTGAGCGTCGGTGTCGAAGCGCTCGATCGGTCCGATCTCGCCGAGCAGCTTGGCGGCGCTGAGCGTGCCACAGCCGGGCAGCGCCAGCAGCGCCGGCGCCGTCTCTGCGGTGCGTTCCTCCAGTTCCCGCTCGCGTTCGAGGATCGTTCGCGTGAGGCTGCGGCAGCGGGCGACGAGCTCGCGTGCGATCCGCACCTGCACCGTCTGCTCCTGCCGGGCGAGCCGGCGAGCGAGGCGGTCGAGCCAGATCGCCCGATCGAGCGCACCGGCAGGGACAGCGAGTTGCGGGTCGAGCTCGTGCAGGTGCCAGCGCAACCGCTGCTGGGCGCGCCTGCGTTCGTCGACGAGGTCGTCGCGGTGATCGACCAGCAGCTTCAGCTCGCGCAGCCGTCGCTCACCGGGACGCGGATGGTCCAAGCGGGGCTCGCGCAAGGCAGCACGGGCGACGGCGAGCGCATCGATCGGGTCGGACTTGCCCCGCATTCGGCTGGCGCGGCGTTGCGGCGCCATCAGCTTCGGCGGTACCCGCACCAGCCGCTCGCCCGCCACAAGCAGCGTCCGCTCGAGCCCGCGGGTCAGCTGCCGGCAGTCCTCGAGCGCCCACAGCCGCTCACCCTGAAGCGACGCTGACCAGACCAGCAACCCGGCGGCGTCAGCCGTCGTGGCCTCCGCGAGCGCACGTCCGACCTCGTCGACGGCGACCGCCGTCAGCGACTGCTTGTGGACGTCCACACCAACAACGATCATTCAGACCGCCTCCTTCAATAGCAGGGGCGACCGGCGAGCGGACGAGCCTCAATCGAGGCAGCTGCCAAGCTCCTATCAAGTCACGCTCGGCGGTCTCGGGAAGGCGGCGGCGACACAACGCTGGCAAGTCGGCAAACAGTCGACATCCGGGAATAGAGTCAGCCGCCGCCGACCCGAGTCTGCGCCGTCGATCAGACGCCACCACCGGGCGAGCCTGACATTGAGTTTCGGGAACGTCACTCGACGCGCGCGGGGCGCTTGAGGCAATCCGTGCGCGACCGATGATCGCTCTATGGTCGAGCTGCTCCGCAGGGTTCGCGCGATTCTGACGATGGACGCTAGTGAGACGACGGAGCGAGCAAGTCTTCGTTACGTCGAGCTGCGCCGGCGTCACCCGCGACTCACAACGTCGCTGACCTCCTATTGATTGGCACGAGCTTCGTGATGGTCTGGTGGGCGCTGGGGCTGCGGCTCGCCGTGATTCTCATCGGCGGAATCGTCGCGGCTGTCATCGTCGCCGCTGCGTTTTTCACGATCTTGTTCATCGTTCGGCGGCATCCACGTGAGCCCGTCGTGGGTGAATGGCCCGCGGTGGGCGAGCGTCCTGTCACTAGAGAAATGGGTGACGTAGAGGACTCCGCTTAGGACTTGGTTCGGCATCCGCGCAGGCGCACAATTGAGCGGAAGCGGAGGGGGAGGGGGAGGGATTTGAACCCTCGATCCGCCTAAGACGGATAACGGCTTTCGAGACCGAACTAAAAGTGGTGATTTGCAGGTGTGTTGCGTCTAGTTCGCCAGTGGATTCGCCAGCGGGCGAGCCGCACCGTCTGTTGCTGCGCTGCCGGCGGCCGCCTCCCGAGGTCAGCCACGTTCTGGCTGGAGGCAAGGACGGTGAAGCGCCTGGCCTAGGCAATTACCCCGCTATCCTGCTGGAGAGATGAGCATCTCAGGCATCAGAGCGCGGCTACCGCTTGTCGTCTTCATCCTCTTGCTGATCGTTGCTCTGCTCCTGCTGGGCTTTGCGTGCGCCTGCCTCAGCGATCATCCGATGCAAGCGATCGAGCGGGTTCTCGCGTCGATTCCCGCCGCGCCACCCGTGAGCGACGTCTGGTCGGTACAGGCAATTGCGCTTGCCATGCTCATGCTCTTTGCCGGTCGATACGTGCGGGCAGTCGCGCGTCCGTCGCCGGCGACCCTGCAGCGTTTCCTTCTGTGATCCGGCGCTAGCTCTGCGTGCGCGACCGGCGGGAGCCGGTTGAGTTGGATCACGTCACCGAAGGAGGAACTCCATGGCAGCTAGTAAGACCAAACGCAAGACGGCTTCGGCGCGCCCTGTTCAGCATCCCAAGCGGGCAGCGCCGGAACGCAGAGGTCCGAGCCGCCTACTTTGGCTCGCTGCGGCGGGTCCGTTGATCCTCGCCGTGGTGATCCTTGCGATCTGGCTACCGGGTCGAGGCGACGAGTCAACCCCCAGCGCGCCGGCGGTGCAAGAGGTAGCGGCGAGCCTCCCCAATACGCCCGACTACCACTCGCTGCTCATCGACCCGCAGGCGCCGGAGCACCTCTGGCTCGGCACGCACGCGGGTCTCTACGAGTCGACGGACGGCGGTCGCACCTGGAGCGAGGCCGGACTCGGTGGTCAGGACGCGATGAACCTTGCCCGCGGCCGCCGGTCCCAGACGGTCTGGGCGGCTGGCCACGGAATGTTCGCGAAGAGCACCGACGGAGGCGCGTCGTGGTCGAACGTCACACCCAAGGGGCTGCCGAGCCTCGACATCCACGGTTTCACCGTCGACCCGCGAGATCCGCGCCACCTCTACGCAGCGGTCGCTGGGCAGGGACTGTTCCAATCAACTGATGCCGGCGCGAGCTTCTCGCTCGTCTCCCAGACGGTCGGGCCGGCGGTGATGGCGCTCGCCATTGCGCCGGATGGACGAATCTTCGCCGGCGACATGGAGCAGGGCCTGCTCGTGAGCCGAAACGCAGGAGCGTCGTGGACGGGTGTTCTCGGCGAGGGCTTGGTGGGCTTGACGATCAATCCGAAGCGACCGGCGCGAATAATCGCGACGGGCTCCTCCGGAGTCTCGCTCAGCAAAGACGGGGGTTCGACGTGGCGGGTCGTCCAAACGATTCCCGATGGAGCCGGGCCGGTTGCTTGGGCGCCCAGTCGACCGCAGATCGCCTACGCGGTCGGATTCGACCGTGTCCTCTACAAGAGCGCGAACGGCGGCGCTTCATGGCAGCCAGTTTCGTGAGGAAGGAGGTGAAGATCGGATGAACGGAATCGTCCTCCTAGTCGCGGTTCTTATCTGCCCCGTCGTCATGGGCACGGCAATGCTTCTGATGTGGCGCGAGATGCGCCGCGGGAGCCACGGCTCCACGGCGGAGGATCGAGCGGCACCGCCAGAGCCGCCACAGAGCAATTCAGTGACGGCATCGCAGAGCGATGAGGCACACGCACGACGTGCTTGAGAAGTCGACGCCGGGAGCGATCTCAGCCGGCGAAGCAAGCTCGGAGCCGGCGCCCGACCGCCGCTCGCCGCTTCGCATTGCACTGCAAGCGGTGGCGCTGATCCTCGTCGGCGCTCTCCTCGGCCTCCTCGTCTATCGGATGGTCGAGAGCAATCGTGGGCGGAACCTCGTCGCCGCGATCAGGGCGCACAAGAAGCCCGTCGCCCCTGACTTCCGCCACAAG
>DASWDJ010000196.1:0-9561 GCA_036395295.1 Gaiellaceae bacterium | reverse complement strand
AGCCTCCGACTCGCGCCAGAGGCCTCCAGAGTTTCGGCTACTTGCGTCGTATCCGATTGCGTCCGAAGGCGCTCCAGTGTCGATTTCAGGGACGTTCCTACGCCACCCGTCTGGCGGCCGACGAATGGTAGCAGCACTCAGGGGGGTGTCAAGCGGCGCGAAAGCGCATAAAACGGCGCTTCCCGGCCTGTACGAGGGCTCCGTCGAGCGCCTCCCGCGGCAGGTCGAGCTCGCTCACGATCTCGCCGTTCACCTTGACGGCGCCCTGGGCGATCAGCCGCCTCGCCTCGCTTGTCGAGCCGATTGCCAGATGTTCGACGAGCAGGGCCGGCAGGTGGACGGTTCCGTCTCCGGGCAGGGCGGCCTCGGGAACCTCCTCCGGAGCCTCGCCCTCACGGACCACGCGCGTGAAGTGGTCCTCGGCACGCTTCGCCGCTTCGCCGCCGTGCCACTTCTCGACGATGCCGCGGGCGAGCGCGAGCTTCGACTCCATCGGATCGCCCTGCGCGAACTCCCGGCCCAAGCAGATCGACCACCATTGTCCGAGCAGGTCGTCCGGGATCGACATCACCTTCCCGAACATCTCTTCGGGCGGGTCCTGGACCGCGACGTAGTTGCCTTTCGACTTCGACATCTTTTCCTCGCCATCGAGGCCGATCAGCAGCGGATAGGTGATCACCGTCTGTGGCTCGAGCCCGTACTGCGTCATAACGTCGCGGCCGGCGAGCAGGTTGTAGAGCTGGTCCGTCCCCCCAACCTCGATGTCGGCCTCGATCGCGACGGAGTCGTACGCCTGCATGAGCGGGTACAGAAGCTCCGAAAGTGAGATCGGCGCGTGTGCAGCGAACCGCTTCGCGAAATCGTCGCGCTCGAGCAGGCGGGCCACCGTCATCGTCCGGCACAACCGCACCGTCTCTTCGTACGTGAGCTTCCCGAGCCATTCGCCGTTGAAGCGCACCGTCGTGCGCTCCGGATCGATGATCCGGTACGCCTGTTGCTCGAACTCCTTCGCGTTCGCATCGAGCACCTCACCGTCGAGGACAGGCCTCTCGGCAGAACGTCCCGACGGATCGCCGATACGCGCTGTGTAGTCGCCGACGATGAGCACGATCTCGTGACCCGCCTCCTGGAACGCGCGCAGGTTTTCGAGGGCGTAGGCGAACCCGAGGTGCAGATCCGGAGACGTGGGATCGATTCCGAGCTTGATCCGGAGCGGCCGTCCGAGCCTCAGCTTCTCCTCGAGGGCGCCTTCGGGCAAAACGTCAACGGCGTTGCGTGTGAGGTCGGCGACCGACACGCGCCGAGTCTAGACTCCGAGGCTTGCGTCTTCGCAGAAGTCCCCGGCCGGCGCGGAAGAATGGGCGCCGCATCCGCAAGCTCCGCCTCCTTGCACTCGTCACGGTGCTGGGCCTGCTCTCCATGGCCTCGTTCACGTTCGGACTCATCACTGCGATTGCGAGCGAGGTCCCGGAGCTCGACCCGGCACGCCAGCAGAAGTTCGAGCACGACGGCTACATCTACGACGGCGCGAAGCAGCCGCACGTGCTCGCCGTCCTGCGCGGGTCCGAGAGCCGCGTGCTCCTGACGTCCGATCAGATCGCGCCGATCATGAAGCAGGCGATCGTCGCCATCGAGGACAAACGCTTCTACGAGCACCGCGGCGTTGATCTGCACGCCATCGGGCGTGCCTTCTGGGCCGACGTGCGCAACAAGGCGGTGGTCGAAGGGGGTTCGACGATCACGCAGCAGTTCATCAAGAACGCGTACGTCAAGGATCGCCGCTCGGTTGCGCGCAAGCTCAAGGAGGCCGCGCTCGCCTGGCAGCTCGAGCAACGGAAGTCGAAGGACTGGATTCTCACCGCCTACCTGAACACCATCTACTTCGGCAACGGCGCCTACGGCGTGGGGCAGGCCGCGATCACGTACTTCGGGAAGCCCGCCTCGGAGCTGACGTTGCCCGAAGCTGCGCTGCTGGCAGGCATCCCCCGGGATCCGGCGCGGTACGACCCGGTCACGAACCCCCGAGCCGCGAAACAGCGGCGCCGAATGGTGCTCGACCAGATGCTGGCGCAGGGAGCGATCGCTCCCGACCAGTACCACGAGGCGCGCAGCGCCGCGCTGCCCTCGCCGGGACAGATTCACCTGCCGGGAACGCAGCCGTCACAGGGCCAGTACTTCGTCAACTACGTGAAGCAGCAGCTGGTCGACGAGTACGGCTCCGCTCAGGTCTTCGGGGGCGGGATGCGGGTCTACACGACGCTCGACCTCGGCCTGCAGAAGCTCGCGCGCCGGGCGATCGCGAAGGTCCTGTCCGATCCCGACGGACCACAAGCTGCGCTCGTCGCGATCGACCCGCGAAACGGCGACGTCCTGGCCATGGTCGGCGGCTCGAACTACCGCGAGAGCCAGTTCAACCTCGCCGTCCAGGGCGAGCGGCAGCCGGGCTCGGCCTTCAAGCCGTTCGTACTCGCTGCCGCCCTCGACGAGGGCATCTCGCCCGCGACGCAGTTCGTCTCGCACCCGGTCGTGATCCCGCTCGGCGACCGGCTCTGGCAGGTCAACAACTACGAAGGCGACTATCTCGGCTCGATCGATCTCCAATCGGCCACGATCCACTCGGACAACTCCGTCTACGCGCAGCTCACGCAAGTCGTCGGGCCTCAGAACATCGCCCGGATCGCGCACAACGCGGGGATTCGCAGCAAGCTGAACAGCTACTTCGCGATCGGGCTCGGCGCCGAGGCGGCGAACCCGCTCGAGATGGCGCGCGCCTTTTCGACCTTCGCCAACGGCGGAAACCGCATCGACGGGTCGATCCTCGGGAACCAGCCGCGCGTGGTGATCAGGATTGGAAACGGAAAGACCAAGCGAGCGAACAGTCCGGTCGCGCACCGTGTTCTCAGCCCGACGAAGACGGCGGTCCTGAACTCGATCCTCCAGAAGGTCGTCACGGAAGGAACCGGTCACCGTGCCGCGCTCGCCGACCGGTCTGTTGCCGGCAAGACCGGGACGACGGAGAACTACGGCGATGCCTGGTTCGTCGGCTACACGCCGCAGTTGGCGGTTGCCGTCTGGGTCGGCTATCCCCGCGAGCTGCGGCCGATGGAAACCGAATATCACGGCGATCCCGTGGCCGGCGGCACCTACCCCGCAGAGATCTGGAAGGCGTTCACGGAGCCCGCTCTCGATTACCTGAAGGAGGAACCGGAGCAATTCCCGTCGACCAGCATGCCGTACGCCTCGCCGAGGGAGGTCGTCTACCGCGATGGGCGGATCCAGATCGACAACGGCAACTGCTACGAGTCGAGGGAAGTGCTCTTCTTCACCGACCAGGAGCCGAGCAAGACGGCGAATTGCAAGCCGAACGAGGTCGACGTCCCGGATCTCGTCGGCCAGCCGATTCAGGCCGCCCGGAGTCGGCTCGCAGGCCAGCCGCTCACGCCTGCGATCGTCTACGAGCCCGCGAAGCCGGGCCAGCGACTCGACCTCGTCCTCAATCAGATTCCGAAGCGTGGACGGCTCTCGGCCTATGACAGGGTCGTGCTCGTGCTTCCACGGCCGACCCATGGAACCGTGCCGAAGATCATCGGCCTACCTGTGTCCGTCGCCGAGCAGAAGCTCGAGCGGCGCGGCCTGCGCTACGAGGTGGACGAGGCGGCGAGCGGTGAGCCGGGGCGGGTCGTCTTCCAGCTCCCCCGGGCCGGGGTCGCCGCCGAGCCCGGAATGGTCGTCAAGATCGCCGTCGCAGCCTGAGGCACCGCTTGGGGTGCCGCTTTCAGGAACTGACCGGTCGACACAAACCGAAGCTCAGCGCGAACGCCTCAAAGGCCGGCTCAGAAAGCGAGAGCCCGCCTCGCCGTAGCGCCACGGGCGCTCCGCCGCTTTCGTGAGCCCGATGCGAGGGCCGGCGGCGACCTCGACGTCCTCGCGCGCGTAGAGCTCGAACGGCGGTCGATCGAGAGCGAGTCCGTCGTGCGCGCCGCTGAGGCCCAGTGCCTGGCAGAGCCGGCCGGGGCCCGAGCAGAGGAGCCTCGGCTCCGCGGTTCCGCGCCGGGCTGCCATGACGTCGAGACCACGCGTCGGCTCGAGCGCCCTGACGAGCACGGCACTCGGGGTTCCCTCCCCTTCGCAGACGAAGTTCAGGCACCAGTGGACCCCGTACGAGCGGTAGACGTACGCGTGCCCGGGTGGGCCGAACATGGAGGCGTTCCGGGGGGTCCGGCCGCGGTAGCCGTGGGCTGCAGGATCCTCGTGGTCGTACGCCTCGACCTCGACGATCCGGCCGCCGACGCCGTCGACGAGGAGCGTCGCGCCGACGAGCTCGGGTGCGACGTCGTGCACGCTGCGGGCGAAGAAGCTCTTGCGGAGCTTCATGCGCGTGCCTGCTGCGCGTCGTAGCGAAGGAGCGCGGGCACCGCCGCGACGAACAACCAGCAGCCGGCGATGCAGGCGAGGCCGCCGGAGACGACCGAGAAGCGGAGGCTCGTCAGCGAGGCGAGGGCGCCCGCCTCGAGGTTGCCGAGACTGGGCGCGCTCGCGACCTGGGCGAGCTCGATGCCCGAAAGCCGCCCGCGCATCGAGTCCGGGGTGACGGTGAGGAGGATCGTCGAGCGCAGGATGGCGCTCCAGTCGTCCGCGGCTCCGGCCAGCGCGAGGAAGACGAGGGCCGGCCAGAGGCTGGGCGCGAAGCCGAAGCCGACGATCGCCGCGCCCCACGCGGAGGCCGCGATGCACACGCCCAGCCCCTGCCGCCTTGCTCGGGCTATCCAGCCGGAGAGGAGCGTCGCGACGAGTGCGCCCGCGTACGGCGCGGCATAGAGAAACCCGACGGTGCGGGCGCCGCCGCCGAAATGCTCGCCGAAGGCGGGGAACAGCGCGCTCGGCATCCCGAAGACCATCGCGACGGTGTCGACGGCGAAGATGCCCTGGAGCTCCGGTTTCTGGCGGACGAACCGAAACCCCGCCGCGATCGAGCCCAGACCCGGCCGCGCGACGGCCGCGGTCGGAGGCAGCGCAGGGAGCAGGAGCGCGGCCACGAGCGAGGCGGCGAAGGTCCCGACGTCGACGGCGTAGGTCGCCGTCAGCCCGGCGGAGGCGATCAGGATCCCGCCCAGGGCCGGGCCGCCGACGTGGCCGAAGGACGAATAGATGCCCTGGACAGCAGCCGCTGAGGCGATCTGGTCCTCGCCGACGAGCCGCGGCACGAGCGCGTCCATCGCGGGTCGCTGAATCGCGTAGAACGCGGTCCCAAGCGCTTCGGCCGCGTAGAGTGCCGAGACTCGGGGATGCGCGGTCGCCGCATTGACGACGAGTAGCGCGGAGATCGCCGCCAGACCGAGGTCGGAGACGACGAGCAGCACCCGGCGGTCGAAGGCGTCGGCGATCGCCCCGCCGAGGAGCGACACGGTCAGCAGCGGGACGAGTGCGGCAATGCCGAGCAGTCCGACCGCGAACGTCGATCCCGTGAGCTGAAAGACCTGATACGGGATCGCGACGGTCGTCAACATGCTCCCGAGCAGCGAGACGGCGTTGCCGAACCAGAGCCGGCGGAAGTCGCGCGACCGGCGGAGGGGAGTGAGGTCGATCGCGAGCCCGCGGAGGGACGCAAGCCGGCCGGGGCGCTCGGCTTCGCCGGCCGGATCCTCTGCCGGCGGACCGAAGTAATCCGACACCGTCTCTAAGGCACCGCTTGCGGTGCCGTCATCAGGATGTGCGGGCTTAGCCCGCGCATCCGTCTGAAATGACCGGTCGACACGCTGGGATCGACACCAACGCTAGAACAGCTTGTCGCCCTCGCCGGGGCGCGAGGTCTTCTCGAGCAGGCGGCGGGCGCGGCGGCCGAGGTCGTTGAGGTCGACCCGTCCCTTGTCGGCGTCGGCGACGATCCGCTCGGCGAGCTTGAGCGCCTCGTCGATGATCGGCGCGCTCATCGCGGCTTCCTGACCCATGTCGTGCAGGATCGTGCGCTCGGTGCGACCCGCGATGATCGGGTCCGGCACGCCCTCGATCCAGACGCGCGTGCGGTGCCCGCCTCCGCGGTCCTGGCCGGTGATCGGCTCGACTGCGTAGATCTTGTCTGCGCGCGCGTACTTGCCGAAGCCGAGAAAGATCATCCGCCCCGAGCCATCCGCCATGGGCGGGATTATGGCCAGGCCGTCACGTCTGTGTGTCGAAACAGATCGGGGTCTGACCCCGTCCGGCGCCCGATTCGCCTGGTTACGTGTCACAAAACTGATCGGGGTCTGACCCCGATCAGATGGCGGCTTGAAGGGCGGCGACGACCCGCTCCTGGTCAGTTGCTTCGAGCTGGGGGAAGAACGGGAGAGCGAGCGTGCGCGAGCAGGCGTCCTCGGCGACCGGGCACATGCCCTCGGCGAAGCCGTAGCGCTCGCGCATGTACGGCTGGAGATGAACTGCCGGGACGTAGTGCGCCGCCTCGATGCCCTGGGCGCCGAGCCGCTCGAGCACCGCATCCCGGTCAACGCCCTCGGCGAGCTTGACGACGTAGACGAACCACGAGCGCCCATGATCGGCGTCGTCGGCCAGCGGGGCTTCGACTTCGTCCACGCCTGCGAGCAGCTCGCCGTACCGGGCGGCAACGTTGCTCCGCAGCGCGAGCAGGCGATCGAGCTTCTCGAGCTGTGCGATCCCGACGGCAGCCTGGAGATCGGTGATCCGGTAGTTGAAGCCGAGCCGCACGTGGTGGAACCAGCGCGAGTCGTAGGAGCGGCCCTGATTGCGGAGGCTCTTCACCAGTTCCCGCTCTTCCTCTGAATGGGTCGTGACCATCCCGCCCTCGCCGGTCGTGATCTGCTTGTTCGGGTAGAAGCCGAAGGCGCCCGAGATGCCATGGGAACCGACCGGGGTGCCTTTGTACTGCGCGTCGAGGGCCTCGCACGAATCGTCGATCAGGAAGAGGCCATGGCGCTCGGCGATCGTGCGCAACTCGTCCAGTTCGCAGGGATAGCCGAACATGTCGACGGCAACGATGCCCTTCGTGCGCTCGGTGATCGCAGCTTCGACCGCGCCCGGATCGAGATTGAGCGTCCGCGGATCGACATCCACGAACACGGGTCGCCCGCCCTCGAAGATGAAGCAGTTCGCCGTCGAGACGAACGAGACCGGCGACGTGATCACCTCGTCGCCGTCCCGCACGCCCGCGATGTGGCAGAGCATGTGCAGGCCGGCCGTGCCGCTCGAGACGGCGGCCGCGTAGGGCGCGCCTACGCGCTCCGCGAACAGCTCCTCGAACTCGTCGATCCAGGGTCCGAGCGAGAGCCGCCCCGAGCGGAGCACCTCGAGCACAAGCTCTTCCTCGCGCTCGTCTATGTAGGGCCGAGAGAGGGGGACCCTGGTTTGAGTCCTCACGCCTCCGCGGGAGCCGCGTTCCCGATCTTGGCGTACTCGAGCCACTGGGCCCAGCGCTCGCTCTTGCCGCGGCACGTGTCGAGGTACGCCTTCTGCAGCTCCATCGTCACCGGCCCGGGCGGGCCGATCTCACGATCGTCGACCTCGCGGATCGGCGTCACCTCGGCGGCGGTGCCGGTCATGAAGACCTCGTCCGCGGCGACGAGATCGGAGCGGATCAGGTTCTTCTCCTCGACCGTGTAGCCGAGATCCTGGGCGATCTGGATCAGCGAGTCGCGCGTGATCCCGGGCAGGATCGAGGTCGCGAGCGGCGGGGTCGCGATCTTGCCGTCCTTGACGACGAAGACGTTCTCGCCGGAGCCGTCGGCGATGAAGCCGTCGGCGGTGAGCAGGATCGCCTCGTCGTAGCCGGCGCGGTTCGCCTCGGTGACGGCGAGCATCGAGTTCAGGTAGATGCCGGTCGCCTTCGAGGCATGCGGGATCGTGTTCGGCCCGACGCGCTGCCAGGAGGAGATCTTGACGCGAATCCCGTTCTTCAGCCCTTCCTCGCCGAGGTAGGCGCCCCACGGCCAGCTCATGATCACGACGTCGATGGGATTGCCGGCCGTCGAGACGCCCAGCTCGCCGTAACCGGAAAACGCGATCGGGCGCAGGTAGCACTCGGGCAGGCCGTTGACCCCGATCAGGTCCAGGCACGCCGCGTGCAGGTCCTCGAGCGAGTACGGGAGCTCCATGTAGAGGAGCTTCGCGGAGTTGTGCAGCCGCTCCAGGTGATCAGTGAGCCGGAAGACGGCCGGGCCTTTGTCGGTCTCGTAGCAGCGGATGCCCTCGAACACGCCCGTGCCGTAGTGGAGCCCGTGTGTGCCGACGTGGACCGTGGCATCGGCCCAGTCGACGAGCTCGCCGTTCATCCAGATCTTCTCGGTCTCGCGCATTACTCGCCTCCTTGGCCGCCCTTAGTACCCGAGCCAGGCTGAAGCCTGGCACGGATAAGACAAAGGTTACGTGGCGGCCTCGACGGCGTCCATCGGCTGCGCTCTTGCGAGGCGGACGAGGTCGGCCGAGGAGAGCACCGCCATGTGGCTCGGCGAGCCGGCGCCGACCCAGACGCGCTTGTGGGCCAGGAGGGCGTGGTCGACGAAAACTCGGTCGACCCGCGGGAGCGGGAAGGGCGCCACGGCCCCGGCGGCAAAGCCTGTCGCGCTCTCGACCTGCTCCGGCGAGGCGATTCGGGCGCGCGAAGCGCCGGCCGCAGCCGCGATCTTCCTTCGGTCGGCGCGCCGGTCACCGGGGACGAGCACAACGACCCAGCGGCCGTCGCAGTCGAAGACGAGGGACTTCACGATCTGGCCGAGCTTGCAACCCGCGGCTCGCGCGGCGTCCACCGCTGTGGGCGTCCCGGCTGCGAACTCCTCGATCCGCGCTTCCGCACCCGTCTGCCGCAGGAAGACGGAGACACGCTCGACGGCTTCGGGCCATGCACCAATCACGTTCGCAGGGTAAGCGAAACCTTCCGACCGCCCCCACCGTTGTACTCCCGCCAAATGAAGAGCGAAGAGCTGCGGATCGCGAAAACCGAGTCTCGGTTCCGGGAAGTGAACGAGCGGATCGCGGAGACGGCTAAGTAATTCGGCGCGAGTGAAGCCGAGTTCGTCTGCGAGTGCGCGGATCCCGATTGCGGACAGCGCATCGAGCTCTCGATCGCGGACTACGAGCGGACGCGCGCGGACGGCGCACAATTCCTCGTTGCGCCGGGACACGAGACCCCGGATCGGGAGCGAGTGAGGCGGACTCGTCCCGGTAATAGGCTCGTGGCCAAGCTCGAGGGCATCGCCGCGGTCGCTCGCCGACTCGATCCCCGCTCGCAGAGCTAGGAAAGCCTAGTCCGCGAGCGAGATGAAGTAGGCGTCGTCGAGCCCGGCGGCGCGCAGCGTCTCGACGAGCTCGGGCGGCGCGGGTGTGTCGAGCGACACCGCCATCAGTGCCTTGTCCCCGCGCCGTGTGCGCGAGACGGCCATGTTCGCGATGTTGACCCCCGCCTCGCCGAACAGGGTCCCGACCCGGCCGATCACGCCCGGGACGTCGTCGTAGCGGAACACCGCCATCAGCGGCGCGAGCTCCATCTCGAGCTCGAAGCCGAGCGCGCTCACGAGCCAGCGCCGGTGCTCACGGCCGATCGTCGTCCCGGCCACG
>DASWDJ010000195.1:0-67272 GCA_036395295.1 Gaiellaceae bacterium | reverse complement strand
CCCATTGCGACACACAGCGCCCGAAGGCGTTCTTGCGGTTGGAGGCCACCGTCCCGTAGGCGAGCTTGAAGGGCTCCACGCCCATCGAGGCGCGAAGCGCGCTACAGGCGCGGGCGGCGTTGGCGCGATCCTGCCCGGTCGGTCCCCCGGCGAGCGAGGCCGCCGGGATGACCAGAGCGGCCAGCGCGACCGCGATTGCGATTCTTGACTTCATCCTGTTGTTGCCTCCTTTTGGGATCTCCTCTAAGAGAGACCGGCGGATGTAAGAAATCGAGTCACACTCTGTAAAGATCCTGCAAATAACCCCTTCGGGTGACGGCAGCCCGGCGTCTGGGCAGGAGCGATCAAGACTTTCCTGCCGAAGCCCGATAGGGATCGAATGAGTCGTGCGGTATTGCTCGCGGCTGTCATCTCGGCCGTCACGCTCCTTGGGGCGAGCGCCGCGGAAGCGTGCTCGCGCGACGACAGCGCCTTCTACGAGACGTTCATCGACACGACCTGCCTGCAGCTGCCGCTGACGAACACGACGCTCGACGCCCTCGGCGGCCTGCGCTTGACGACGAACGGGACACCGAGCGTCACGCCGTGGGACAGCAACACCGACTTCGACAGCGGCGTCACCTTCCAGAGCGTCTCCTTCCCGCCCGTCGGCGTCCGCACGCTCGTCCGCAACGGAACCGGCGCCGCCGCGACACTCGGCTTGCCGACCACGTTGCTGCCGCTCGGGCTCGACGCCGCGAACCCCGTCTTGCGGCCCACAACCGGGGCCGTGCTCGACAGCGACAACGTGGATGACCCGGCGCTGGCGAAGGTCGGCTCGACCTACGTCATGTGGTACTCGGGCACTTCCGAAGACGGCGGAAAACCGGCCCTCTTCGTCGCAACGTCGAGCGACGGAGTCACGTGGGCCCGCGCCAATGCGGGCGCGCCCGTCCTGCAGGGAACGCCCGGCGCGTTCGACGGAGACGGAGTCTTCGGCCCCGATGTCGTCTACGACCCAGCCGATCCCGTCACGCCTTACCGGATGTGGTACTCCGGTCGCTCCGGCGTCTTCGGCGCCATCGGTTACGCGACCTCCCTCGATGGAATCACCTGGGCGAAGTACCCCAGCTTCGGCCCGCAGCCGCTGCCTGTGCTGGCGCACGGGCCGGCCGGCTCTGCCGACAGCTTCAGCGCGGCCGATCCAACCGTCTTGAAGGACGGCTCGACCTGGAAGATGTGGTACACGGGCGACGACTCGAGCAAGAAGCGAGTCGCGTACGCAACGTCCAGTGACGGGATCATCTGGTCGAAGGGCGGCAAGGTGATCGCGCCCGAGGATCCCGGCGTGAGCGCCAACATCGCGTTCGGCGCCTTCGCTCCGACGGTCTGGAAGACCGTGACCGGCTACTCGATGCTGCTCACGGGCCGCAAGCTCGTCGGCGGCGGCGTCTTCCAGACGAAGATCATGAACACGAGCTCGACCGACGGGATCGCTTGGTCGGGCCCAAGCCCGGCCGTGAACCCATCGGGGTCGAACACGAACTTCGACTATTCGAACCTGAACTCGCCCGAGCTGCTCCAGGACCCCGGCGCGCCTACGCCGTACAAGCTCTACTACTCCGGGAACACGATCGACGCGAACGGGAACTTCCACACGCGGATCGGCCTCGCCACCTCGAACGACGGGAACTCGTTCGGCAAGGTGAACGGTTCCCAGACCGGCGGCTCCGTGCTGAATGTCGGCGCGCTCGGAACGGCGTTCGACGGGCGCCAGGCGTCGGGCCTCACGGCGGTCGCCCCGGCCGGCGGGCTTCCGAAACTGGCCGGCTTCTACTGGGGCACCAGGGGCAGCGACTTCAAGCCCCGCCTCGGCGAGGCCACCTCGGCCAACGGGACAGCCTGGACGAAGGTTCCGGTTTCCAACCCCAACGGCGGTGCGCTCTTCGGCCTCGGCAGCAACCCTTCAGCTTTCGACAACGGCGGCCAGCGCGACCCCAACGCGCTCTACGACACGGCTACCTACTACGTCTACTTCACCGGACTGGACTCGGGCGGCGTCGGCTCGATCGGCTATGCCTCGACGCCTGAGGACGGCGTGACGAAGCAGCCGAACAACGGCTCGTGGTCGGCCCGCACGCAGTTGCTCGACGGCGACGGATCCGGCTTCGACGCGAGCGGAGTCGCCCACCCGTCGGTGATCAAGGACGGGGTGAACTACGTCATGTACTACACGGGGGTCGCCTCCGGCGGCACGGCGAAGATCGGACGCGCGACGGCGACTTCTCCGACCGGCCCCTTCACGCGAGGCGCCAACGCGGTCCTCGACTTCGGAGCCGCGGGCGAGTTCGATTCGGCCTCCGTCAAGGACCCCGTAGTGATCAAGGTCGGCGCGAGCGACTTCAGGATGCTCTACACGGGTGTCGAGGCCCTCGAGGGGAAGTCGATCGAGCGTGTCGGCTACGCGACCTCCGCCGACGGCATCAGCTGGACCAAGCGTGGGGTCGTCCTCGACCCGAGCCTGAGTGCGTATGCCGCCGACGAAACCGGTGTCGAACCGACCGGGATGCTGATCGACGGCTCGAGGCTGCACGTCTGGACAAGCGGTATCGACCGCACCGGCCGCACGCGCGGCAACCACGCGACGACGGCCTACCCGACTCCCGGGAGCCCGCAGCCGGGCATTCCGACCGGCTGGGCGACCTACCAGCTCGGCAACTCATCCACGAGCGTGCGCGACTTTCGCCAGCTCGTTCGCGCCTCGAGCGGGAGCTCCGTCGCACTCTGGCTCAGCTTCCTGCAGCCCTACTCCTCGGGCGGAAGCGAGTTCTGGTCCGATTACTTCCCCGTCACGCTGTCGAGCCCGACGGAGGCGCTCAACTTCCTGCTGACGGTCCGCGGCGTCCGCTGGCAGGCGAGGCTCTCGAATCCGGCCGGCAGCCCGCTGCTCGACAAGGTCGAGCTCACACACGCGCCCGTGAGCTTCTCTCCGACCGGCAGCGGCTCCTCGACCTCGATCGGCCCCTCCGCAGGGCGGGCCGTCACCGCTTGGCGCTCGTTGACCGCCACCATGAGCATCTTCTCGCCGAACGGCGGAGGCAGCGGCTCTGCGACCGCGCGCTTGCTCGACGCGACAACCGGCGAGCAGGTGGCGACCGTTCCGCTCGGCACCGGCGACACGACACTCGATCTCACGGCTGTCCCCGCTGCCGCGCACCAATCGTTGCGCGTCGTCTTCGACCTCCAGTCGGCAGACGGCCAGGCGACTCCGCGCGTCCAGGCTTTCAAGGTGCTCTACGACAGCGCCGTCCCACCGCCCGCGCCCGGGTTGTCGCTTGCAGTGGCGCCGAAGACAGTCGTCTACGGCAAGGCGGTGACCCTCTCGGGGACGCTCACGCAGTCCGGAGCCCCCGTCGTGGGCCAGCCCGTCGCGCTCGGGGCACAGCCGATTGGAGCGCCGGCGTTCACGGTCCTCCCGCCGGCCACGACCGACGCCGCAGGGAACTACCGCTCGGTGCTCAAGCCGACAAAGAAGACGACCTACAAGGCCGGCTTCACCGGCGTTGCTCCGGAACCGACCGTGGTCGTGGCCGTAAAGCATTTGATCACGCTCCGGGGCTCGCGCAGGAGCGGCAAGACCTATCTGCGCGGCACGGTCGGGCCACGCCACGCGCGACGCGTCGTGCTCGTCCAGCGCCTCAAGGGCTCGCGCTGGGTCACGATCGCGAAGGTCCGGACAACGCGCAAGTCGACCTTCCAGCTCGTCCGCAAAGCCTCGCGGACGCGCGCGAAGTTCCGTGCGCGCATCGGCGCCGATCGCGAGCACCTCGCGAATATCAGCCGCACCGTCCGCGCGTAGCGCCGGAGTTCAGCTCGGTGTTTCGCCCGCGAGGATGACGCTCAGCGTGGAGAAGTCGATGTTGCCCCCTGAGACAACGCAAACAAGCTTTCCCTCGCCCGCCCGCCCCGAGAGCGCGGCCGCCGGTGCAAGGGCGCCTGCCCCCTCGGCGATCACCCGTGTCCGTTCTGCGAGCATGCGGATCGCAGCAGCCGTCTCGTCGAGCGACACTCGGTAGGCCCCGTCGAGCAAGGGCTCACCGAGCGCCCACATCTTCGGAAGCAGAGCCCGCGCTCCCGCTCCGTCGATGAACGAGTGCCGATACTCGATCTCCTGCGGCGAACCGGCCTCGAGCGTCGCGTTGAGCGGCGCCGCGGTCTCCTGCTCGACCGCGTAGATCTTCACGTTGGGCCGCTGCGCCTTCATGGCGCTGGCGATGCCGACGGTCAGCCCTCCTCCGCCCCACGGAATGAGCACGGCGTCGGGGTCAGGGAGATCCTCGAGGATCTCGAGGCCGATCGTGCCGTTCCCGGCCATGACGTCCTCGTTCTCGACCGGATGCAGGAAGAGGCCGTCGACGCCCTTGTAGCCGTAGTTCTCCATCGCCTCCCACCACTCGTCGAAGGGGACCTTGATCACGCGGCCGCCCAACCGCTCGATCGCCGCGACCTTTGTCTCCGGCGCATGATCCGGGGCGATCACGGTGCACGGCACGCCAAGCTCCCGCGCGGCCCACGCCACTCCCTGAGCCATGTTCCCTGCGCTCGCCGTGACGAGCCCCGCGGCGACCTCTTCGGGGCGCGCCCGCCGCGCCGCGTTGTAGGCGCCCCGGATCTTGAACGAGCCGATCGGTTGCAGGTTCTCGAGCTTCAGGTAGATCTCAGCGCCGTCGCCCGCGTGGAGGCGAACGAGCGGCGTACGGATTGCGGTCCCGGCCAGCGTCTCCTGCGCGCTCCGGATGTCCTCGAGCGGAATCAAAACTCGACCTCTGTGCCGGCGCCCGTCTCGCGCGCGCGGCGGACGACGTACTCGGCGGCAGCGAGGTCCTCGACGGCGAGACCGAGCGATCGAAAGACCGTGAGCTCGTTGGGAGCTGACCGGCCCGGCTTGGCGCCGATGAGCACCTCCCCGATCTCGGCCCTGATGTGGTCGGGGCCGATTGCCTCCGCCTCGAGCGCGTCGCGGTAGTCGAAGGCCTCGGCTTCGGCAGACTCGCGGCGGTCGACGAAGAACGCCGAGCCGGCGATCGTCGCCGTGTCGAGCTCCCGCATCATGGGCGGCCGGCCGCCGACGGCGTTCACGTGCGCCCCTTCCTGCAGCCAGTCCCGCTGCAGCACCGGCTCGACCGAGCTCGTGGCCGTCACGACGACGTCCGCGCCGCGCACGGCCTCCTCCGCACTCTCGACGGCTTCCGCTCCGGCCTCCGCGGCAAGTGACCGCGCGTGCTCTGCAGTCGGACTGAAGATGCGCACGCGCTCGAAGTCGCGCACGAGCCGCAGCGCTTCGAGATGCGACCGCGCCTGCACCCCGGCGCCGAGCACGCCGAGCTCGCGAGCATCTTCCCGAGCCAGCAGACGCGTGGCAACGGCCGAGACCGCCGCCGTCCGGATGGCTGTGATCGCCGAAGCGTTCATCAGCGCGCGTACCTCGCCGGTCTCACCGTCGAAAAGCGTCACGGTCCCCTGATGGGCATCCAGCCCCCGCTTCGGATTGTCCGGGAACACGCACACCGTCTTCAGCGAGTAGAGCGGCGTGTCACCGGCGCGGTGGGCGGGCATCAGCCCGATCAGGCTCGGCTCGTTCTCCGGGTTGACCAGGAACCGGAGGGGCACGTGAACCTCGCCGCGGGCGAGCGATGCGAGCGCGTCCGCCATCGCCTCGATGCAGCCCTCCATGTCGAGCAGCCGCTCGACCTCGGCCTGGTTGAGCACGAGAACAGCCATCAGGGAAAGAGCGACGCTAGCTCATCGCGCTCGGCGGAGGTGAGCTCGAGGTCGAGGGCCGCGCGCGCCGGCTCGAGGTGCTCCGGGCGGCGCGGGCCGACGACAACCGCCGTGACGCGCGGATCGGCGAGCAGCCAGCCGAAGGCGAGCGTCGCCATGTCGACGTCGCGCTTGGAGGCAGCCACCGCCAAGCGGTCGAGGCCGCTGTAGACGGCCTCGTCGTCGAGGTGCAGGTAGGGCTCGGGCCGCGTCGTCATGCGGGAGCCGGGAGGAGGCGGCTCGCTCCGGCGGTACCTACCCGCGAGCCATCCGCCGGCGAGCGGGCTGAACGGCGTGAAGCCGAGGCCCTCTTCCGCGCAGAACGCGAGCACGTCGTCCGACTCGCGGTCGAGCAGCGAGTACGAGTTCTGCACCCACTGGACGCGGCCGGCCGCCTGTTCGAGCCAAGCCCGGTCGACGTTGCTCGCTCCGATTGCGCGCACCTTCCCGGCCCGCACCAGCTCGTCGAGCGCGTCCAGCGTCTCCTCGAGCGGAGTCTCGGGATCGGGCTCGTGAATCAGGTACATGTCGACCTGCTCGACACCCAGGCGTCTGAGGCTGCCGTCGATCTGCCGCAGGATGCGCTCGCGCGAGAGCCCGCGGTCGCTCGGATCGCCTTCGACGGAGTGAAACACCTTCGTGCTGAGGACGACGTCGTTCCCGGTCCGCTCGCGCCAGCGGCCGATCCAGGTCTCGCTGCGACCTCCCCCGTAGGCATCGGCCGTGTCGAAGACGGTGATCCCGAGCGCCCAAGCGGCATCCATCAGGCGGTGGGCCTCTTCTTCGCTCTCGCCCTGGCCGAAGAACTGAGGCGCAGAGCCGATGCCGCCGAAGTTGCCGCAGCCGAGGATGAGGCGCGAGACCTCGAGGCCACTCCCGCCCAGAGGCCGGGTGATCATGCGCACGATCCTCTCAAAATGTTCGCAGAGTGCGAGAATCGCCACATGCCGGGTTTCGTGACCTCGGAGGACGCCGTCGAGCCGCTGCGAGCGGACGGCGACACGGCCGCGGAGCGGGTGACGATCGACAGGAGCTCCGGGTCGGAGCGGCTGGAGCAGCGGGTGATCCGCTTCGCCCCGGGCCGCTCGAAGGCGCGCAGGCTCGACCGAGCCCAGCAGGTCCTCTACGTCGCCGCCGGCCGGGGAACGCTGCTCGTGGAGGGCGACGCGCACGACCTCGAGCCCGACACCGGTGCCTATGTCGCAGCGGGCGAGAGCTACGAGGTCGAAAACCCTGGGCCCGACGAGCTCGTCGTCGTCGCCGTCAGCCTTCCGCAGGAGAACGGATCGGCGCGCGCGCCGTCACAGCGCACAGTCCGCCACGCCGACCGGCCCACGCTTCCCGCGGGGGAGGAACGCCGTTTCCGCTACCTCGCCGACCGGGAGGTCGGCTCGTACGACGTGACCCAGTTTCTCGGAGTGATCGACCCCAGCCGGGCGCCGGATCACGGCCACGTCTACGACGAGGTGATCTACGTCGTCGAGGGCGAGGGCACGCTCCACCTCGACGGGACCAGCACGTCCATCGGCCCGGGCTCGTGCATCCACCTACCCCCGCTCGTCGAGCACTGTCTGGAGAACCACGGCCCCGGACCGATGCGAGTGCTGGGGGTTTTTCACCCGGCAGGCGACCCGGCCGGTAGGGCCTAAGGAAAACCAATTGAGCCGACCGTACGTCTAAAGGGACACAACCGAGAGGGAGGAAAGGATGAAGAAAGGCTTTCTAGTCGCGGCCCTGGTGGCCGCGCTCGCCGCAACCGCGGCTGCGTTCGGGGGCAACAGCCCCAATCGCACGAGAACGACGGCGGGTCCCAGTGCCGCCGACCAGGCTCTGCTCAGGTGCGGCAGAACGCGGACGATCGGCTTCGCAGCCCCGATTACGGGCCCAGCCGCCTCGCTCGGCGTGCAGATGCAAAAGTGGGGTCAGTTCTATGTGACACGCTTCAATCGAGCCCACCGGACGAAGTTGCGGCTCGTCGTCGGTGACACGCAGCTGCCGGACACGGCGCAGGCAATCCAGGTTGCCGAGCGGTTCGCGTCGAATTCTCGGATCCTCGCGGTCGTCGGGCCGGCCGGGAGCCAGGAGGTTCAAGTCTCGACGGCACCGCTGCGCGCTGGCGGGCTCGGGAACATCTCGGGTACGGCCACCCGCACGACCCTGACGACGGACGGCACGCGGAAGGGCTTCTTCTTCCGCACCGTGCCGAACGACGACCAGCAAGGTCCCCGTGTCGCAGGCTGGATTCGCACGAAGCTGCACGCAAATCGTGTCGTCGTCGTGGACGCTCAGAACAGCTACAGCACGGGCCTCTCCGACACGGTGGAGAGGATCTTGAGGGCCGCCGGCCTCAATGTGCGGCGCGAGTCGGTGAGTGAGGCGAATACAACCGACTTCTCGTCGCTCGTCGCCCGCATTCCCGGCGACACGCAGGTCGTCTACGTCCCGTGGCAGCTCGCCCCGAAGGCCCAGCTCTTCGGCCAGCAGCTCCGAGCCGCCGGCAAGAACGCCAGGCTGTTCGGCTCGGATGGGCTCTTCGACCCGGATAACTTCAAGATCCCGGGCTCGTTGATCTCGTTCTTCCCCATCGACCTCAAGAGCAAGGTCATCGCGAAGTACAAGAGCGGCCCGGGGAAGGGGCAGGGTGATCTCTTCGGCCTGCCCACCTACGTGGCGACCCAGGTCGTCGGACGGGCGATCGACAAGTCGTGCCGGAACGGCTCGGCGACGCGCACCGAGGTGCGGCGCAACATCAACACCACGGTGATCCCAGACGCCCAGTCGCTGCTCGGCTTCGCCGTCAAGTTCGCCCAGAAGCTCAAGTTCCCGATCGGCCCCGGCGACATGCAGCGTCCGGCCGACTTCGGCATCTACCGGATCCAGCCGAACGGCAAGTACGTGCGCATCGGCTGATCGAAGTCAGCAGGTGACCTACGGCATGCGGCCCATCCACTCGATGGGCCGCATGCAGTTCTGAGAACCTTTCGGGTCCCGTGGAGCTTCCGCTCGCGATCGACACCACCCTGTTCGTCCAGCTGCTGGTCAACGGCCTAACGCTGGGAAGCCTGTACGCGCTGATCGCGCTCGGGTACTCACTCGTCTACGGCATCCTCAAGCTGCTGAACTTCGCCCACGGCGACGTCTACATGGTCGGAGCCTTCATCGGTTACGGCACGCTCAGCGCCTTCGGGGGCCCGCTCTCGCCGAACATCGCGCTGCTGCCGCTGATCATCCTGATGTTCCTCGCCGCGATGCTCGGAGCGGGCCTGCTCGGCGTCGTCATCGAGCGCTTCGCCTACCGTCCGCTGCGCGAGGCGCCGCGCATCGCGCCGCTGATCAGCGCGCTCGGCGTCGCGTTCTTCCTCGAGAACAGCATGCTGCTCCTGTTCGGGGCCGACTTCCGTTCCTACAACTCGTTCGTCCTCGGCTCGCCGCACCCTGAGCAGTTCCAGCTCGGGCCGCTCTTCAAGCCGGCCTTCAAGGTCGCGGACGTCAACGTCCAGCGGATCCAGGTCGCGGTGCTGCTGATCACCTTCGCGCTGATGGTGACGCTAACCCTGGTCGTGGCGCGAACACGGATCGGCAAGGCGATGCGGGCGACTGCGTACGACCGCGAAGGGGCGGCGATGATGGGCATCGACGTCGACCGTGTGATTGCCTCGACCTTCTTCATCGGCTCCGTGCTTGCGGGGGCGGCCGGCGTCATGTTCGGGCTCCTCTTCAGCCAGATCTTCCACTTGATGGGCTTCCTCGCCGGCCTGAAGGGCTTCACTGCCGCGGTCGTCGGCGGCATCGGCAGCATCCCCGGCGCGATGCTCGGCGGCCTGCTCGTG
This sequence comes from Gaiellaceae bacterium, assembly GCA_036395295.1. Taxonomy (GTDB): domain Bacteria; phylum Actinomycetota; class Thermoleophilia; order Gaiellales; family Gaiellaceae; genus VAXT01. The sequence continues at coordinate 57,643 of DASWDJ010000195.1, read as the reverse complement.
GGCCTGACGGAAGCCTTCGCCACGGGCTACGTTGGCGGCCGCTGGGCCGATCTGATCGTGTTCGGAATCCTCATCTTCGTTCTCATCGTCCGGCCGAGCGGCTTGCTCGGTACGAAGGCGATTCAGAAGGTCTGATGGAGCAGTTCCCTGATCAGCAGCGCGTGGGCACCGACGACTGGGTCGCGCAGCACGAGGAGCGGATCGAGCGCCCCACAGGCCTCGCGGGGCTCACCCGCCGAGCGTTGGGCTACGTGCCGCCGCCCGCGCGGCTCGCGCTTTTCGCCCTGATTGCCGGCTCGCTCCCGCTCTGGATGGGCCGCGGTGACCTCTTCGTCTACGGGATCTTCACGCTGCTCTACGTTCTCCTGGGGCTCGGGCTGAACGTGGTCGTCGGCTATGCGGGGCTGCTCGATCTCGGCTACATCGCCTTCTTCGGCTTCGGCGCGTACTTCTATGCCGAACTCTCCTCGGAACAGTACGGAATTCACTGGCCGGCCGAGATTTCGATCCCGATCATCGTCGTCGCCACTGCGCTGCTCGGCCTCCTCCTCGGCATTCCATCGCGCCGCCTCCTCGGCGACTACCTGGCGATCGTGACCCTCTTCTTCGGCCAGGCCTTCGTCGTCTTCGTCAACGTCGGGAACCCGACCGTTCACGGCAAGGGCCTGACGGGTGGCCCGAATGGGCTCGCCGATATCGACCCCATCGAGTTCTTCGGGTACACGCTCACCTCGAGGACGCAGCAGTTCTACTTCCTGCTCGGTGTCGTGGTGCTAACGCTGGCCGCGTTGCACTTCCTCAGCGAGTCACGTACGGGCCGCGCCTGGCGCGCCCTCCGCGAGGACCCGCTGGCCGCCGCGGCGATGTCGATCCCGGTCAACCGGTTGAAGCTGATGGCCTTCGCCATCGGCGCCGGGATCGCCGGCCTCGCCGGCTGCTTCTTCGCGTCCGTACTGACGGCGGTGACCGGCGGAAACTTCGACGTCCCGCTCCTGATCACGATCTACGCGATCGTGATCCTCGGCGGGATCGGAAGCCTGACGGGGGTCGTCCTCGGCGCAGTCGTCATCAACGTCTCGTTCCAGTTCCTCGCACCCGAGAACCCGCAGTCGAACGCGCGCGTCCTCTTCTACGGTGTGCTGCTGCTCGTGCTCGTCCTGAGCGTGCGCAGCCGGTGGCTGCTAGGGGCGATCGTCGGCGGAGTGATCGCCCTCGGGCTCGCGACCCAGGCCGTCGTCGAAGCGGTCGCGCCGTCCTGGACCGGCGGCTCGGTCGTCGAAGGAGGCCGGCTCGCCGGTGTGATCGACAACTGGGTTGTGATCCCGAGCGGGCACGGCAACTTCGGCAACATCGCGTACGTCTCCCTCGTTGCCGGAGTCCTGATCCTGACCCTGCTCCGCGGCTGGGCGCGGACCGTCGCGCTCGTTCCAGCCGTCTACCAGGCCGCGATCGTATGGGAGAACGCCTTCGTCGAGCAGCCTGCCGTCGCGCGCTGGATCCTCTTCGGCTCGTTGCTCGTCGCCCTGATGACCGTGCGTCCGCAGGGGCTGCTCGGCACACCCCGCGTGGAGATCGTCTGATGCCCGAGAAGCGGCCCCTCTTCGAGCTGAAGGGCCTGGAGAAGTCGTTCGGCGGGCTGCAGGTCGTCGCCGGGCTCGACCTGCACGTCGACGAGGGCGAGATCGTGAGCTTGATCGGGCCGAACGGCGCCGGCAAGACCACGGTCTTCAACCTCGTCACCGGGATCTACGCCCCCGACGCGGGCGAGATCGTATTCGAGGGGCACAACATCGCCGGGCTCCCGCCGCACAAGATTACCCGGCTCGGGATCGCGCGCACCTTCCAGACCCTCCGGCTCTTCCTGAACATGACCGTCAAGGAGAACGTCATGGCCGCCGCCTACGGCCACACCAGGTCGACCGCCATCGAAGCCGTGCTGCGGCTGCCGCGTGCCCGCCGGGAGGAGCGGGAGATCGCGCGCTTCGCCGAGGAGAAGCTGGCGTTCTTCGGCCCGCGGCTCATCGGCTACCGCCTCGACCAACCCGCGTATTCGCTCTCTTACGCCAACCGTCGGCGACTCGAGATCGCCCGCGCGATGGGCGCGCACCCGCGTCTGCTCCTCCTCGACGAGCCCGCGGCGGGGATGAACCCGGCCGAGACGCACGAGCTGACGGAGCTGATCGGCCGGCTGCGCACCGAGGCCGGTTACACCGTGATGGTCATCGAGCACGACATGCACGTCGTCGCGGGCATCTCAGACCGCGTCGTCGCCCTCGACCACGGCGTGAAGATCGCAGAGGGCTCCTTCGACGAGGTGGCGACGAACGAGCGCGTGATCGAGGCCTATCTCGGACTGCGGGCGGCCGGCTGATGCTGCTCCGCCTCCGCGAAATCGACACGTACTACGGGGAGATCCACATCCTCCAGGGCGTCTCGCTCGAAGTCGGCGAAGGAGAGCTCGTCTGCCTGCTCGGCGGCAACGCGTCCGGGAAATCGACGACGCTGAAGACGATCATCGGCATCGTGCGGCCGCGTCGCGGAACGGTCGAGTTCGACGGCGAGGACGTGACCGACCGCAAGACGAGCTACCGGATCGGGCGCGGGATGGCGATCGTGCCCGAGAATCGCCGCTTGTTCGCGCCGATGACCGTCCTCGAGAACCTCGAAATGGGCGCATACCGGCGCAAGAACGGCGGCGGCGAAGCGCTCGAGCGTGTCTTCGAGCTCTTCCCCGTGCTGCGTGACCGCCGCAAGCAGCTCGCGGGCACCCTGAGCGGCGGCGAGCAGCAGATGGTTGCGATGGGCCGGGCGCTCATGTCCGAGCCGAAGCTCCTACTGATGGACGAGCCGTCGATGGGGCTCGCGCCGATCCTCGTCGAGCGGAACTTCGAGATCATCCGGCAGGTGCACGAGTCGGGAGTCGCCGTGCTGGTCGTGGAGCAGAACGCAAACGTGTCGCTCTCGATCGCGGATCGCGGTTACGTGTTGCAGACGGGCCGCATCGTGCTCGCCGACGAGGCCAAGAAGCTGCTCGCCAATGAGGGTCTGAAGAAGGCGTACCTGGGCCGTTAGGTCGAGACGCCACTCGTTCGAGGACCCGACAGGGAACTCGCATCGGACCGCTCGTTTGACTCGAGTTAATGGAGGGTGGGATGCTTGGCGGGCCGTCGAAATGGAAGCCGCCGCCGCAGTCGCATCCAACTGGAGGACCGAGGAGGTCCGGGTCGCGATGGCATTGAACGGCGGCGTCAGCCTCGCCGTGTGGATGGGTGGGTGCGCGGTCGAGCTCGACTGTGCGCGCCGTGCCCATCTCGGCCCGGAAAGCCTTGCTCCAGCCGGGAAACCAGCGAACGAGCCTCCCGACCGATCGGTCTACGCCGCGATCTGCCTCGCGTTCGACCGGCAGCTCGTCGTCGACCTGATGAGCGGCGCCAGTGCGGGCGGCATCAACGGCGCGCTGCTCGCCGCCGCAATCCACGGGAACACACGACTTCATCCCGACTTTGTGCGCGAGCGATGGCTCGACCTCGGCGACTTCTCGAATCTCCTCCACAAGACGAGCAACGCAGAGCCGCGGTCGCTGATGCAGGGCCAGCTCTTCCACAACGCCATGGAGAAAGCGTTCAAGGCGCTGCTCCAAGAGCCGGGCGCGGAGAGCGCCGATCTCGTGGCCCTCCCTGCAAATCAGACCGCGATTGAGCCCCTGGACGCGAAGCTCGACGTGACGGCGACCAACGTCTTCGGCGAGGAGCGGCGCTACGCCGACCGGTGGGGCCAGCAGCTCGTCGCACGCCAGTATCGCGCGCGCTTCAAGTTCCGCAAGCCCGCCGACTTCACCTGGGACAGCCTCGCGCAGGCCGCGCGCTCGTCCGCCTCGTTCCCCATCGCCTTCGAGCCCTGGAAGGTGACCGGAGCCGAGCCGCTGCAGCTCGCCGGCTTTCCGTTCGAGCGCTACGCGATCGACGGCGGACTGCTCGACAACGCGCCGGTCCGGGCCGTCCTGCAGCTGATCCCGGAGCGGGCCGCGGCCCGGCAGGTGCAGCGATTCGTGTGCTACGTGAACGCCGACCCGCCGCTGCCGGAGAAGGGACCCACCTACATCCCGAAGGAACCGACCATTCAGGACGTCATCGGATACGTGATTAATCTCCCGCGGCAGGCGCCCTTCGTCGACGAGCTCGATGCGATCCAGCACGCAGTTCGGCGCAGCAGATTCGCAACCGAGACCCGAAAGGCGCTGATCGCGGTCGACATCGATTCACTGTCCGCGACGGCGCAAACGCTGCTCACGCAATATAGGCGGCGGCGGAGGGTACTCGCCCTCGAGGATTTCCTCGACGACCCGGCCGCTGTCGATGCCGCTTCCCGGCACGTGGAGGCCGCCGACTCCGAACTGCCGTGGATTCCGACTGGTCTCGAGCCGCCGGCGACGTCCGCGGAGTGGAGGTGGGGCATCCGGGTCGCCATGCGCATCATGCATCTGGTCCTCGACCTGATCCGCGAAGCCTTCGCCGGAGCGGCGCCGAACCCGATGGAGCGCGAGGGCGTACTCGCGGCCAGAGCCGAAATCGAAGCGCTGCTCGCTGGTCTACAGGCGCAGCTCGACGCGATGTCGGCTGACCCCGTGATCCGAGCCGCCGTCGGGAAGCTCGCGTCGGAATCGGACATCTCCGCCGAGCTCGCCGCCCTTCAGGAGCAAGCGACCGATTTCATCGGCCCGACCTTCGAAGCCGTCAGAAGCGCGGCCGCAGTCGCGCTCGGGATCTCCCAGCAGCTTGGCGACCTCGAGCCCGGCAAGGCGGTTGCAGAAGCACTCTTCGGGCCGACGTGGGCAGGCGCAACGAAGCTGACCGCGGAGATGTTCGCCTTCTTCCTCCGGCGAACCCTCGCGATGGAAGTGGTGCGCCGGGCCTTCTTCACAGAGGAAGCGGTCGAGACGGGCCAGGAGCTCCACTTCGCGCAGCTGACGCCGTTCGCGCCCTCGCCAATCTTCACACGAACGCCGGTGCAGGAGCCCGGGCCGGACACGCCCGACGAGAAGCTGACCGGCACCAAGCTCTCTCACTTCTCGGGCTTCTACCGGTATTCCTGGCGGGCCAACGACTTCATGTGGGGGCGACTCGATGCTGCGGCGCGAATCGTCCAGCTGCTCGTCCGGGCAAATCGCGCACAGTGGGTCTCCGACACCGACAACGACCTCCCAGATCCCTGGGCCGTCCTGGCGCAGCAACTCGCCGGGGACGACGCTTCGGCCGAGCAGCTTTGGCTCCTGCACGAGGCGCTCGTGGATGCGCGTGCGCATGGGCCTGATGTCGTTCAAGCTGCCCTGGAGCCGTACGACTTTGCCGAGCAGCCGAGCGCGGGGCAGCTTCGGCCCCACCTGCAGAACGCGCTCGAAGCCGACCTCTCCGAGGGAGCGGGCGGAGTGCTGGCCCGACTCGTCTGCACCCGCGCCGCGCAGCTGGAAATCGTCCGCCAGGAGCTTCCACACGTCGCCGAGCAGTCTCTGAGAGACCGACGACTCGGAACGCTGAGCAAGCCGCTGAAGCTGCCGGAAGAGGGCGGCATCCGAGCCGCGATCGAGAGAGTGCGCGGCGAGAGCCTTCCGGAGAGGCTTGGCCGCGACAGCAAGGACGAGCTGGCCAGCAACCTCGCGGTCAGGACGGTGACCCACGCCGCCTTGGTCGGGGTGGGCGCGATCCGAGCGGCCAAGCTTCCGCTTGCGCAGCTGCTCGGCGTCGTGCGTGCTCCGCTTCTTCCGGCGGCGGGAATGGTGGCGCGCTCATACTGGAACCGGCTCGGCGTCGTCGCCGGGTTCGCCGCGGCGGTCTCGTTCCTTGTCGCCCGCATCCTCACGACCGACCGAACAGAGCACGGCAGGGTCACGCAGCTCTTCTCGATTCCGGCCGCAATCGCGGCGATCGCGCTCCTGGCGATCGTCGGCGTCGTCTTCCTGCCGCTCTTCCGCGCGTGGCGAGGCACGAACAAGTGGCGCCGGGTGCGGGACGGAGCCTGGGGCGTCGCGCTCGCGCTGGGGCCGCTGGCCGCGATCGTGCTCGGCCTTTGGATCGGCAACATCGGGTGGGCGGAGCTCGTCGCTGCTCCCGACGCTGTCCATCCGAACGGAAAGGTCTCCGTGCTCGTGCTGAGCGCCGTGGTCGGCATCCCGCTCCTCCGCGGCGTCGGCCTGCCGCGCGGCTTTCAGAGCAGGCTGAACAAGTACCTCGTCCGGCCCTGGGGAGGTTTTGTCTCGCTCGCGCTGATCGCGGGCGCGTCCGCCTTTCTCATCTACGAGACCGCACCGAAGATCTGGGATGCCTTCAGCGACGGAAGCGGATGGCAGGTCGCAACCGCCATCGCAGCCGCTATCAGCTCTGCCGCCTGCGCTCTGTACGTGACCGTTCGTCGCTGACGACGACCATCCGCGATCATTTCGCGGACTGTGTCGCCCAAACCCATATCGTCCGGCCCGCTTCCAGATCGGATCCGGCACCGGTTTCCGATCTTCGAACGGCTCGCCTACATCAACTCGTGCTCGCAGGGCGCGCTGTCGGACGCCGTGCGCGACTCGTACGAACGGTACCTGGGCGACTGGGAGGAGAAGGGCGCGCCGTGGGAGTACTGGGTCGAGCGCACGGACGCGGCACGGGGCGCGTTTGCCCGCCTCGTCAAGGCAGAGCCGGACGAGATCGCGGTCACGACCTCGCTCTCGGCCGGCGTCAGCGCACTCGCGAGCGGTCTGCGCTACGCGAAGCGCTCGAAGATCGTGACGACCGACCTCGAGTTCCCGACCGTGGGCCAGATCTGGCACGCGCAAGAGTCCCGCGGGGCCCGCGTCGTGCACGTGCCGCTCGACGGCTTCGAGCGGGCGATCGACGACGACACGGCGGTCGTCTCGATCACACACGTCTCGTACCGGACCGGGGAGATGATCGACGTCGAGCGCGTCGTCGAGCTCGCGCACGAGCGCGGGGCGCTGGTGCTGCTGGACGCGTACCAGTCGGCCGGCTCGGTGCCGCTGGACGTGAAGGAGCTGGGCGTCGACCTCCTCTCGGCAGGCACGGTCAAGTACCTGCTGGGCTCGGCCGGTCTCGCCTTCTTCTACTGCCGGCGAGAGCTCTTCGAGCGCGTGTGGCCGACGGCGACAGGCTGGTTCGCCGACCAGGACATCTTCCAGATGGACGCCTGGGACTACTCCCCGTCGCCGACGGCCAGGCGCTTCCAGTCGGGCACACCGCCGATCCCGTCGATCTACGCCGGCATCGCGGGCATCGAGCTCATCGAGGAGATCGGGATCGAGGAGACGCGCGAGCACGTGCTGCACCTGAACGCCCACCTGGTCGCAGGCATCGACGAGCTCGGCGGCACGGTCGTGACGCCGCGCGAGCGTGACCGCCACGGAGCCCTGATCTGCGTGCGCTCGCACGACGTGGAGGAGCTCGTCGCCGCGCTGGGGCGCTGGGGCATCATCACGTCGGAGCGAGACGGCAACCTGCGGGTCTCGGCGCACGCCTACAACTCGCTCGAGGACGTCGACCTCGTCCTCGAAGCGCTCGCCCAGAACCGTCATCTCCTCGCCTCCTAAGCCAGCGCCAGCTGCGCGTCGGCCTGCTCGATCACGGTCGGATCGTGGGTGGCACAGACCACCGCCACGCCGTGCTCGCGCGCGACCCTGGACAGGAGCGCGCCGATCGCGAGAGCGTTCGCGTGGTCGAGCCGGGCGGTCGGCTCGTCGGCGAGCAGGAGGGCCGGCGCCGAGGCCAGGGCGCGCGCGATCGCGACCCGCTCCTGCTCACCGGTCGAAAGCTGCGAGACGCGCTGCTCCGCGAGCTGCTCGAGCCCCACGGCCGCGAGCGCCTCGTGCGCACGCTCCGAACGCTCAGCCTCGTCGAGCTCGCGCAGTCCGAGAAAGAGAACGACGTTCTCGTGCGCGCTCAGGAACGAGACCAAGGGCGGCTCCTGCGCAACGAGCGCAAGCCGCTCACGCCGAAACTCGGCGCGTTGACCGCGGTCGAGCTCGGCGAGTGGCGTGCCGAGAACGACGACCTCACCCGCATCCGTCAGGTCGAGACCGGCGAGCAGGTTGAGGAGCGTCGTCTTGCCGGAGCCGGAGGGGCCCGTGACGACGGTGAGCCTGCCCGAGTAGATCGAAGCCGTCAGCCCTGAGAAGACGAGCCGCTCGTTCCGGCCGGTGCCGTGGCTCTTCCGGACGCCGCGAAGCTCGACGGCGACGCCGCGCGGGCCGGCCGCGGGCCCATCGTCCGTGGGCGGCGGCGGGGGCAAGGCCGTCGCGGAGCCGTCCTCGGTCGACTCGACTACGATCGCTTCCCGTTCCAGCCTCGCCCGCGCTCGCGACGAGATACCACTTCGCCGGAGCAGCTCCTCCGGGAGCCTCAGCCAGCCGCCGCGGGCGACGACGATCTCTTCGGTCTCCGGCTGCCGCCGCGCGCTTTCCGCGCTCACGCGCCCGTCGCGGATGTGCACGATCCGGTCCGCGATCGAGGCTGAGCTCGGGTCGTGGCTGACGAGCACGACGGTCGTCTCCTCGGCGCGGGCGAGCTCGCCGATCAGCTCGTAGACGACCGCCGCGTTCTCGGCGTCGAGCTCGCCGGTCGGCTCGTCTGCCAGCAACAGGGGCGGCCGATGGGCGAGTGCCGCGCAGAGCGCGACGCGCTGCTGCTCGCCGCCGGAGAGCTCGCGCGGGTAGGCATCGGCACGTTCGGCCAAGCCGACCTGGCCCAAGAGCTCGCTTGCGCGCCGGCGCCGCGACCGGGGGGGCGCGCCGGCGAGCGCCAACCGCAGCGACACCAGCTCGGAGGCGGTCAGCTCGGGGGCAAGCGCCTGCGCATAGCGCTGGTCGGCGTAGCCGAGCCGCCCGGTTCGATAGCGGTCGAGACGCCGGCCGCGCAGGCGGCGCAGATCGACGCCGAAGACGCGTACCTGTCCCGCCGAAGGGGGGTCCAGCCCCGCGAGGATCCTGAGCAGCGTCGTCTTGCCCGAGCCACTCGGACCGAGCACCACGACGATCTCTCCCGGGTGCACGGTGACGCTGAGGCCCTGGAGCGCGGCGGCGGTGCCCTCCTCCGTCGCGTAGACGCGGAAGACGTCCTCGACCTCGACCGCGGGCGTCACGTCGCCTCCGGGGAGCTGACCGCCGTGCGGTCCCGAAAGGCAGCTCGCGTCTGCAGACCGCAGGCGACGAGCGCGAGTGCGACGAAGATGCCGAGCGACAGGAAGAGCGCGACCCACCCGGGCTCGAGCACGAGCGGCGGCACGGGGTCGGTCGAGTTCGCGCTCACTGCGAGCGCCTCGACCACCGCCAGCGTCAACGCACCGCCGATCGCGAGCCCGCCCACGAGGCCGGCGAGGAGAACTGCGAGAGCACGCAGTCGCAGATGGCGCCGGAGCCCCGCCGGACCCAACCCTTGCGTCTCGAGATCGAAGAGCTCACCGGCTTCGTCGCGGAGATCGACCGAGATCGTCAGCGCGAGCCCGACGAGGGAGAGCGCGAGCGCCGCCGCAGCGGCGGCGGCGAGGACGAGGAGGAAGCCGCGGGCAAGCGGGTCGTCCCGCAGCTCCGCCTCGCGCGCGCGCCGCGAGCTGACGCGAACAGGGGCCGGGGCCGTGTCGGCAAGACGCGCCCCGAGACCAGGCCCTCCCGCGACCCAGGCCTCGTCGGCGAGCGCCGAGCCCGGAACCGCCGCATTGAGGGCGGTCTCGAGCCGCGACCGGTCGGCGACCACGAAATCTCCCGACAAGGACGGGAAGAGCCGCGCGGTGGCCGCGATTCGCACGTTCACCGATGCCGTGCCCACGTAAAGCGGCAGCACGCCGTTTGCGCCCGCAGCGCGCGCGAGCGACTTGGAGGCGAGCACGGGGATCGGGGAGCCGTCCGTGGGCTGACGAGGACGGAGGCGAAAGAGTTGCTGCTGTGTGAGCAGGTAGCGGACGCGCAGCTCGTTTGCGGCCGGTGACCCGGTCCGCGCCCCACCCTGCGAGCCGACCCAGTCGCGGTAGTCGACCGCTAGTCGGCGAATCCCGTTCCGCCCGGTCGCGCGCGGCGTGCCGAGTATGAGGACGCCTGCTCGAAAGACGTCGAGCGGAGGAGCGGTGCCCGTCGCCCGGTGCGCGGCGGTGAACGCTTCGGCGCTCGTGAACTCGACGGGCATCCCGACGATCAGCCCTCCTCTGGCGGCAGCGGGCAGCCGGGCACGCGCGAGTGTCGGCCGCCCCGTCGGCGGTTCGCCGAGATCGACGACGAGAAAGCCGCCGTGCTTCGTCCGGATGTTCACGGAGAGCTTGATCGGATCACCACGGACGGTGACCGGTAGCTCGAGAGCGTGCGCGTCGGCCGGGAGGGCGATCCCGCGCAAACTCACCGGGGGACCGCCGATGCGGCTTGCGAGCTCTCCGCGCGAGAGGGCGGCGAAGTCGTCTCGCCAGCGAAGCCGCGGCAGCGCGCCTGCGGGGAGACCGAGCAGGGTGACGGCGCGACGCTCGAGCGACGGCGCTTCCCCGGCTCGGCGAACGACGGGAACGGCGCCGAAGCGGGCGGCGTAGGCATCCCCGATCGGCGTGCCCTGCGCCCGGACGTCGAAGTCGAGCGGGTTCTCGAACGATGCGTGGTCTGCCTGGTTGCGGAGCAGCGTCGAGCGATAGGCCGTAGCGAAGACGGCGAGACCGATGCTGACGCCGACGACGACGACGGCCGTGGTCGCTGTCCCAGGTGCCCGTGCCAGCGAGAGGAGCGCAAGCCTGGACGAAGGCGAACGGTGCGGCGCAAGCCGCTCCACAAGACGAAGCGCGGGTACCAGGAGGCGCGCCAGGGCGACTGCCGCAGCGAGCGCGATCAGGGCGGGCAGGAGCAGGAGCACGAAGCCGGTCCCGTCGCTGGAGGCGAGCGACCGGGCATCGCCGGCGCCGGCTGCATACGCGACGAGCACCGCGGTGAGGGCGCCCGCGCCGGCCACATCCGCGACGGAGATCGTTCGCGCCCCGATCGGGATCGTCTGCACGCGGGCACCGAGATAGAGAACGAGGATTCCGGCGCCGGCGACCGCGAGCAACAACGCCGCGGCACGGGGCGAGGCGACGGAGCGGCCGATGAGCGCGCCTGCGGGTGTATCGGTGACCTCGGCGAGGACGAGCGTAGCGGCGACCCCGAGGAGCCAGCCGAGCACCGTCGCGGGCACGACCACGACGGCCGCCTCGGCGAGCGCGCTCAGTCGAATCTGCCAGCGGCCGGCGCCGAACCATTCGAGCCGCCGTGCCGTCGCGCGCGCACCCGTGCGCAGCCGCGATCCCGCGAGCAGGACGAACGCGAGCAGCATGACGACCGCCTCCCCACCGACCAGGAGTAGGCGCCGTCCCGCGATCCTGGACTTTGCCCCCGCGTCTGCGAGCGCGTCGGTGGGCGCCGCCAGGTCGAAGCGAGAGGAGCGAGCCTGGAGGATCGTCCGAGCACGGACGAGCCGGGCCTGAAAATCGTCGAGCTCCCAAGCCCGGACCTCGCCCGGGCGGATCGGCGCGAGCCACCCGTACGTTCGCAAGGAGAACCCCAGCTCGGGTAGGCGCGATGTTGCTTCGACTCCTTCGGCCAGCCGAAGCCGACCTCCCGGCACCGCACCGACGAAGAAGGCACGCGCCGGTCCGGCGAGGAGGGAGCCGCGGTCACGAGCAACGAGCCCCGGGACGGCGGACACGGAGCTTCCCGGTCCGATTGCGACCACCTCGCAGCGAGCAGGCCGACAGGGTTGCGGGACCCTGCCTGAGCGCAGGTCGACGACCCGCGCGACGCCATCGACCGCGCCGAGGCGGACGAGCGTCTTCCCGAGCCACGTCTCGCGATAGAGCATCACAGCGGTCGGCGGCTGCGTGCCGACCCGTGCGGTCGCCGTCCGCACCTGCCGGTCTAGGGCAACCCAGCGGTCGCCCGGGCGGTGGCTCACCCCGACCCAGGTCACCCGGACGGCCCGCTCCCCCGGCGGGAGCTTCGCGATCGCGCGCGCGAGGGCGCGATCCTGCACGACTAAGCTCGCGGCCGAGACCGTCGCCAGGGCGCAGGCCGCCAGCGCGATCCCGGCTCCGGCCAGGACGAAAGCGGTTGGACGCGCAGCCACGCGGCGCAGCCCGAGCGCGATCGGAAGCAGGAGGCGACGCGGCCAGGCGAGGGCGTTCCTTTGCAACACCGGTAAAATATTGTTACAGGTGTCGAAGCAGCCGCGCTACGACTTACCGAAGGCCGCTCCGCCGCCGCTCCGGCTCGTCCAGTTGTTCGTCAACACGGTCGACCTCGAGCACGGCCGCGAGTGGCTCGCCGATCCCGGCGCGCTGGCCGCCTGGGCCCGGGAGCAGCGGCTGGTGCCGGCCGCGACCCGGTTCAGCCGGAAAGATCTCGGCCGAGCGCTCGAACTGCGCGAGGCCCTGCGTGCGCTCTTGCGCGCAAACGGCGACTTGAAGGAGGAGGAAGCCGCGCATGAGATCCTCGCCAAGGCCGCGGCCCGAGCGCGCCTGACGGTCGTCTTCGAGCGCGGAAGCCCGCCCGAGCTCGAGCCACGGGCGGGCGGAATCGACAGACTCTGCGGGCGACTCGTCAGCGTCGCGGTCGGTGCGATGCTGGACGGCTCCTGGGGGCGCCTGAAGGCTTGCAGGAACTGCCGGTGGGCCTTCTTCGACGAGTCGAAGAACCGCTCGGCCCGCTGGTGCTCGATGCAGCTCTGTGGCAACCGCCTGAAGACCCGTGCCTACCGGCGGCGAAAGCGCGGCGCCCGCCGTCGTGTCAAGCGTTCAGTTCCAGGGTAGGGCCGCGCGAGCCGACCAGTAGGCCTCGGGATCTTCGACGAGGTCGTCGTGCCTCCCGTCGTATTTCGCCTCGAGCGCGCGCAGGTTGCTCTCGAGGTGCTCGACGGTCACTGCCCCGCTGAGGACGACGTCTGCCCAGGGCTGCGCGAGCACAGCGGCGATCGCGACCGAGTCCGGAACGGTTCCGATCAGCCGTCCGTTGGCCAGGGCCTCCTTGACGATCACGCCCAGGCCGGCCTCGTGCGCGGCAGCGAGCGCCGTGCCGGCCGAACGCTCGAGGAGATTCCACGTCGCCTGGACGCTGTCGAAGCCGCCGACCTCGAGCGCGCGCTCGATCGTCTCGCGCTGCCGGGGCCCGCTGGCCGTGAAGCCGATCGCCAACCCCTGCTCGCGGAGTCCGGTGAGCTCGTCACGGACCTCGGCGTCGTCGAGGACACCGCTCTCGAGGGTGGCGGAGTGGATCTGGTAGAGAGCGAGGTGATCGCCGAGCAGCGCACGGCTCTCGGCGGACTGCCGGCGGAGGTTGGCGGCGGAGAGGTCCTTCACCTCGTGGCGATCGGCCTCGACGTGCCAGTCGGCCGTATAGACGTAGCCCCACTTCGAGCCGACGGTAACAGCGCCCGGCGGGACGGCGCGTGCGTCGAGCCAGGAGGCGAGGAAATCCTCGGCGCGGCCGTAGGAGCGCGCCGCGTCGAGGTAACGCACGCCGGCGGCATAGGCGGCATCGAGCACCTCGTGGGTCCTGCGCTCGAGCGCCTCAACGTTCGTCTCCCCCGCGAGGTCGCGGCCGTGCCCGAGATTGATGTAGCCCGGTCGCCCGAGCGCCGCGAGCCCGAGCCCGATGGGGCTGACGCGGAGCCCGGTCCGGCCGAGGGTTCGCTCGTCGTCCATCACGGACCTCCCCGTGTCGGCTCGCACTCGCTGCCCGCGATCACCAGCTGCCAAGAGGAGGTCTCACCCTAGGCATTTCGGCTCAATAGTCCTAGGCCGCGACGCCGCTGAACTGCGGAATGATCTCCTTGCCGTAGGCGGCGAGAGTCTCGTCCTGGCCCTGCGTCATCAGGTAGATGTTGAACTGGTCGACGCCGATCGACTCGAGCTCCTTCAGCTTCTCGGTCGCCTGTTCGGCCGTCCCGAGCACGCAGAAGCGGTCGCAGATCTCGTCGGTGACGAACTCGCCGTGCTTCGCGCCGACGCGGCTGTGCTCCTTGTAGTCGTAGAACTTCCGCGCCTTCACGTAGTCAGTCAGCGCCGCCGGGATCTCGGAGTCGAAGCCGTAGCGCTCGATCAGGTCCATGACGTGGTTCGAGACCATCGCCGGGAACCAGCGCACCTGCTCGCGGGCGTCGGCGATGTCGGAGCCGATGTGGCTCGGCGCGCAGACGATGCACTCGAGCGCATCGGGGTCACGGCCCTCCTCGGTGGCAGCCGTTCGGGCAGTCTCCATGATCCACTGGATGATCTGCGGGTCGGCGAGCTGGATGATGACGCCGTCGCCGACGCGGCCTGCGACCCCGAGCGCACGCGGCCCGTAGCCGGCGACGTGCATCGGGATCTCGGGCAGTCCGCGCGCCCATTCGAGGGTCAGCTCCTTCTCGTTCCACGCGACGGGCCGGCCGTTCATCAGGTCCTTCATCATCCGCAGGCGCCGCTCGAACTCGGCGACCTTCACCGGCTTCAGGCCGACGACGCGCCGCGACGAGTCGCCCCGGCCGATTCCCATCACCATCCGGCCCTGCGAGACGTCCTGCATGGTCGCGTACCAGCTCGCGGTGATCGTCGGGTCGCGGATGCCCGGGTTCGTGACGCAGTGCCCGAGCTTGAGGGTCTTCGTAGCTCCAGCCGCCAGAGGCAACAGCGCGTAGGACTCCTGCCAGAGGATGTGCGAGTCGTACGTCCACCCGTACTCGAAACCTTGCTCCTCGGCGCGCTGAAAGAGCTCGATCAGCTGCCCATACGGCGGGTCCGGCATAACCGTGACTCCGAAGCTGAGCATCTTGTGCGAGCTTAACCGTCAGTCAGGTCTTGTAGGCGCGCGCCTAGCCGCGCCGCATGATCCGCGGCGGCGGGCAGGTTCCCCGCGTCGGTCGCCGACCGGAGCGCTCGAAGTCGAGAGTTGATCTCGCTACGCGCGGCCGGTTCGAGGGTATGGGCGATCCGGTCGCGTATCCACTCCAGCACCGCCACATCGCCGGTCACCCCGGCCAGATCCTTGGCGGCTGCATCAACACGGAGCTGCTGCGTCCAGAGGTGAAAGCGAACCGCGTCGATCTCCGCGGGGGGCCGGTAACGAAGCTGAAGGTCGAAGACCGACTGCGCGACGTCGATCGCCTTCTGGACAGCGTGCCCGGGCTTCTCGGCCTTGACTCCGCGGGTCAGCGCGGCCAGAGACTTGCTCAGCCGAGCAGCAACCATCGGTGGCGGGTTGCCGGCGTGCAGCTTCGTCCAAGCCGCGTTCATGCGCTCGAGCGTCGCTGCCGCGCCCTCCCAGTCCCCGATGCGGGCCGATTCGAGGATCCCCTCGGCGCTCGCCGACAGGGATGCGAGCGCAGTCGGCATCGGTCCGGGGAGGGCGTCCGTGGGAACGGCAAGAGCGAGGGCCTCGAGGTCCCCGCCGCCCGCGGTCCTGAACTCACCATAACCGGGCGCAAAGAGCTTGTCCTCGGTCGTCCCATCGGAGTGCAGCTCGGAGGCGACCATTTCGCCCTCCACTGGGCCACGCGGCCCGGCCACGGTCTTGCCGACGGTCTTGCCGTTACCTCCTCGAAGATGATCCCGGGCGCATTCTCTGTGCGGTACACCTCGCCCACCTTGGGATCGAGCGGGCATGATCATTGCGGCCGGGCCTTCGCGGCCGGCCAGCCAGGTGCCCTCTGTGAAGGCGATCGCGCCGTTCCGGTAGTCGAAGACGTCCTCCCCGAGGTACCAGACCGATCCGTCGTCGGCCTGCGCGTACCGATCGAGCGCGACTTCGTCGAGGCGGCCGTCCAGGTAGGCCATGTATTGGGAGACCAGCACAGGGATCTGGTCGCCGTTCCAGGTCACCGTTCTTGTGCCGGGCAGGAGCGTCGTCTCCGTCCGGAACGGCTTGCCGTCGACGTGGCCGAGCAGGAGCGCGGACTGGAGGCGGCTGATCGGGAAGAGCGGGTTCGTGATCTTGGCCGAGTCCGAGAACGAGGGCCTCGTCAGATCGACTCGTTTGCTCGCCGGTGCGCAGCCGCCGCCGGTGTAGGTACCGCAGGCGGTGGATGTGAATGGAGTCGAGGCCGACTTGCTCGAAGACGTGTTCCCGCTGTCGCACGCGCTCAGTGCGAGAGCCGCGGACAGACAGAGGCCGAGCAGGACGGTACGCATCTAACAGAGCCTAGGCGGAGCTGGATGAGAGGCACGTGAAAGGCACATACTCCCGATGTGATCCGGACTCTTGCCCTGCTGCTAGGCGCCGCAGCCGTGGTGGCGGCGATCGACCTCTCCCACAAAGCGCTGGCCGTTTCCGAGCGAGGCGGCGCCGTGCTCGCCCACGACCGCTCGGCGCCTTATGTCGCGGGGCTCGCGGCAGCGACGCTCGCCTGGGCCGGCGCGATCGCACTCGTGCGGTCGGCCTCGATCGCGCTTGCCGGCGGCCTGGTGCTGGGCGGTGCGATCGGAAACCTGGCGTCGTTCGCGCTCTGGCCCTCGCTCCCGGGTGTGCCCGATCCGCTCGTCGCCGGGGGGATCGCGTTCAACCTGGCCGACGTCTCCGCGCTGCTCGGGCTCGTGCTCCTCGTTCCGGCAATCGTCGTCTTCGCCGCGCGCAACCGCGAGCGACTCTTCGAGCCCATCTAGACGCCGAACAGGCTCTGTACATACCGCTTGAAGTGCCCGAGCTGCTCCTCGACGATCTCGGGCCGCTCGTGGGCCCGGGCGAGGATCAACGCGCCCTCGAAGATTGCGATGAAGTGGTACGCGAGGCTTCTGGAATCCACGCTCGCCTTCGGCGCATGCAGAGTCTTCGCCTCCTCGACAAGGGCCGCGAGACCGTCGGCCCACTCGATGAATGCCTCCTCGCAGCGGGCGCGGAGCACCGGCTGCGACTGCCAGAGCTCCTGGGAGAAGATGCCCACGAGGCAACCGCAGGGACCCGCCTTGAGCTGCTCGACCGTGAAATCGACATAGCCGTAGAGGCGGTTAATCGGGTCGGCCTCCTCCCAGAACGGAGCGGCGCCGAACGCGGCGTTGCCGTTAGCGACCCATTGGTCGAGGACGGCCTTGCCCATCGCCTCCTTCCCTTTGAAGTAGTGGAAGAACGCTCCTTTGGTGAGGTCCGCCCGCTCGCAGACCTCGGCGACGGTCGTGTCGGCGAACCCCTTCTCGACAGAGAGACCGATGGCGGCGTCGAGCAGGCGCTCTCGCGCGGCCGGATCAGCCACGCTCGCGTTCCGCGAACTGCTTCAGCCCGGCCAGGACCGCCCGCTGAACCTGATGAAACTTGCGCTTGACCATCGGCATCATCAGCCCGATGAGCGGGTTCCTGGGCCTGAAGACGCTGTGCGCGGTGACGCGCGTCCGGTCTGACCCGTCCGGCTCGAGGACGAACCCGGCAGTCCAGTCCGAGACCATCCGCAAGAACCCGCTCGAGTCCTTGTCGATCCGCCACAGGATCGTCTTGCCCTGGTCGTAGGTCGTGCAGAGCTCCTCGGTCTCGGCGGCTTTCTTGCCAAGTAGGACCTGGCAGCGGCGCGTCGACCCAAGCGCGTGCGCCCCGTCGATCGACGTCACGAACGGGTGCCAGTCAGCGTGCCGGACCGGATCGTCGATCGCCCGCCAGACCTCCTCCGGACTCGCGTCCGCCACGATCTCGTCCTGAATCTCGACTCGTCTCATCGCTGTCTCCCTCTGTCGCTCGTGGATAGAAGGTGTCATACCAACCAGTTGGTATGAAGTCAAGTTGTGTCGGGATGCCACGCGGCAGGCACCTCTTCCTAGCCCTGCCAGGTCGGGAGCTCGAGAGCTCGCTCGTACGCGGCTCGGTCGTGCACCGGCTCGCCGTGCGAGACGATGACATGCTCGAAGGGCAGGTCGAGCAGCGCCCCCAGCGCAGGGAGCACGCGCTCTTCGTGCCACGGGGTCGACCAGACGAGGAGCTCGCCCTCGGGGGCAGTCAGCGCGTCGGCGAAGACGAGCGCACGCTGCTCCGGCAGCCAGAGCGGCGTCTCGTTGCGGCCCCGTCCGTCGTAGAGGGCGACGAGGCCGCCCGGAAGCTCGGCGCCGGGCTCGATCCCTTCGAGCTCGGTCTCCGGAATGTTGGTGCGCCAGAAGAGATTGGGGCCGAACGCGCGAACGCCGTAGCGGCCGACGAAGTGGTCGACATCGCGGACGTGATCCGGTTTGAGGACGACGGCGAGTGTCGGCGGACACGCGTCGAGCCGAGCCCAGATCTCGCCGGCGTCGTCCGGAGGCGCGAGCGGGTCGAGGACGGCGATCTCCCCGCCCGATTCGACGCACGTCGAAGTCACGGTCTGTGGCCAGTCGAGCCGAGGGTTCCAGTCCGGATGCTCGACGCGCCAGAGCCAAAGACCCGGCGCCACGTCCCGAAGCTCGTGTGTCAAGGCTCGCGCTGACAAACCCGCGACATTGTTTCACCGTCGCGATTGAGCGACGGACGCATAACGTAGTGGGGTAACCACTGAGGAGGAGCCGTCATGGAAAGCACACGCACTGAAAGCGACCGGATTCCGCTGATGCTGATTCACGGAGCCTGGCTCGCAGCGAACAGCTGGGAGAACTTCGCGCAGTACTTCGAGAGCCGCAACTTCGCCGTCTCCGCTCCGGAGTGGCCGCGAAAACAAGGCGACGTCGAGGAGCTGAGAAAGGACGCGGAGGAGCTGAAAGGCCTCGGTATCACCGAGATCGTCGACCACTACGAGGAGCAGATCCGCGCCCTCGACGAGCCGCCGGTTCTGATCGGCCACTCGTTCGGTGGCCTGATCGTGGAGCTGCTGCTCGATCGCGGTCTCGGCCGCGCCGGCGTTGCGATGAGCCCCGCTCCGCCGAAGGGCATCCTCGTGCTGCCGTTCTCGTCGCTCAAGGTCGCGGCTCCTGCCCTCGCGCATCCATCGAAGTGGCACGGTGTCGTCCCACTGTCGCTCGAGGAGTTCACGTACGGGTTCGTGAACACGTTCTCCCCCGAGGACGCGGCGGCCGCCTACGAGCGGTATGCGGTCCCCGAGACCGGACAGATCTTCTACGAGGCCGGTTTCGCGAACTTCCGCCTGCACCCACCGACCGAGGTTCACTTCAAGAAGGGCGATCGCGCTCCGCTGCTGATCGTCGGGGCGGAGAACGACCACACGGTGCCGGCCTCGCTGTCCAAGAAGCAGTACGAGAAGTACGAGCGCTCGCCGGCGACGACCGACTACATCGAGCTCGAGGGCCGGCCTCACCTGATGATGGCGGCCGAGGGGTGGGAAGAGATCGCTGCGTCCATCGACAGCTGGCTCGACGGCGTGCTCGACGCGACCGCGGTTACGACCCAGGGCGTTTCGGCCTAGCGGGCAGCAGAACTAGATCGGCCGGGGGCGGAGCAACAAACGCAAACACCCGGCCTTCGCGAGGAGAGATATGAACAGTTCGCAACCGCTCATCACCGGCACCGACTTCGTCTTCGTGCCGACGAAGGACTTCGAGGCGGCGCAGAAGTTCTACGGCGGCGTGCTCGGCTTACCCTTGGCCAAGCGCTACAACAACGGGGTCGGAGGCGAGTTCGAGACCGGAAACCTCACGATCCAGCTGGTCGATTCGGCGAAGATCGGCCGTGAGTTCGAGCCGACGAGCGGCGCGATTGCGCTTCACGTCGATGATGTCGAGGCCGCACGATCCGAGCTCGAGTCCCGCGGCGTCTCGTTCTTCGGGGACACGGTCGACAGCGGCGTCTGTTACCAGGCCTACTTCTCGGATCCGGACGGCAACGCCCTCATCCTCCACCACCGTTACGCGCCTCGCGACGTCTTGCCGGACTGACTCGAAACCCAGGCAATCGTCCGCTCGGTGAGCCGGTCGAGCGCCTGCACCGCCAACTCGAGATGCTCTTCCTTCGTGTCCTCGAGCTTCGTGTGCGAGAGGCCGCGCAGGCTCTGAACGAAGAGCATCACCGTCGGCACGCCTGCACGGGCGACCTCGGCCGCGTCGTGTAGCGGCCCGCTCGGCAGGCGTTGCGATGTGCCGGCGACCTCCTCGATCGAGTCCTCGGCGAGCCCGATCAGCTCGTCGTCGAAGAGGATCGGCTCGATCTGCCAGATCCGCTCCCACTCGACCCCGACGTCCTCCTCGTTGGCGATCCGCTCCGTAACAGCCTTCGCAGCCTCGAGCATCGCAGCGAGCGTCTCGGCGTCCAGGTGCCGCTGGTCGAGCAGGCACTCGGCCGTCTCGACGACCGAGGTGACGATGCCGGGCTTCGTGACGACGCTGCCCATCGTGCACACGGCTCCGCCTCCCACACCGGTCGCGATCTCACGGATCTCGAGCTCGAGCCTCGCAGCGCCGGCGAGCGCGTCGCGGCGGGCGTCCATCGGCGTCGACCCTGCATGAGCGGCCTGACCGCGGAAGGTGACCTGGTGGCGCTCGACCCCGAAGGTGCCGAGGACGACACCGAGCGGCAGGTCGAGCGTCTCGAGCACCGGCCCCTGCTCGATGTGCAGCTCGACGTAGGCGGCCGCGTTCTCGAGCTGCTTCCGCGCCTCGAGCGCGCGGTCAAGATCGACGCCGTGCTCGGCGAGGACCTCGGGCAGCGCGTTCCCGTCGGCGTCCTTGCGGGCGCGGAGCTCGTCCTGGTCGGCCATCGACCCGGCGGCCGCGCTCGAGCCGAACAGTGAGCGGCCGAAGCGCGCGCCCTCCTCGTCTGCCCAGTTGACGAGCCGCACCGTGGTCTTCGGCTCGCCCTCCTCGGCCAGGCGCCGCATCACCTCGACGCCGGCTATGACGTTCAGCGCCCCGTCGAGCCAACCGCCGTTCGGCACCGAGTCGATGTGCCCGCCGATGAGCACGGCCTGCTCGGAGCGGCCCGCGAGCGTCCACCATTGGTTGCCGGCCTCGTCGACCTCGTCCTCGAGCGGAACCTTCTCGGCGAGCCACTCCTTCGCGCGCACCCAGGTGTCCGTCCACGCGACGCGCTGAGCGCCGTCCTCGTCGCCCGTCAGCTCCTGCAGCTCGCGGAGCTCGGCGACGGTGCGGCTCGGGTCGAGTGGCATCGCGTGTGAGCCTAAACTTGACGCGATGTCCGTACTGATCAAAGGCGGACGAATCGTCACCGCCGCCGACGACTACGTCGCCGACCTCTACGTCGAGGACGAGACGGTGACGCTGATCGGCGAGTCGCTGGACCAGCCGGCGGACAAGGTCATCGATGCGACCGGGAAGTACGTGCTCCCCGGCGGCGTCGATCCGCACACGCATCTCGACATGCCCTTCGGCGGCACGGTCACGATCGACGACGTCGAGTCGGGGCAGATCTCCGCGGCCTTCGGCGGGACGACCTGCCACGTCGACTTCATCATTCAGCCGCAGGGCATGTCGTTCTCCGCCGCCTTCGACGAATGGAAGGCGAAGGCGAACGGCAAGCAGGTGATCGACATGGGCTACCACATGGCGGTCACCGACTTGAAGGAGGGCGGCACGCTCGAGGAGCTCGCGTCGCTGCCGGACGAGGGAATCACCTCGTACAAGCTCTTCATGGCCTACAAGGGCGCGCTGATGGTCGACGACGAGACGCTCTTCAAGGTCATGCAGGTGGCCGCCGAGACCGGCGCGCTCGTGATGGTGCACGCCGAGAACGGCGACGCGATCGACGTCCTGGTGAAGCAGGCGCTGGCCGAAGGGAAGACGGAGCCGCGCTACCACGCGCTCACGCGTCCGCCGGAGACCGAGGGCGAGGCGACGAACCGGGCGATCCAGCTCGCGCGCGTCGCCGGCTGCAAGCTCTACGTCGTCCACGTCTCGTGCCAGGAGTCGGTCGAGCCGATCGAGCTCGCGCGCGCGAAGGGCTGGGACGTGTGGGGCGAGACGTGCACGCAGTACTTCTTCATCGACGAGAGCTACCTGGAGCGGCCCGACTTCGAGGGCGCGAAGTACGTATACACGCCTCCGCCGCGGGCGAAGGAGAACCAGGAGGTGCTCTGGCGGGCGGTGGAGAACGATGTGCTGTCCGTGATCTCGACCGACCACTGCGCATTCCTCTGGGACGGCCAGAAAATGCTCGGCAAGGACGACTTCTCGAAGATCCCGAACGGCGCGCCCGGCCTCGAGAACCGGCTGCAGATGATCCACGAGCACGGCGTGCGCGCCGGCCGGATCTCGCTGAACCGGATGGTTGAGCTGCTCTCGACGAACCCGGCGCGCTACTTCGGCCTCTACCCGCGCAAGGGTACGATCGCCGTCGGCTCGGACGCCGACATCGTCGTCTTCGACCCGGAACGCAAGATGACGATCTCAGCCGCGGCGCACCACTCGAAGAGCGACTACAACCTCTTCGAGGGCACCGAAGTCACGGGCGCGCCCGAAATCGTTCTCCTGCGAGGCCGAGTGCTGGTCGAGGGCGACCAGCTCGTTGCGCAGCCCGGAATCGGTGAGTTCATCCGCCGCGCGCGCTTCGGCGAGGAGCTGCGGCATCCGGCCGCGGCGCCGGTCGGCTGATCCCCTCTTACTGGAACCGGAAGTTGGCGCGCTTCTCCGTGCCGTCTTGTAGCCGCACCATCAGTTGGCGGCACGTGCCCATCCACCTGCGATCCGTCTTCCAGACGTACTTGTACTGATCCAGTAGCGGGTCGTAGGTGAATCCCTCCGGGCCGAGCGTCGTCGGCTGGGGCGAGCCGGTCACGGCGCCGCCACAGGTCATCGCCTGCGAGGCCGGATAGCCCTGGGCAAACAGGTTGAAGGTTCGAAAACCGGCCAGACTGAACTTGATCGGAACGCTGCTGCCTGCGTTGGCGATGTTCACGGTCGGCAGGTTGGCGATCGGGGAGAAGAAGCCGGTGAACGAATAAGACGTCACGCTGTAGGGCAGATCGCCTTCGAACTCGCGGCCGACTCGATCCACGGCGCGTACATGGACGGTCTTCGGCCCGGCTGAGCTCGTGTCGAGGGGGTCGGGAACCGTACTGCAGGACGCGATGCCCGAGCCGGCGTCGGCGCAGAGCGCACGGGCGACCGAGCCGAAGCTGTACGTCGGGCTTACCAACACGGTCGGATCCGACACGTCGATCGGCACCGCGAGCGAGCCGTGGGAGCCGTCACTGCCCCGGAAGTCCAAGGAGTGGACGCCAGTGCCGTTGACGACCAGCTGCGTGCCGGGGGTGGACAAGTCTCCGTCGAGGCTGGTGAACCGGTCTCCGTCGAGGCTGTAGCTGATGCCGGGCGCGCCGCTGATCGTCACGTTGACGCTGTCCGTGTACCACCCGTTCGTCTGCGGGGCCGGTCGCGTCCGCGTGAATGTTGCCGGTCGGCTGCTCCGGCACGACCGATTCGATGAAGGCCTTGTTGCTCGTGACCGCGACGTTGCCGGAGCCGTCGACCGCCTGGATGAACCATTCGACGTTGGTGCCTAGAGCGGCCCCGCGCCACTCCAGCGCGGCGAGCTGTGCGACATCTCGATCGACTGCCAAGCCAGCGGTGGTTGTGACGCCGCGGCTTCGACCGCCTTGCTTCCGCGCGTTGTGGGTTAGACGTCCCTCAGGTCCGCGAGCCCGAGCGCGAGCGCGACCAGGCCCCACGCCTGCTTGGGCAGGAAAAGGAGCCCTCCGAGGGCCTCCAGCCGTCCTGCTGTCGCAGCAAGAGATTCCAGCGCTCGCCGTTTCGGTCCGCGGGTTCGAGCACGATCGTTCCGTGGAGGAATCGGTGTTCGCGGCCCTGCGTGCGCTCGGCCTGCTCGTGTTCGTCGAGCAGGCGAAGCTCCTTCAGGGCGGCGATCCGGGAGCGGCCGTCGGCCGAGTTCAGCGCTTCGTGTTCGAGGCGCACGCGGATGTCGAGGTTGCGCGAGAGCGCGCTGCGATGCGCCGGCGCGGTTTTCGGCGAGGACTTCGGCGCCCTAGACTGGCAGGCGGCGCTCAGTGCCCATAAGCGCTTCCGCCGCGGACAATCAGGGCTCGGCGCGCGCTGCCGGCCAGGGATCGAGCCGGCCGAAGATCGTCTTCGCCGAGGCGCAGTTCTCGCGTATCCGAGGCGGCGCCGGGCGCCTCCGAGGCCGTCTGCTTGGGGTCTCGAAGCTCGCTGGACACCCTGGGGAGTCTATCTCGGTGGACACCCGCCGCTGGACACCCGGTGGATACGTGCCGTGGACACTTCGCCCAGGCGAGGCTCCGGCGAACGCTCTCCGTGAGCCCTGAAACATAGAGAAATGTCCTGTTTATAGGGGGTTTCATCGGCGGAAAGGGTAGGCGCCGCGGGGCCAAGCAAGCACGCTCGAAAAGCCGCGGCGCGACGTCGAGGAGGCCGGACACCTTGGGGCGGGCCTGATCGCCGACAAGCTGGGCGGCGATCGGAGGTATTCGTTGTGCCGACCGAGCCCCTGAAGCCTTACTTACGAGTTCCCACCTGGCGATCTCATCTCTGAGGGACTGTCTTCGCGGAGAACGAAGCTCTCTGGCAGATTGGCGTTTTCAACCAGCTCGTCCAGCAGCAGACGGCCCTTCGTCTTGGGCTTGAGACCACTCACCCGTTCGCGCACGGCGGGGCAGGACTGCATGAACATCTTGACGAAGGGCGGTAGCTGACGCCGGATCGCCGCGGCACCTCGCTGGACGTCCTTGTCAGCCACGCGAGGCTGTATTTACCCTGCACGGGCCCTACACTCGACGGTATGATCGTTTGCCCGAGCTGTGGGAAGGAGAACCCCGAGGAGGCGCAGTTCTGCCTAGCCTGCGGGTCGCCGGTCGCGGAGGCTGCCGAGCCGCCCGCCCCCGCGGGCCCGAGCGAGGAGCGGAAGCTCGTGACCGTTCTCTTCGTCGACGTCGTCGGTTCGACCGCCCGCGCCGAGCAGCTCGACCCCGAGGACGTGAAGTCGATGCTGGCGCCCT
Organism: Gaiellaceae bacterium; assembly: GCA_036395295.1. Classification (GTDB taxonomy): domain Bacteria; phylum Actinomycetota; class Thermoleophilia; order Gaiellales; family Gaiellaceae; genus VAXT01. Next base: position 32,798 of record DASWDJ010000195.1, on the reverse strand, counting down.
ACCACGCCCGGGCCGGCGCCGAGCTCGAGCGCTTCGGGGGCCGGGTCGAGAAGTTCGTCGGCGACGCCGTGCTCGCGATCTTCGGGGCGCCGGTCGCATACGAGGACGATCCGGTGCGCGCGGTGCGCGCAGCGCTGGCGATCAAAGAGGGCGTCGCCGACCTCAACGCGAATGACGCGTGGCTCGACCTCCACATCCGGATCGGCGTTCATACCGGCGAGGCGCTCGTGATGCTCGAGGCCAGACCGGACCAGGGCGAGTGGACTGCTGCCGGCGACGTGATGAACACCGCAGCTCGGCTCCAGAGCTCCGCGCCGACCGACGGGATCCTCGTCGGCCAGGAGACCTACAACGCCACGCGTGGAGTGATCGAGTACCGAGATCACGAGGCGATCGAAGCGAAAGGCAAGGCGGAGCCGGTCCAGGTCTGGGAGGTCGTTGGCGTACGGGAGGGCGAGCGCTACGTCGCAACCGCCGCGGCGCCTCTGGTCGGCCGCGAGCGCGAGCTCGAGGAGATCTGGGGAGTCTGGGAGCTGATCGAGCAGGAACGCCGCCCGGGATTCGCCGCGGTCGTCGGCGGGCCCGGAATCGGCAAGAGCCGGCTCATCGCCGAGACCGCCGCTCGCCTGGAGGAGCGCTGCGACGTCCTGTGGGGGCGGTGCCTCTCCTACGGCGAGGGCATCACGTACTGGCCGATCGTCGAGGTCTTGAAGCAGGCCGCCAGGATCACGCATGACGACGACGAGAACGCGACCTCGGCCAAGCTCGGCGAGCTCCTGAGCGGCCTCGCGACGGAAGACCGTGACGAGCTGCGGACGATGGCGGCCGCGCTCGCGAACCTGATCGGGGTCGCGACGACCCCGCAGGGAACCTACTCGGCGGAGGAGATGGGCCAGGCGGAGCTCCACTGGGGCATCAGGCGCGTGCTGGAGCTGGTCGCAGCCCGGCGGCCGCTGGTCCTCGTGCTCGAGGACCTCCACTGGGCGGAGCCGACGCTGATTGAGCTGGTAGGGACGCTGCTCGTGGGCAGCGAGGGGTCGCCGATGCTGCTGCTGTGCTCGGCCCGGCCCGAGGCGCCCGAGGCGTGGCCGGCGCTCTTCGCCGACGGCACCCACCGGCGCACGATCGAGCTCGAGGCGCTCGGCGCCGGTGCGAGCGAGGCGCTGCTCGCCGAGCTGCTGCGCGAGAAGGGCCTTCCTCCCGAGGTGGCCGCGCGCGTGCTCGAGAACGCAGGCGGCAACCCGCTCTTCATCGAGGAGACCGTCAGCATGCTCAGCGACGCGGGCGCGCTCGGCGACGGCGACGCCGGCTCGCTTCCCGTGCCGACCAGCCTCCAGGCCCTGATCGGCTCGCGCCTCGACCAGCTGGCTCCCAGCGGCAAGCGCGTCGCGCAACAGGCTTCCGTCATAGGAACGGTTTTCTGGCCGGGCGCAGTCGCCCACCTCGGCGCCAACGGCGCCCTCGCTCCCGGCCTCTCCGAGCTCGAGCGCCGCGACCTGGTTCGGGCGAACCGAAGCTCGACCGTGGCCGGCGAGAACGAATACGCCTTCAAGCACGTCCTGATCCGCGACGTCGCCTACGGCCGTGTGCCGAAGGGCGAGCGCGCGCGTCTACACGCCCGCTTCGCCACCTGGACTCAGGGACTGCCGGGCGGCGAGGACGAGCTCGTCGAGATCGTCGCCTACCACCTCGAGCAGGCCTGCCTCTTCGCCCGCGCCGTCGCGCGTCCACCTGAGCCGCCGCCGATCGCCGACGCGGTCGACGCGCTGATCCGGGCGGCCGAGAAGTCGGAGCGGCGCGAGGGTCACCGCGAAGCCGAGCGTTTCTACTCTCGCGCGCTCGATGTCGTGGAGGAGCCGGAACGGGAGCTCGAGCTACGGCTCAAGCACTCCAGATCGCTCACCTCGCTCGGCGAGCTGCGTCGAGCGAGTGAGCAACTCGTGCGGCTCGCGGACGAGACGCTGGCAGCCGGTCGCCTGGACCTGCGCTGTGCCGCCCTGATTGCGCTCGCAAACATCGATTCCAAGCAGGGGCGCGCGTCCGAGGGGCGCGAGCACATCGTGGAGGCGCAGTCGATCGCCACCCGGATCGGCGATCCCGTGCTCGAGATCCGGGCCCGGTACGAGTCAGCGGTTCTGCGCGCCTGGTTCGAAGGAGGAGACCGGGAGACGATCGAGGATCTCAGGAGCGGCTTGGCGATCGCCGAGGAGCTCGATGACCTCGCGCTCCGCATCGAGGGGCACATGCGGCTCGGCTTCCTCCTCTTCAATCTCGGCAAGCTCGGAGAGTCGGAAGAGCACCTCGCGCGTTGCGCGCGCCTGGCCCGCGACATGGGCAGCCACAGGGACGAGGCGCGGGTGACGTTCATGCTCGCTGTGGCGAAGCACTACCGCGGCGAGCCGGCCGAGGCACGGCGCCTTTCCCTACAGGCGCTCGATTGGCTCGAACGCATGGCGGACAACTACTTCCAGGTCCAGAACCTGCGCGCGCTGGCCCTTTACGCGCTGGCTGCGGACGACTTGGAGGAGGCCGAGGAGAGGCTCAAGGCCGCGGTTCCTCTCGCCCTCGAGTCCGGGGGCTGGCTCGTCCTCGAGATCTACCGGCTGCTGGTCGAGAGCCTCGTCCGTCAGGAACGGGTGGGGGAAGCGCGGGAGCTGGCCGAGTTCGCCGCCCGGAACGTGCCGGAAGAGGACGTCTACGCGCGCGCCGCCCTGCTCCTCGCGGAGGCGAGCGTCGCGGTCGCCGACGGAGACCGCGACGCCGCTCTGAGCCGCTACCCGCAGGCGCTGCTCCTCCTTGAGGAGCAGCGCCTGCTCATCGATCTTGCCGAAGGCCGGATGGCCTTCGGGCGCGCACTTAGCCGCTTCGGGCGCGACGAAGAGGCGAAGACGCAGTTCCACCGAGCGCACGAGATCCTTGCGCCGATGGGGGCGCGAGCGCTGGTCGCGGAGATCGAGCGGGAGTTGACTGGATTTGCGTCGCCTGCGACCGCTGCTGGACAGCGGCCAGAGGCGACAGGATGACGGGACCCGACGACGCGGGCACGTTTGCCGCGGCGACAACGAGCGACAGGCAATCTTCCCCGCCCGCTGGTTCGGCGCTCGTCAGGTGGAGGTTGTTCGAGCCAGGCGAGAGCACCCCCGATGGGATGTTGAACGGCTCGACGTCCCAGAGCGAGCCGTTTCCAATGCCCCCGGTCCCGGCCGGCGTCGAGTCGCCCTGGAAGATGGCGGGGCCAGCCGCGACGGTGGTCCCGTTCACCACGACGTCCTCGTCGTCGTAGGTCTGTCCATCCGAGACAACGAAGTCGAGGCTCGCGCTGCCCCCGGAATACGGGACGCCCACGATGGTCTGGTCCCAGTTCGCGGGGTCGAACGTGCTGGCCACGTTCGAGTCGTTGCCATTGAACATGACGAAGTTGCGGTCGTTCGACGAGTCGACGTCGTTGTAGAAGACGATCAGGGCTACGCCGTTGATGTCGGCGTCGACCTTGGTGAAGTCGGCCAGGCTGTACGGCCCGTTGCCGGTGACCAGCGAGGTCACGTCGGCGCGGTAGGACTGGCTGTTATCGAAGGGCCAACAGTTGCTGCTTGCGAAGCCGATGTTCGTGCCCGTAATCGGGGCGCCGGCGAAGGTCACCTCAGCGTTGGCGCCCGGGTCGGCGGAGTTGGTGGGGCCGTTCCAGAAGAGGAGCGCCTTCGTCACCGCCCCGCTGACGCCGGCAACCGTGATCGTGCCGATGCCGTTTCCTCGCATGCCCCCATAGCCGAACTCGGCCACGTCGGTGTTCGAGATGAAGTTCGGATTAGTCGTGTTTGTCGTGCACTCCGACCCAGTGCAGTTCGTCTCGGCATGGACGTCCGAGCCCGTCTGCGCGTTCGTGGTGGTGGTTCCGTCGACAGTCGTCGTCTGGGTCGCCGCGCAGGTTCCGGAGGTGCTGCAGTCGGCCTGCATGTTGTTCGACTGGTTCTGGTCCTGACCCAGGTCGTTGTCCTGAGTCGAGCTCTGGTTGATGGTGAACACGTCGTCAGGGTCGTTCGCCTGCTCCGAGCAACAGTGCACCGGCCCGTACTGCGTCTGCGTAAAGGTGTATGTCGGCGGGTTCGGGGTGTCGCACGTTTGTGGACCAGAGGCCTGCGCGTGCTCACACTGGACCTCGTCTTGTATCGCCGTGCTCGTGTTTGCCGGGCCCGGCGCGTTGTTGTCCTGGCTGAACTGATTCACGGTGGCCTGCAGGCCACCGGCGAGGGAGCTCTGCGTCTGGGTGACGGACCCGGCCGGCGTGGTCGCGACCGCCGTCAGGGTGCTGGTCTGGGAGAACGCCGAGGTGTTCTGACCTGTGGCGGTTCCCAGGAACCCCGAACTCTGGTTCTGCTGGATGTCGAGCAGCATGTTCGGCCCGCCGGCCGCAGCGTTCTGCTTCTGCGTGATCGCCCCCGAGCCGGACGCTTTGGACGTGATCGACTGGTCTTGCGTCAGCGTGTCGCTGCCGCATGTTCCGCCTCCGGCAGCGGTCGCCTTCTTGACGGTGTTGCCGCCGAACAGCGAGTCCTGCTCGATCGAGATCGACTGATGTGCGTCCAGCGTGACGGTTACCGGCATGCCCCTCTTCGCGACGGTGGAGCCCTCGATAGTGGTCGTCTGGAGGACGCAGGCGGTGTTGCTGTTCGCAACTTCGGAGCCGCCGGTCGCCTTCTGGGTGATCCGAGCGGTTTGAGAGGCGCTCTGCGTCAGTCCGCTCAGCTTGGTGGCAGTCTGGACCACGATGGCCTGGTTGTTCGCGGTCGCGCTCGTCTGGGTGATCGAGCACGACTGCGAGATGCCCGTGGTCTTGATGCATTTCGCCGTGTTCGTGGCGAGCGCGGTGACCGCGGTCTGTACGACCGCGCAGCTCGAGCTCGCGCACTGGAAGACGTTCCTGCCGGCGGTCGAGGCGACCTGAACGACAGGGTGAGATGTCGAGGTGCAGGTCCAGCCCGCCCCCGGACACGAAGACCCTGCGTAGTTCCGCAGCCCGCGCTGGATCACGACGCGCTTCGGATCGACGTGGATCGAGCTCAGGTACTTCACGACCGCCCCTCTCGTGGAGAGATCGATCTTCTTTGTGATCGGCGGCGCCGCAGTGCTTGCTCCCGCAGACGAGATCAGCGCAACTGCCGCAACCACCGCCCCGCCAAAGCCGATTAGTCTCTTGATATTCACAAGCCCTCCCTCTCCCCCGCGCGGCTGGCTCGGGTGAGCCTGGCCGCAGGTTCCAGCGGGAGACTACGAGAACGAGGCGTCCGAGTCTAGACCTCGGCTTCCTTCAGCGCGCCCACGCGGGCCACTCCATACTTCGAGCCGCTCCACCGCCGGCCGTGAGCTCCGGGGCCTGGAGCCTAGAAGGCTCGGCGTAGGGCTGTGGGGTGCGTACGCTCGGTCTTGCCTGCAAATCGAATGTTTTGTGATGTACGACCGAATTTACGCATCCCACAGCACACGACGAGTCCGGTGCCGATGGCGCTCAGCCAGCCAACGGCTCGCGAAAACGCATGCTCGCGAAAGCTCGCCACCGCAACCCCAGCGGTCACGAGGCCCATCGCCGTGAATCCGATGTAGGCGAGGCTGTCGAAGATGGTGTACACCGCCGCCACGGTCGTCGGCGCACGATCGGACGACGCCGCATCCGCCAGGCTGCTGAACAAGGCAGCTCCCGTGCCGGCCGCAGGGCCTGCCGTTCGTCGACGAGCCGGGCGAAGGACAGCGGCTCATCGAGCTCTCGGCGCTCTGCAGCGAGGACACGGCTCGGCTCGCGCTCTCGGCCGCCGGAGAGGTCGCCCTCTCCGAGGAGCTGCTCGGCGAAGTCTCGGCGCGCTCCGGCGGCAACCCGCTCTTCGTGCGCGAGCTCGTAGCCGCCACCCGCGCTGCCGGCGGCGCGGCGGCGCTTCCAGAGACCGTCGAGACGCTGATCACGACGCGGATCGACACGCTCGACCCCGGCGATCGCTTCCTCCTCCGCAACGCCTCGGTCCTGGGCGCCCGCTTCGAGCTCGACCTGCTGGCCGACGTCCTCGCGGATGAGCTCGAGGACATCGGCGACCTCGACCGCTGGCGCCGCCTGGGGGGTTCGTGGCCTGGGAGGGGACGAACGAGCTGCGCTTCCGGCACGACCTCTTCCGAACGGTCGCGTACGAGGGCCTCTCCTTCCGCCGCCGGCGCGAGATCCACTGGCGGGTCGGCACGGCGCTCGAGCAGCGGGCCGGAGCAGACGCTGCGGAGCTTGCGCCCCTCCTCTCGCTCCATTTCCTGCACGCGGAGGACTACGAGCGTGCTTGGCGCTACTCCGCAGCGGTCGGCTACCTGGCCCAACGCCGGTCTGCGAACATCGACGCGGCCGAGCTCTTCCAGCGCGCGCTCGTCGCGGCCGAGCACCTCGAGCTGCCGCCGGCCGAGGTGGCAGACGTCGCCGAAGCACTTGGCGATGTCTGCGAGCTCACGGCGCGTTACGAGGAGGCCGGGGACGCCTACCGCCTCGCGCGTGAGCTGACCGAGGACGGGCTCGTGCGCTCGCGTCTGATGCGCAAGGAGGGAATCCTCCGTGAGCGCCTCGGAAGCTATCCCGAGGCGCTCGACTGGTACGGCCGTGGGCTCGAGGCGCTGGATGCCACCGCAAGGGAAGACGGGGTCGCCAGCCGCGTGCAGCTCGAGCTCGCGACGGCCGGAGTCAAGTTCCGGCAGGGACGCTTCGACGAGGGCGTCGATTGGAGCGAACGCGCCGCCGAGCATGCCGAGCTCGCGGGCGACCGGGCCGCACTCGGCCACGCTTACTACCTGCTCCACCTCAACCGCCTGTCGCTCGGCGAGAGGGATGAGGAGCACGCCAATCTGGCGCTGTCCATGCTCGAGGAGGCCGGCAATCTCGTCCTCCAGTCCAACCTCGTCAACAACCTCGGAATCGAGGCCTACTACGCGGGCCGCTGGGACGAGGCCTCGGAGCTCTACAGGCGGAGCGGCGAGCTGAGCGAGCGTGCGGGCGACGTCGTCAACGTCGCGCGCGCGCAAAACAACGAGGGCGAGATCGTCTCCGACCAGGGCAAGCTCGAGGAGGCCGAGACGCTCTTCCTCGAGGCGCGGCGAGTCTGGCGGGCCGCGCAGTACCTCGTCGGCATCGCGCTCGCGACCTCGAACCTCGCCCGGGTCGCTGCCCGCGCGCGTCGCTTCGACGAGGCGCTGGACCTGTTCACCGAGGGGCTCACCGCCTTCGAGTCGCTCGGCTCGGAGGCGCTCGTCCACGAGACCCAGGCCCGGCGAGCCGAGTGCCTCGTGCTCGGGGGGCGCTACCAAGAGGCCCTCGATGTCGCGCCGACCGTCCTCGAGGCGGCCGAGGAGAATCCGCTCCGCTACCCACTCCTCGAGAGGCTCCATGGCTATGCCCTAGTGCAGGCGCGCCGAGCCGACGAGGCGGGCGCGCGCTTCGAGCGGAGCCTCGAGCTCGCGCGCGAGCTCGAGGCCGACTACGAGGTGGCCCTGACGCTGGAAGCACTCGCCCGAACCGGCCTCGGCGGCCCGGAAGCCGAGGCCGAGAGCCAGACGATCCTCGAGCGCCTCGGCGTCGTCTCGACCCCGCGCGTGCCGCTGCCCTGAACAGGTTCGAGCGCGCGGATCGCGTTTGGTTCGCGCTGCGAGTAGGGTGGATCCACTAGCCCTGTGGCCAGAACCCCGGCCAAAGCCCGAAGGCAGCCGACGCGCGTAGCGCGCGAGGCGAGGAGCTCAGGCGAACAGAGTTCGACTTGCAGGGCCAGTACCTCTGTGCAACGAGGCGTCGTCCGGCAGCGGCCCGGGTCGGCTACCGGCGGCGCCTGAGCAGCCCGCGCAGCGACTCGTCAAGCTCGCGCCGCGCGACGAGGCCTTCGCGGCGGAAGTACATGACGGCGAGGATCATCGCCACCAGAGCAAGCTGCGTCAGCCCGGTCAGGCGGTCGATGTCGAGCGGGCCGAGGTGCACGCTGTTGTCCTCGTACGGCCGCAGCCACTCCTGCACGAACGTGACGAGCGCGGCCCCGAGCACGGCGCCGCTGACCGTCGCCATGCCGCCGATGATCAGCATCACGATTACGGCGAAGGTCGGCGCGAGGAAGAAGTTCGTCGGCGAGATCGTCCCCAGCCAAAAGGCGAAGAGCGCGCCGCCGGCGCCGCTGAGCGCCCCGCTAAGGACCCAGGCGCGCATTCGCGTGCCGCGAACGAAAATGCCGACCGAGGCCGCGGAGAACGCATCCTCCCGGCTGCCGCGGAGCAGCAGGCCGCTCTTCGAGTCCCGGAACCAGCGCGCGACGAAGACGACGAGCACCGCCACGGCGAGCGTGCGCCCGATCGTCGCCTCCGGCGGGATCGCGTAGAGCCCGCCCGCACCGCGGGTGACTCCGATCCAGCCGCTGAAGACGACGTCCGCGATCAGCAGCAGCGACAGGATCGCGATCACCGCGCTCGCCCCGTCGAGGCGCAGGATCGGCAGCCCTGTCACGAGCGCGACGAGTGCAGCGACTCCCGCCGCCGCCGCCGTCGCCTCGACGAACGAGAGCTGGGCGTCATCGAGGAAGCCCGGGAGGCCCGTCAGGAGCGTCGGCTTCAGCGCCGGGTCGATGGTCAGGATCGCGGCGACGTAAGCCCCGACGCCGACGAAGGCCATCTGCCCGAAGGAGAGGATGCCCGAGTTGCCGGAGAACGTCTGCAGGGCGACGACGAAGACGACGTTGATGAAGAAGAGCGTGATCTTGGTCTGCAGGCCCTCGTCCGCGACCAGCCAGCCGTAGCCTGCGACGAGCACGAGCACCGCGGCAGGCAGCGCCGCACCGACGGCCACCTCCGCCACCCAGGAGCGGGCGAGTTGCCTCATTCGAGGCCTCGCGCCCGACCGAAGAGGCCGCCGGGCCGGAGGAGCAGGATCGCGATCAGCAGGCTGAGCACGAAGGCGTCGCGAAACTCGAGCACGCCGTCCGGCAGCGTCGCCTGGAATATCACCTCGGCGAACCCGAGCACGAAGCCGCCGACAACCGCTCCCGTGAGGCTGCCGAGGCCGCCCAGGATGACCGCGATGAACGCCTTCACGACCGGCGCGGTGCCGGTCGTGGAATCCACCGCGGCGGTCTGCGCGAAGAAAAGCAGCGCCGCGATCCCCGCGAGGAAGCCCGAGATCGCGAAGGCGGCGACGACGACGCCGTTCGCCCGCACGCCCATCAGCCTGACGACCGGGAAGTCCTCGGCGGCCGCGCGCATCGAGATCCCGAGCAGGGTGCGCCGCAGGAAAAACGTCAACGCGACGAGCGCGAGCAGCGTGACGCCCGCCGTGACCAGCTTCACGATCGGGATCGCGACTGAGCCGACGTGCGCGACGTCGTTCACCCAGGTCGGCAGCTCGATCCCTTCCGGCTGCGTGTTGATCCCGATCTGGAAGACGGTCTGCAGGAAGTAGCTGACCGCGAACGAGGTGATGAGGAGCGTGACGAGGCTCGCCCCGCGGAGCGGCCTGAAGGCGACACGCTCCATCAGCACCGCAGCGAGCGTCGTCGAGAGCAGCGTGATCGGGATCACGAGCGGCCACGGCACGCCGTGCTCGAAGGCGACCCACATCGTGTAGCCGCCGATCGTCAGCAGCTCGCCGTGGGCGAAGTTGATCAGGCCCATGATGCTGAAGACCATCGCGAGCCCGAGCGCGAGCAAGGCGTACGAGCTACCGAGGGCGAGCCCGTTGACCGACTGCTCGACGAGCTCCTGGAGGCTCATCGCCCGAGGTAGGCCTGCTCGATCCGGGTCTCGCGGCGCAGCTCGTCCGGAGTGCCCTCGACCTCGATCGCTCCCAGCCTCATCACGTAGGCGCGGTCGCAGAGGTCGAGAGCGCGGTGGACGTTCTGCTCGACGAGGAGGACGGTGAGCCCGCGCTCGGTGCGCAGCCGCCCGATCAGCTCGAAGACGAGCCGGACGAGCTTTGGCGCCAAGCCGAGCGTCGGCTCGTCGAGGAGGAGCAGGCGCGGCCGCGACATCAGCGAGCGCGCGATCGCGAGCTGCTGCTGTTCGCCGCCCGAGAGCGTGCCTGCCGGCGAGTGCAGCCGCTGCGCGAGCACGGGGAAGAGCTCGAGGAGCTCCTTCCTCTCAGTCCCCGACTTCCGCTTCTGCCGCGCGAGCGAGGCGGCGCCGATCGCGAGGTTCTCGGCCACGGTCAGCGTCGCGAACAGGCGGCGCCCCTCGGGCGTGAGGCTCAGGCCCCGCCGGGCGATCTGCTCGGGCGCGAGCCGCGAGACATCCTCTCCGGCCAGGCTGATCTCACCCTCGCGGGCGCGAACGAGACCGGCGATCGCCCCGAGCGTCGTCGTCTTACCCGCGCCGTTCGCGCCGAGGAGGGCGACGATCTCGCCCTCCTCGACGTGGAGATTCGCCTCGCGGACGGCGACGATCGGCCCGTAGCGGGCGCGGAGACCGCGGACGTCGAGCAGCGCCGTCATCGGCGCCTAGGGCTCGGGAACGTCTTCCGGCACTCCCTTCTTGACGAGCACGAACTTCCCGTTCTGCACCTTGACGAGCGCGACCTCGGTCTGGGGGTTGTGCTCGCCGCCGCCCGGATAGGTGATCTTGCCGAGCGCGCCGTTGACCTCGAGCCCGTCCGAGAGAGCCTTGGCGATATCGGCCGGATCGGTCGAGCCGGCCTTCTTGATCGCCGCCTCGAGCACCTTGATCGACTCGTAGCCGAGCGCGGTGAAGCTGCCGTCGGGCCGCGACCCGAACTTGGCCGCGTACTGGTCGTAGAACTTGTCCGTCGCCGAGCCCGGAACGGGGAAGCCGAAGGTCGTGAAGACCGTTCCCTCGGCCGACTTGCCGCCTGCCTTGAGGTGGAGACCGGTGTCCATCCCGTCCGTGCCGACAACGGGCGTGTCGATGCCCTGGGCCCGGAGCTGCTTGACGAGCGTGTTCACGAACGGCGTGAAGAGCGCCGTCATGATCACGTCCGGCTTCGGGCTCGCGTTCTTGATCTTCGTCACCTGCGGCGAGAAGTCGGTCGGGAAGCCGGTCCCCCCGAACGGAATGTTGTCGGTGCCGCTGATCGTGATGTCGCGGTCCGCGGCGGCCTTCTTGAAGTACTTGCTCATCAGGTTGATGTAGAGGAAGTTCGAGTCGAGGACGTAGGCGTTCTTGTAGCCCTGGTCGGCGACGTAGGTCGCGAGCTGGGCGCCCTGAGCGTTGCCGCCCATGCCGACCGGCCAGTAGACGTCGAACTTCGTGGGCGCGGTCGGATCGGCGTTGCAGGGCGAGATCGTCAGCACGTTCTTGCGCTGCGTCACCGTCGCCATCGCGATCTGGAAGTCGGTGTTGCAGGGCAGGACGATCGTGTCCACGTTCTTGGCGATCAGGTCGTTCGCGGCCGTGACCGCCGCGGCTGGGTCGCTCTTCGTGTCCGCGAGCTGGAGGTCGATCTTCACCTTGCCGTCGATCCCGCCCGCGTTGTTGATCTCATCGACCGCGACCTGGGCGCCGTTCGAAATCAGCTTGTCGTGGACGGCCAAGAACCCGGTGAGGTTGTTGCCGTAGCCGACCGTGAACGTCTCGCCGCTCTTGAGCGCGCCGCCTCCTTCGTTGTCGTTGCCGCCGCAGCCCGCGCCCACGAGGGCGAGCGCCAACAGGGTCAGAATGAGTGCGGAGACCCGTCTGCTCATTGACCTGCTCCTTTCTCGTTGCCGTTCTTCCCCCTGGGTTCCTCCTCGCCGATATAGGCCGCGATCACGGCCGGATCGGATCTCACCTCGGCCGGCGTGCCTTCGCTGATCACCGCGCCTTCGTTCAGCACCTGGACGGAGTCGCAGAGGCGCATGATCAGTCGCAGGTCGTGCTCGACGACGAGCACACCGCAGCCCTGCTCGCCTCGAACGCGCTCGATCGAATCCCGCAGCTCGTCCGATTCCTGCTCGCTCATGCCCGCGGCCGGCTCGTCGAGGAGCAGGAAGCGGGGCGAGGCGGCGAGCGCGCGGGCGATCTCGAGCCGCCGCTGGTCGCCGAAGGAGAGCGTGCCCGCATAGCGCCCGGCGAGCTCGGTGAGCCGGAGCCGGTCGAGCAGCTCGCGCGCGTACGCGTGCGAGTCCCGGCGGCGCGTGCCACCGGCGGCGAGCGCCGCGACCGCGACGTTCTCGAGCGTGGTGAGGCCGTCGAAGAGCCGAACGTTCTGGAAGGTGCGGACGACGCCGGCGCGGGCAATCTCGTGCGCCTGCTTGCCGGCGATCTCGTCGCCGTCAAGAAGCACGGAGCCGGAAGTGGGCGCGAAGACACCCGAGACGCAGTTGAGCAGAGTCGTCTTTCCGGACCCGTTCGGGCCGATCAGCCCGACGATCTGTCCTTCGCGCAGCCGCAGCGAGACCCCGCGCAGCGCGTGCACCCCGCCGAACTGCTTGCTGACCTCAACCGCCTCGAGCGCGGCGTGACCTTGCTCGGGCTGTTCGCGTTCGGGGGCGGCGAGCGTACTCATTCGCCCGTCAATACTTTCACGCACGAGCGAACGGATCTGGCTCGGGGGTGCCCACGGCTAACGCTTACGAGCTTAGAGGAGTAGAGTAGTTCCACTGGCCCTGTGGCCAGAACCCCGGCCAAAGCCCGAAGGCAGCCGACGCGCGTAGCGCGCGAGGCGAGGAGCTCAGGCGAACAGAGTTCGACTTACAGGGCCAGTACCTCTGTAGGCGGTGGGTCGAGGAATGGCCAGCCCACGTCCGCAGGCTGTCATCAGGTGTCAAGACAGCCTGGACTAGTTCCCCGAGCAGGGCCATCTCCCGGTTTCGAAGATCTCTCGTGTCAGGTCTTGAGATCTCTCGTGATGCTTCTATGAGAGTCAAGTCGCCAACGGACCAGCCTCGAGCAGTCGGAAGAGGTGGCGAGCCAGGAAGCGCTTGAGACAACGAAGCGCCTCGCGCACGCTCTTGCCCTCGCTGCGCCGCCGCTCGATGTAGGCGATCGTCGGCGCGTGCCGCTTGTGCCGTGCGACGAGGATCGTGTGCAGGGCGCGGTTCAGCTGACGGTCGCCCCCGCGGTCGAGCCGGGAGCGCACGACCTGGCCGGAGGAGGCGGGAATCGGCGCCGCTCCGGCATGGCGGGCGAAGCCGGCCTCGCTCGCGAAACGCCCGGCGTGCGACCAGGAGACAACGAGCTGGGCGGCGCAGATCGGCCCCACAGCCTCCTCGGCAAGGAGCTGCGGTGCGAGCTCGCCAACGAGCAGCTCGAGCTCCCGCTTCAGCTCTCCGGCCTCGGCACTGGTGCTCCGCACGCGGCGCGCGCAGGCCCGGAGCGCGATCGCAAGCCCGCGCTGCCCGGGATGGCGGCTGGTCGCTGGGCGCAGGCGCGTGCAGGCCGCAAGCAACCGCGCCTCGCTCAGCCCGCGCAGGCGTGCGCGGAGCGGCTCCGGTGCTGTGACCAGCAGCGCCCGCAGCTGATTGAGGGCGGCGCGGCGGGCACCGACGGCGCCTTCGCGTGTGCTCAGCAGCGCCCGCAGCGGCTCGCGCTGCCCGGCCGCACGCGGAACCGCCAGGCGCGCGTGCGCAAGCGCCGCGCGCGCTGCTCTCAGCGCATCGATGCGGTCCGACTTCGCTCCTGCCCGACGCGGCTCGCGCGCCCTGCGCTCGATCTCGAGCACGCGCTCGCCGCGACCGGCGAGGAAGCGGGTCAGGCCGGCGCCGTCGCTGCCCGTGCCCTCGATCGCCCAGAGGCGGCCAGCAGGCGCGAGCCACTCGGCGAGCGCGAGCGCGCGCCGGTAGCCGGGCGCGCTTGCCGGAAGCTCGGCCTCGGCGAGCAGTGCGCCCGTCTCGCCGAGACGAAGGCGAGCGCGTGGGCGTCGCGATGGCTGTCGACGCCGATGACGAAGTCCAGCTCATCTGCGAGCATGTCCGTACCTCCAGCGTGTGGGGGGATTGGCTCGGGTGTCGGTCTGGGGCACACCGCGCGGCAGGACTGTGATGGGTCACGCCGAGGCGGACAGGCTTCTGATCAGGCCAGCAAACGGCGTCAGGCCGGCACCGAGCTCCTCACCCGGACAGATCACCAGGAAGGACACCGCCGCAGCGGGTCGGTCCGGTCTTGGGTCACGGGCAAAGAGCATCGGTGCGAGCCTGGCAAGGTCCCCAGACGGAACTGCGCCGGAGTCTCACAGACAGGTCTTGCATTCACGCACACGCTTTGCCCAGGGGAATGTGATGAGTCGTCGACACTGAGTCTTTCGCTGGCGATTGAAGCCGAAGTCTGAGACTAAAGCGGAGCGGCGGACGCTCAAATGCAAGACCTGACACCCCTTTCCGCCACACCCCTTTCCGCCACCTCCTTTCCGGCGAGACAGGGTTCGCGAGCTTCGCGTTCGAGACGCCGATCATGGTGGGGGAGCTGTGCTTCTCGTGGAGAACTCGGTGGGCTCGGAGGCTCGCGTGCTTCCTTCCAAAGTGGTCGCGGCCGGCTGGCTGTTTCAAGACGCCGCACGCCACACTCTTTCCTCGCAGCTGCGCTTTGCCACTAGTCGCCTAGAGCGATTTCGAAGTTGACAGAATCGCTCTTCGGTCGGATACTCACCGCTGGAAGCTGCGGCGCCGTGTTAATGGCCGAGCAGGCCACGTCAGGTAGGAGACACGGGAATGCCGAAGAGAGGCCACCGGCAGCTTGCAAGGATCGAGCGCGAGTCGAAGGTCACGGCTCCCCCGAAGGGCCTGTGATGTCCGACCCGCGTCTCGACACGGTCCTCCGCGAGTTTGACCCAGGCGATCTCGTCGCCAGGTGGCCGTGGCTGGGCTGGGGTATCCACGGCGTGGAGGTCACACAAGCGATCCAGTACTACGAGAGCGCACGCCACCTGACCGACCCGGCAGACCGACAACCAGACAACGCAGTCACCTTGATCGCAGGCAAGCCCGCCTGGGTGCGGGTCTATGTACGCAGCAGCTGGTTCTCGGGCGACCTCCCAGGAGTGACGGGAACGATCACCGTCCGTCGTCGCGTGCTCGGGTTCCTCTGGCAGAACATCGGGACGCTCTCGCCACAACCCCCCGGCACGGTGACAGCACGAGTTAGCCCGCCTTATGCGACCGAGCGCGGAACGCTCGGCTACACGCTCAACTTCATCATTCCGGCCTCAATGATGTGCGGCAACCTGCGGCTTGACGTGCACATCACGAGTCCCCGTGGCTGGGTCTCGGACCGCCGCGTCTACTTGGACGCCACGCTCCGCCAGACGCTCCGCCTCGCCGGAATCATGATCGGTTACAACGGGCCCACCAGCACCGCGCCCGGCGCACCAAATGTCACCCTCGCCGCTCCCACGTTGGCGAACCTGCAGACGACAGCTGCCTGGACGCTGCTCACCTTCCCAGTCCGTAGTGCGGCCACTTATCGGACTGCCGGCACAGTCACCTGGAACCTGCCATTGACCGATCCACCGAGCTGCCCCGGCTGCTGCTCCCCGAACTGGGTGGCGCTGAACAGCGCCGTCCAGGCGGTGCGCATCGCCGACGGCAACAGGACCGACGTTCTCTACTACGGCCTGATGGCGAACGGCATCCCGATGGGCCCGATCATCGGCTGCAACAGCGGCGGCGTGAGCACCGGCTCCAATGGGGATGGCGTGACGATGGCCCATGAGCTGGGGCACGCCTGCGGCCGTCCGCACTCGCCGTGCGGCACGCCGGGCGATCCTGCCTACCCTGCCTACGAGCCATACGACCCGGCCGGAACGCCGACGGCGTCGATCGGCGAGTACGGGATCGACATCAGTAACGGCGCAATCAAGCCGCCTGCAACCTTCAAGGATTTTATGTCCTATTGTGGGCCGCGGTGGGTCTCGCTCTTCGTCTACGGCCGCCTCACGAACAACGCCGCACTGGATCCGGTGCGAGCGTGTGTCGATCGTCCCTGGTGGCGGGACGAGATCCTTTACGACCGGCAACTAATTCCAGAGAAGTGGCTTCCGGATCCGCCGCCTGAGCCGCCTTGGTTGGAGCGTGTCGTGCCACCGCTACCTGTGATCTCGATTATTGGCGTGCTCCACGGCCCAGACGAGCTGGAGATCCAGAGTGTCTTTCGACTCGACGCCGAGAGCGAGGTCTCGAATGGCCGAGCTCTCGATATGCGTGCCGAGCTCGTAAACGCAGAAGGCCGGATCGTTGCACGCGGGACTGTCTACAGCCTCCGCTCCTATGCTCACAGCGGTTGCGGCTGCGACGAGGGAGGTAGTGATGAGGCCGAGTCCTACCCGCGGCTAGTCCAGGCCTTCGTCCCCGATGCGGAGGCCGGCGCTCTCCTCCGGATCCGGCGCGCGGGTGAGCTCCTTTGGAGCCGCGCAGCCTCAGCGCGAAAGCCGAGAGTCACGCAGGCGAGCGCGAAGCTTAGGCGTGGCGAGCTGGACCTGAGCTGGTCGGCGGAGACAAGCAGCGAGCAGGAGCCGGAGTGCTGGGCGCAGTGGTCGACTGATCGCGGTCGAACCTGGCGCGCGCTCGGGGCGAGCCTGCGGGGGGGATCGGCCGTACTCGACGCTGGCGGTCTGCCCTCCGGTCGGGTGGCAATTCGTCTGCTCGTGAGTGACGGGTTCTACACCGCCACCTCTCGACTACTGAACGTGACGGTTCCACGCCGGCCAGCAGAGGCGAGCATCCTTAGCCCTCGAGAAGATCAGACGTTCGTTTCGCAAAGCCCGATGCGGCTCTGGGGTGCGGCGACTGATTCAAGCGGTGAGCCAGTGCCAGACGAAGCGGCTAGCTGGGTCATCGGCAATAAGGAGGTTGCCACCGGTTTCGATGCGTTCATCGAAGCCCCGAAGCCGGGAAACCATCGCGCCACGCTGACCGTCAAGACGCGAGAGGGAAGCATCAAGACCTCGGTCGCCTTCACCACCGTGGAGGTGCCGGAGGAACGCGACGAGGACTGAACTGAGACACAGGGGCGCCGCCGAACTTGGCGTGCGCCGTCTGGTTCTCTCGCATGTGATCGACCGGGGCGCGCTCGAGCGCTGATTCAAACAGCGGCACGAATCTGCCCAGCCGCGGGAACCGAGCCTGCGTACGGCGCCTGAGGCCACGCGGCGCACCGTGGCGATACGCAGCCCTGCCATTGGCAAGAGAAGTTCTAACCGGATGGGGCCCTTGAGCCCGCCGCTTCTTGCACCTGGCCATCAAGCGCTACCAACACGTTCTGGACCTGCTGGTTGACGATGGGCTGCAGGACGCGTTGGCCCATTGAGCCCACCTGGCCTAGGAGATGGACGTCGGCTTGCCACTTCATCTCCGTGGCGCCGCTGGACTCGCTCAGCTCGAACTGGGTGTCCATGCTGAGCATCGCGCCCACGCCTGTGCCCTTCGCGTGGAGGCGCGCGTAGTCCGGCTTTCGCTCCTCCGTCTTCTCGAAGTTGATGCTCATTTTCAGGCCGCCCAGGCCTAGCGGGATCACGACGTTCGCTTTCCAGTGCTTGTCGTCTTGGACTTCGAAGCCCTGGACGCCCGGCATCGTTTTCGCCATTCGGGCCGGGTCGTTCAGGACTTCCCAGACGGTCTCGCGCGGGGCTTCGAACGTCTTCGTGCCGTCGACTTTCACTCGACGCTGACTCCCGCTCGCGACTCCTCCGGGTTCTGCAGCAGCTCCCACACTCGCCAGCCCGGGTTGTGCGAGTCCGTGACGATCGCCCCGCCGGCCGGCCGCAGCGCGTCCTGGATCGCGGCGCATACGGCATGGATGCCCGCGCCGCCGCCCTCCCCCATGCCCTTCGTGCCCAGCGACGTGAACGGCGACGGCGACTCGATGTAGCCCGTCTTCAGCGGCGGCATATCCAGGGCGTGCGGCACGTGGTAGTCGTAAAAGTTGGCGGTGAGCAACGTCCCGTCTTCGTCGTACGAGAACGTCTCGTGCATCGCCGCGCCCAAGGCCTGCGCGGTGGCGCCGTGCACCTGGCCCTCGACGATCTGCGGATGGATCCGCTTGCCGCAGTCGTCGACGGCCGCGTAGTCGACGATCTCGTACTCACCCGTCTCCTTGTCGACCTCGACCACGCACGCGTGCACCTGCGTCGCGTACGTCAGCGTCAGGTTCCCGAACTTGCGCTCCTTGTCGGGCACCTCGAACGGCGGCTTGTACACGTAACGGCAGTTCAGGTCGACGTCGTCGAGCTCGGGCGGGAGGCCGGCGTTGTTCATGTTGATGATGGCGCCGCAGGCCATGAAGGGGAGCGCGGCTTCCGGCGTGCCCTTGATCCGCGCGTGGCCCTCGGCGAGCTCGATCTGATCGGCAGGGACACCGCCCAGGATCACGCCGGCGAGCCGCTTGATCTGGTCGGCGAGCACCTCCGTCGCTCCCTTCACGGCACCGAGCCCGGTGACGGCGAATTGCGACGCATACGTCCCAGAGAAGCCGGCGTGCGAGTTCCAGTACGAGTCGTGGCCGGCCCGCACATGGACGTCGTCGGGCGTGACGCCGAGCATGTCGGCGACGAGCTGGGACGCGACCGTCTCGTGGCCCTGCCCTTGGGGGACTGTCCCTAGCGTGACGACGATCTCGCCAAAGATGTCGAGCCTCACCGTCGCTACCTCGTTGTTGCCCGAGAACTGCAGCTCCGGGTTCAGAAGCTGCGACTGCGCGAAGTTGTTCGTGCCCGAGTCGAGCGTCGAGCCGATCCCGACTCCGAGCAGCTTCCCGCGCGACTCCGCGTCGGCGCGCCGCTTCTCGATCCCCGCGTATCCGACCAGCTCGAGCGCCATGTCGAGGCAGCGCACGTAGTCGCCCGAGTCGTAGACGCAGCCGTTCGGCGTCTCGTACGGCATCTCCTCGGTCTTGACGTAGTTCTTCTTGCGCACCTCAACGGGATCGAGGTCGAGCTCATGCGCGACGATGTCCATGATCCGCTCGGTCAGCCAGAGGTGCTGCATGCGCGAGTAGCCGCGGTTCGGGCTGACCGGCGACTTGTTCGTCACCGTCTGCGTGAAGTCGACGCGAATGTTGCGCCAGCGGTAGAGCCCAGGCGTCACCTGCGCCCAGATGATGCAGCCGAGCGGCTCGTAGCGCGGGAAGGCGCCGCAGTCGTCGATCGCGCGCACCTTGAAGCCGAGCATCGTCCCGTCGGCCTTCACCGGCACCTCGATGTCGCGGAACGTCCGCTCGTTCCCGTGCGCGTTCGCCATGTGCTGGTCGGTGCGCCACTCCGTCCACTGCACGGGCCGGTTCAGCTTCCGCGCCAGCAGGCAGCAGGCCGTGAACTGCGGATGGAGGCAGATCTTGTTGCCGAAGCCGCCGCCGATGTCCTGCGAGACGAAGCGCAGCTTGTCGGTACCGACGCGCAGCGCCGGGGCCATCCAGATGATCCCGATGCCGGGCATCTGGTGGTTGCCGAAGAGCGTCCACTGCTGCGTGCCGCGGTCGTACTCGACGACGCAGCCCGAACACTCGAGCGGCGTCGACGAGAAGCGGTCGAAGTGGAGGCGGTCGATCTTGACGACCTTGTCGGCCTCGGCGCGCGCGGCGTCGTAGTCGCCCCAGTCGAAGAGGCCCTGCCAGACGACGTTCGAGCCCGCCTCCTCGTGCAGGATCGGCGCATCGGGCTCCTGCGCCTGCTCGGCGTCGACGAGCGCGGGCAGCGGCTCGTACTCGACCTCGACGAGCTCGGCGGCGTCGCGGGCCAGCTCGCGGGTCGTGGCGCAGACGGCCGCGACCGGCTCGCCCATGTGCCGCACCTTGCCAACGGCGAGCGCGTAGTCCTTCATGTCGGCGCCAGGCGGGGTCGAGAGCTCGAAGAACGGATCCGTGAGCGCGGCCACCTCCTCGCCGATCAGCGTCCCGTAGACGCCGTCGAGCTCGGCCGCCTTCGAAACGTCGATTGCGGTGATGTTCGCGTGCGCGTACGGCGCGCGGACGAAGTGGACGTAGCCCATGCCGTGGCGCTTGACGTCGTCGAAGAAGACGCCCTGGCCCTGGACCAGGCGCTTGTCCTCCTTGCGCGGGGTCGAGACGCCGATGAAGCCGGGCTTGACCTCGGTCTCCTCGACGACGATTGGCTCGGTCGTCGTCTCGGTCACTTCGACGCCGCCTTGATTGCCTCGACGATGTTCACGTAGCCGGTACAGCGGCAGATGTTGCCCTGGATCGCCTTGCGGATCTCGGCCTCGGTCGGGCTCGAATTGTGGTCGAGCAGGTGCTTCGCGCTCATCAAGAGCCCGGGAGTGCAGTAGCCGCACTGGAGCGCGTGGTGGTCGGAGAAGGCCTGCTGGAGGGCGTGCAGCTCGCCGTTCTGGGCGAGACTCTCGACGGTCTCGATCTTGGCACCATTCGCCTGGACGGCGAGGAGCATGCAGCTCTTCACCGCGGCGCCGTTGAAGAGGATCGTGCAGGCGCCGCAGTTGCCGGTGTCGCAGCCGACGTGCGAGCCCGTCAGGTCGAGGTCGTCGCGAATGAAGTGGATGAGCAGGCGGCGCGCGTCGACGTCGCGCTCGTAGGCCTCGCCGTTGATCTCGACGAAGATGTTCATCCGCCGGCCTCTGCAATCGCGCGGTCGACGAGCACCTTCGCGAGATGGCGCCGGTACTCGGCAGTACCGTGCACGTCCGAGGGCGGGTCGAGGTCGTCGAGGCTCGTCACCGGAACCGCGGCGACGCAGCCGACGGCAAAGCGCGTCTCGCCGTTGCGGGTCGCGGCCGCATTGACGATGCAGGTCCCCTCGCGGCCGACGGTCACCGAGGCGAACCCGTCGCCCTCGGCGGGCGGAATCGTGATCTTCGTCAGCAGCTCGCCCGGCTGGACAGCGGTCATGTAGACACCGAGGAAGAAGTCCTCGGCCGGCACCGCGCGTGTTCCGTCCGCGCCCGCGATCGTCATCCGCGCGTCCATTGCCACCATCAGCGGCGGGAAGTGGTTCGTCGGGTCGCTCAGGCAGACGTTGCCGCCGATCGTGCCACGGTTGCGCACCTGGACGTCGGCGATCTCGGAAGCGACGCGGGCGATGACCGGCCGCTCGCGGTTGACGTCCGGCGAGGACATGAGCTGCGCGTAGGTCGTCATCGCACCGATCTCGAGGTTCCCGTCCTTCAGCGAGACCCCGAGCAGCTCCTCGAGGTCGGCGAGATCGACGAGCAGGTCGGGCTGCGCCGCGCGCGCCTTCATGACGTTGATCAGGGTCTGGCCACCGGCGAGTGGCCGGGCGTTGCCGCTCGTCCCGAGCAGGCGGATCGCCTCGTCAACGGTCCCGGGCCGTGCGTACTCCACCGCGGCGAGGAGCATGGTGCGTATCTAACCGTGGCGAGCGACAATATGCGAGTGGAGCCGGAAACCCGCTACGCGCGCAGCGGCGACGTGAGCATCGCCTACCAGGTGGTCGGTGACGGGCCCTTCGACCTCGTGTTCGTGCCGGGCTCGGTCTCGCACACCGAGCTCGGGTGGAAAGTCCCGGCGTTGGCGGACTTCTACCGGCGCCTGGCCTCGTTCTCGCGCCTGATCATCTTCGACAAGCGCGGGACCGGCATGTCGGACCGGGTTGCCGGTGCGCCGACGATCGAGACGCGGATGGACGACGTGCGCGCCGTCATGGACGCCGTCGGGTCGGAACGCGCAGCGGTACTCGGCCTCTCCGAGGGAGCGCCCATGAGCGTGGTCTTCGCCGCCACGTATCCGGAGCGGGTCTGGGCGCTCGTGCTCTGTGGCGCGCTCATACGCACACTTTGGGCGCCCGACTTTCCCTGGGGCTGGACCGAAGAAGACTGGGACCGAGGATCAGAGGAGGAGCGCCGCCGCTGGGGTGAGCCCGAGTTCATGCGGAAGATGTTGCAGTCGCTCGCTCCCACTCTCGACGAGGAAAACCTGCAAGGACTGCTCACCCTTTTCAGGCAAGGTGCGAGCCCGGGGGCCTTCGATGCGCTCAACCGGATGAACAGAGACATCGACGTCCGCGACGTGCTCCCGGCCATTCGGGTGCCGACGCTCGTCGTCAACCGAGCGGAGGAGGCCGAGTGGCTTCGGGAAGGATCCCGGGTGGCAGCGCGTCTGATCCCCGGAGCGAGACATGCCGAGCTTCCCGGCTCCGACCATGCGCCGTTCGTCGGCGACTCGGACTCGTACCTGCGCGCGATCGGGGAGTTCCTGACCGAGACCTGGGAGGAGCGGGCCTGGGAGGAGGCGGAGCCCGACCGGGTGCTCGCAACCGTGCTCTTCACGGACATCGTCGGCTCGACGGCGAAGGCGACAGAGCTTGGCGATGCCCGCTGGCGCGAGCTACTCGGTAAGCACCACTCCCTGATCCGGCGTCAGCTCAGCCGGTTCCGCGGCACAGAGCTGGATACGGCCGGAGACGGCTTCTTCGCGAGCTTCGACGGGCCCGCGCGGGCAATTCGCTGCGCCTGTGCAGTCACCCAGGCGGTGAAGGAGGTCGGTCTGGAAGTGCGGGCAGGACTGCACACGGGCGAGTGCGAGCTGCTGGACAACAAGGTCGGCGGGATCGCCGTGCATATCGGAGCTCGGGTCGCGAAGGAGGCAGCGCCGGGAGAGGTCCTCGTCTCGAGCACGGTCAAGGATCTCGTCGCGGGCTCCGGGATCGGCTTCCGCGAGCGCGGCACCGCCGAGCTGAAGGGCGTTCCGGGGGAATGGCGCCTGTTCGCCGTTGAGCGCTGAGAGAAGTCACATTTTCGTGCCGAATCTGTAGCGCGAATCGCGCTACAATGGGCTGATGGCGCCAGCACCACCCCCACTCTCACTCCGCCTCGGTCGCGACGGGATTCGTGAGCTCGACGAGATTGCGCGCCATCGCGGGATCACGCGGGCAGAGGCCGCTCGTCAGGCGATTGCGGAGACGGCGGCGCGCGAACGACGCCGCCGAGGGCTCGCCGCGGAGGCGAGAGAACTCATGGACGACAGCAGCTACGTGCGCGAGGCGCGCGAAATCGCAGAGCTGATGGAGCAACTGCGTGGTCCGGGGTGACGTCCACGAGATCGCATTGCCCCGTCGGCGCGGCCGCGTCCAGCACGGACGGCGTTACGCCGTGATCGTCCAGGCCGACGACCTGCTCGCACTTTCAACGACTGTGATCTGCCCGACCTCCAGCTCGACGCCCCCGGCGAGCTTCCACCCTGAAATATCTATCGGCGAGGAGCCGACGCGGGTCATGTGCGAGATGATCGGCGCAGTGGACGCCCGAGCGCTCGGCAAGCAAGTCGGTCATCTCACGCACGACGAGATGCGGAGCATCGAGGATGCCTTGCTTCTTGTCCTCGACCTGGCCTGAGGCGGGGGCGGGCGAGGAGCGTCGCGGCGGTCCTCGCCCTTCACGGATCGTTACTGCTCGTCGCCCTTCGCTTCTGCGGCCGACTCCTTGATCTCATCGACGACCGCCGGGTCGGCGAGCGTGGTCGTGTTGCCGAGGGTGCGCTGCTCGGCGACGTCTCGCAGCAGGCGGCGCATGATCTTGCCGCTACAGGTCTTCGGCAGCTCGGACGTGGAGACGATGTTCGCCGGCTTTGCGATCGGGCCGATCTTCTTCGCGAGGTGGTTCCGGAGCTCCTCGAGTCGTCTCGAGCGAGCCCTCGTCTCCGTCGCGAAGCGTCACGTACGCGACGACGCCTGCCCCCGTCCGCTCGTCCTTGCGCCCACAAACCGCCGCCTCGGCGACCCGCTTGAGGTCGACGAGTGCGCTCTCGACCTCGATCGACGACGAGGAGCGCTTTGCAGCGCTCCTCGTCACCTAGAGCGGTCGGCCGCCTACTCCGCGCGGCCGAAGGCCTTGATCTCCTCCATCTCTTCTGGCGAGAGCTCGCGCGGAACCTCGCCGCGGGCCATCTTCTCGCTCTGGACCTGCTCCCGGATCTCGTCGACGATCTCGGGGTTGGCCAACGTCGTCACGTCGCCGACGTCGGCGAAGTTCGAGATCCCCGCGATCACCCTGCGCATGATCTTGCCCGAGCGGGTCTTCGGCATGTCCGGAACGACCCAGACGCTCTTCGGGCGCGCGATCTTCCCGATCTGCGTCTCGATCGCCTTCTCCACCTTGCCTTCGATGTCGTCGCTCGGGTCGAGGCCGGGCTTGAGCGAGACGTACATCTCGACTGCCCGACCACGCAGCTCGTCTACCACCGGAACGGCTGCGGCCTCGGCAACCTCGTCGACGGTGATGGTCGCCGACTCCAGCTCCTTCGTCCCCAGCCGGTGCCCGGCGACGTTGATCACGTCGTCGACCCGGCCGAGGATCCGGAAGTAGCCGTCGTCCGCCTGGACGGCGCCGTCGCCCGCGAAGTAGGGCCAGTCGTGCCAGTCCTTGCTCTCCTTGTTCCGGCAGTACTTCTCGTAGTAGGTCTGGACGAACCGCTCGTCCTGGCGCCAGATCGTCTGGAAGATCCCGGGCCACGGATTGCGGATACAGATGTTGCCCGCCTTGCCGCTGCCCGCCTCGACGACCTCGCCCTGCTCGTCGTAGATCACGGGGTAGATGCCGAGCACGCCCGGCCCGCAGCTGCCCGGCTTCATCGGCTGCAGGGCCGGCAGGGTGCTGCCGAGGAAGCCGCCGTTCTCGGTCTGCCACCAGGTATCGACGATAACGGCCTGGCCTTTGCCGACGGCCTCGTGGTACCAGCGCCAGACGTCGGGCTCGATCGGCTCGCCCACCGTCGTCATGTGCTTGAAGCGGTAGTTGTACTTCGTCGGCTCGTCCGGACCGAGTTTGCGCAGCATGCGGATCGTCGTCGGCGCTGTGTGAAAGATGTTCACGCCGAGCCGCTCGGCGATCCGCCAGGGACGGCCGGCGTCCGGGTACGTCGGGACGCCCTCGTACATGACGCTTGTGGTGCCGAGCGCCAACGGGCCGTAGACGATGTACGAGTGGCCGGTGATCCAGCCGATATCGGCGAAGCACCAGTAGGTGTCCTCCGGGTGGATGTCCTGGTAGTACTTCGACGTCCCGGCGACGTAGGCGAGGTAGCCGCCGGTCGAGTGCTCGCAGCCCTTGGGCTGGCCCGTGGTGCCGCTCGTGTACATGAGAAACAGCGGCGCCTCGGCGGGCATCGAGACAGGCTCGACAAGCTGGTCGTGGTAGTCCTTCAGCACCTCGTCGACGAAGAAGTCGCGACCGTCGACCATCGGACTCTCTGACCTGTACTCCCCCGGATAGCGCCGCCAGACGAGCACTTTCTCGACCTCGACGCCCTGCTTGCGCGCCTCCTCTACCGCCTCGTCGGCCTTTGCCTTGTGGTCGATCAGCTCGCCCTGGCGGTAGTAGGCGTCCATCGTCACGAGGATGCGACTCTCCGAGTCCGCGATCCTCTGGCCGCAGGCCGCGCCGCTGAACCCGCCGAAGACCTCGGAGTGGATCAGTCCAAGGCGTGCGCAGGCGAACATCGAGACGGGCAACTCAGGGACCATCGGCAGGTGGAAGGTGATCCGGTCGCCGGTCTTCACTCCGCCGAAGTCCCGGAGCAGCACCGCGAACTCGTTCACGCGGCGGTAGAGTTCCTGGTACGTAATCGCCTTCGTCTCCTCGTCCTCCGGCTCGGGCACCCAGATGAACGCCGCCTTGTCGCGGCTCGAGGCCAGGTGCCGGTCGACGCAGTTGAAGCAGGCGTTCAGGCGCCCGCCGACGAACCACTTCCAGAACGGCGGGTTGCTCGTGTCCAGCGTCGTGTTCCAGTAGCGATCCCAGGTGAGCAGGTCCGCGTACTCCTTGAAGCACTCGGGGAAGTGCTCCTCGCTGAACCGCTCGAAGATGGCCGGGTCGGCCGCGTTCGCCTGCGAGATGAATGTCGCCGGCGGGTAGTAGTTTTCCTCCTCCCGCCAGTGAACGGCGATCTGCGACTCGGAGACCTCCGTCTCCTCTGCTGCTGACACCTCCTGAACGTCGGTCATCCTAGGCCCCTCGCGGCATCGGCGTGCCGAGGTGCGAGAACACCGGGAGGCGATCCCACAGCGGCGCGCCGACCGGCAGCACCGGCCTTGGCGACATGCCGTTTACGACTCCCGCGGCCGAGGCGTACCAGGCGGCGGCGGCGGTCAGGATGCCGACCCAGCCACCCGCGTGGAGGACCCACTCGCCCCCGCCGTTCCCGATACGGAAGAAGCCGATCGCCAACACGATCTCGGTGATCTCCAGGGTCAAGAAGACCGTGAATACGGCCACGTTGACCCGCAGGCTCCAGAGCATCATGTACGTGTTGAAGATCGCGAACGAGACCAGGAACCAGGCGAGCCCGTTGTCGATGTCAGCTCCCTTGAGCGAAGCACCGAGACTCGTCGTGTCCGCGAGCACGACGAAGATCCCGAGCGCGAGCCAGAACCCGCCGTAGGTCGAGAACGCGGTCGACCCGAACACATTGCGGTTGCGGAACTCCCACATCCCCGCGAGCAGCTGAATCAGGCCGCCGTAGAAGAGCGCGAGCCCGATCCACAGCACGTCCGGGATGAAGGACGCGTTGTGGCCGCTGAGCATGAAAGTAGTGAGTGCGAACGCTGCGAGCCCGAGCGGCGCGGGATCGGCCGCGGGTGCGAGTTCCACTAAGGTCCTCGCTTCTCGGCGTTCCTCGGCTTGAACAGCCATGGCTACCTCCTTCGGCGCCCGATTCTCGGGGCTGCGCCGCGAGCGTCAGGCGCATTGGCGGCTATATCGGTCTTAGAACGACCGACCTGCCACGGAGATACCCGCTTGGCTCGGTTTAAACGCATGAGAACCGGCCGTCCTCGGAGATAATCCAGTTTAGGCCGGGACGACAAGAGCGCGCGCGGCGACGAGCATGAGCCAGCCCAGGAGAGCGGCGAGGAAGAGCCAGAAGAAGATACTGCCGCCGCCCGCGAGGGTTCCAACGATGCCGCCGAGCACGAGGACGCCGGCGATCACCGAGTACCGGCTCAGCGAACGCCACTGCTCGTCGCCGCGGAACTGTGCCGCGAGCACGAACATCGAGGCGAGGGCCGCCGGCAGCAGAATCGTGAACGCTAGGGCGTGCATGAATCCGTTCCACGTGTCAGGCCCGCCGCCGTTGACCATTCCATAGTCCGCCCTGATCGCCGAGAGGCACAGCGCGGCGCCGGTCAGCGCGAGCAGGCTCGGCCCGACCTTCCGCCGCACGTCGAGGAAGCGGAAGAGGGCGACCGCGAGCGCGAGCACGGAGAGGCCGAGCAGGAGGAAGTTCAGAATCTGGAGGAAGCCGTAGTCCCCGAGCGCCGTGCTGCTCGGCCACGGAGGGTCGGGGTTGTCGAACGGCGCAGCGCTCCAGCCGAGGTCGTGCAGAAAGTCCCACTCGAGCGCCGTCACGACGAGGACGATCGCCGCGAAAAGCGGCGGACCGACGAGCCCGGCGAGCGCGAGCCTCCTGGTCGTCATACCCAGGCGACTCTACGCTCACGAGGTTCTGCGCAGAGGCCGGACGGGACCCTCGACTGGATCGAGCTTGTGGATTACCCTCGTAGCTGATTCAGAGAGGAGGGTTGGAAATGAGTGACACCGAAGACGAGCGCTCCATCCTCGATGCGTTGGACCCAGGTGGGCAGGAGGCGCTCAGCCCGGAAGAGGAGCGCTCCATCCTCGAGGAGATCAACCACATCCGCGAGCACATCGAGGTGCTCGAGGATGCCGCGCGGGCGGCACGGGCCGCGGAGTTCGAGCAGATCCGCACCGTCGTCGAGCAACTGGAAGCGGTCGCCGCGGCGGCGAGAGCGGTCGAGAGTGACCTGGCTCGGGAGCTTGCGAACACGAATCGGATGAGCGTCGCAACCGCTCGCATCGTGCGCGACCGGCTCGCCAACGCCCTCCGCGCTCTTGCCGAGGTGCTCGTGACGGCGGAAGGATCGGATCGCAAGAACTCGAGAGAATCGCGACCGTAAATAGCGGTTACGGCTTCTCAACGAGCGAGCCGACGCCATAGGGACCGCGAGGCCGGGCCTCTACCATCGGCCAAAGGTGGTTCGGCAAATCAGAGAATGCCGCCGCCGATAAAGACTCCCGAGACCAAGGAGGAGACGGTGAAACCTACCGTCGAGATTCAAGACGGCCGCGGCAAGCCGATCGATGAGCCGTCGCTGCCCGCTCCTCTTCCCCGCGGCGAGTTCGTCTCGGCCCGCTACGAGTCGGACTGCGCACGCTTCCTCGCCGAGACGAAGAGCCTGGCGCGCCGTCGCGCTGAGGCTGGCTTCGCGCGCCCATCAGCGGCCCACTAGATCGCGCCGGCGTGGACTTCGCCGCGCCTGGGCGGCGTTCCCGGGTGAGGCCTCTAAACGCGGCCGACATGGGCGCGAGTGACGTCTGCCGGCGACGCGCAGCCGCAGAGCGCGAGAGCCAGCACGAGCTCTGCGCGCAGCAGTTCGAGGACTCGCGCGACGCCCTCGGCGCCGCCAACCGCGAGCCCGTAGAGGGGGGCTCTACCTACGAGCACCGCTTGCGCGCCGAGCGCGAGCGCCTTCACCACATCGGTGCCGCGCCGAATTCCTCCGTCCATGAGCACCTCGGCGCGGTCTCCGACCGCCTCGACGACCTCGGGCAGCGCGTCGATGGATGCAGCCACACCGTCCAGTTGGCGGCCACCGTGGTTCGAGACAACGACGGCTTCGGCGCCGGCCTTGCAGGCGAGCACGGCGTCCTCGGCGGTGAGGATGCCCTTGACGACAAGCGGCAGGGAAGAGACCGAGCGCAGCCACTCGAGGTCGCGCCAGTTCAGCGAATTGTCGACGACCCAGTTGATGTCCACGGGCGAGACCGCACCCGCGCCCTCCGCGAGCGCGAGAAACGCAGGGACCGACACGTCGTCAGGAATCTCGAACCCCGTCCGGAGATCTCGCTCGCGGCGCCCGAGCACCGGCAAGTCGACTGTGAGCACGACCGCGCCATAGCCTTCGGCCGCTGCGCGCTCGACCAGGTCCTGGACGAAGCCGCGGTCAGTCGACCAGTAGAGCTGGAACCAGCGCGCTCCGTCGCCGGCTGCAGTGCCGACCTCCTCGATCGTGCCGGTCGCAAGAGTCGAGAGGCACATCACGGTCCCGGCCGCAGCGGCGCCGCGGGCCATGGCCCGCTCGCCGTCAGGATGGGCCATGCGCTGGAAGGCCGTCGGGCCGACGAGGACGGGCAGCGCGACTTCCGTCCCGAGCACCCTCGTGCCGGTTCTGACCTCGGAGACATCGACCAGCGTGCGCGGCCGCAGGACCCAGCGGTTGAACGCGGCGAGGTTCTCGCGCATCGTCCACTCGTCGTTCGCCCCGCCGGCGATGTAGCCGAACGTCCCGGGATCGAGCCGCTCCTCGGCGGCGCGCTCGTAGTCCCAGACGTTGAGGAGCTGGGCCTCGTCCACCGCGCGAGCTTACTGCGGGCCTCTCGCCACGAGATGCCTAGTTCGACAGCGCCGAGATTTTCTCGGTCAACGCGCTCATGCCAAGCTCTTGGGAGAGCGACCTCGCTGAGGCGAGGAGATCATCTGCGCGCCCACGATCGTCGGCGTTGCCGCACGCCAGCAGCATGTGCGCAAAGTCGTACTGCGTGTGAGCGAGCCACGAACGGGCGCCCATCTCGGCGTTCATCGCAACCGCATCCTCGAAGTGGTGGACTGCGTCGGACCACATCGATCTCGTCGCGGCGAGGATCCCGAGGCCGCGGGACGCTGAACCCAGACAGAGCTCGGGCGGCGTCACGGCGTTGAGCGCTGCATAAGGAAGTAGGAGCTCGTAGAGCGTCGCTGCCTGTGCCACGTCACCGAGGTCGCGGCACACTTCGGGCAGCAGGCTGATACTGCACAGCCACTGCATTTCCCCGCCCGCCCCGTAAGCCGGAAACGCGTCAGCCGCGAGAACCTCGAGTGCGACACGGGCGTCGTCCATCCGCCCGAGCTGTGCGAAGACGTCGGCAACCACATACCGCCAGACGGGGTACGCGGGGTAATCGTCGACGGCGCGCTCGACGACTTCGACGACCTCCCCCAGCCGACCCTGCTCACGCCGGAGCGCGTACATCTGGAGATCGAATGCCTGCTGCGCATTCGCGCTTTGCGCCAGCCGACCTAGCTCGAGTGCCTGGTGAATCGCGGCTTCGGCCTCTTCGAACCTGCCCTCGAAAAGCGCGAGCATGGCGCTTCGGGTGACGGTGTCCCAGAGCTGAGCCGGCTGGCGAAGCTGGTGCGCCAATCGGGTTGCGGCCTCATCGTCCTCGTGTGCGGCAGGCAGGTCGCCGGCCTCGATCAGCACGTAGAAGCGGCAGTCGTGCCCCGCGTATGCTCGCTCCGCCTCGCCCGTGCTCTCGGCAACCTCGATCAGCTCATTCACGATGGCGAGCCGTTCTTGGTGCACATCCGGGCTCCAGTCCGACTCATAGCGCCCCTCGAGCGCGTACGCGAGCGTCGCCGGATCGCCGAGGCGGCGGGCGATGTCGACCGCCTGCTGGCTCATCGCCACCCTCGGCTCGCGAGGGAGCGTGTCTCGCAGCGGGCCGGCCGTCAGCCGCGCGAGCAGCCGAACCCGCAGCTCGCCGTCCTCTTCGGGAAGAGCGGCGAGAGCTTCCTCGAGCAACGGCACCAGCTGCGTGTCGCCCCAGGCTCGGGACCACACAAACCTGCCGCCGTAGCCGAGGGCGGCGCGCGCGAGCTGCTCCGGCATCGTGGCATTCCTCGCGGCCGCGGCGGCTCGCAAGAAGGTCTGCTTCGCCCTCGGAATGTCTCCCGCCCGTGCCTCGACGTCGCCGAGCCGGAGAAAGAGCTCGCAGCGCAGCTCCTCGTCCGATGCGCCCGCAAGCTCGAGCGCCTCGAGCGCCATCTCGTAGAGGCGCGCGCTTTCCTCGTAGGCGAGGAGCTCGAGGGCGCGATCTCCGGCGCGCTGGGCGTAGCCGAGGGCCTTGTCGAACTCGCGGCCGGCGATGGCGTGATGGGCGAGCTCGGCCAGGTGGGGTCCCGGCTCCTCGCCGTAGAGCGCCTCGAGTGCTTCGCTCGCCTGCCTGTGCAGTCGGAGGCGGCGAACGGTCGTGAGTCCCTCGTACAGCGTGTCGCGGATGAGAACGTGGGCGAAGCGCAGACGACCGCGCCCACCGGGAACGTCGGAGACGACGCGAGCGGCCATAGCCTCGTCCAAGATGTCGAGAAGCTCCTCCTCCGAGACATCGCTGAGGTGAGCGAGCGCATCGAGCGGGAATTCGCGGCCCAACACGGATGCCAGAATCAACACACGGTTGCACTCGTCCGAGAGGTGCGTGAGCCGACGAGCGATGACGTCGCGGACGCTTTCCGGGATTGAAACCCTCGCGGCCGCGGATTCGGCGCGAACGCCCTCGACCGAGAGCAGACGGACGGTCTCTCCGACGAAGAGTGGATTCCCTTCCGTCTCGTCGTGCAGCGCCGCCACCAGCTCCGGCGACGCGATCTCCGCGGCCGTCAGCTCGAGGTACTCCGCCACGGCCTCCTCGCTCAGACCGCCGAGCGAGAGGCGACGCGTCACCGACTCGCGGGCGACTTCGGCGAGCATCTCGGTGAGAGGTTGTCCCGGGATCGGGTCGACGTCTCGGTAGGCACCGAGCACGAGCACCCGCGCCGAGCTGACCTCCCGCGCGAGGAACTGCAGCAAGAGGAGCGACGGCGTGTCAGCCGCATGCAGGTCGTCCAGGACGAGCACGATCGGTCGGCCCTGCGAAGCGTTGCGGAGAAACTCGGCGGTGGCGTCGAAGAGGCGAAAGCGGTCTCCTTCGGACTCCAGTGAGGGCGGCTCCGGCAAATCGGGCAATCGCCGGCGCAGCTCGGGCACGATCTGGGCGAGATCCGCGGCGCCGGCGCCCAGCTGCGAGCGCAGCGCAGCAGTATCGCTCTCCCGCACGTACGCGCGAAGCGACTGCACCCACGGCCAATAGGCGGGGGCGCCTCCCGCCTCCCAGCAGCGGCCGACGAGGACGCGCGCACCGCGGGCTCTCGCGTGCGTGACCAACTCTTCGGCAAGCCGGCTCTTGCCGATGCCCGGCTCGCCGACGAGCAGGAAGAGGCGGCCGGGGCCCGCGAAGGCATCTTCGAGGCCGGCCAGCAGCTCCGCGAGCTCGGGCTCGCGGCCGACGAACGCGCCACGCGCCGTCTCAGTTGCCGGATCGACCGCCGGCTCGGCAGCGACCGCGAAGTCGAGTCCCGGGTCCTGCTGGAGGATCGCTTGGTGGAGCTCGCGCAGCGCGCGGTCCGGCTCGATGCCGAGCTCGTCCACGAGGGCTCGCCTTGCCTCCTGGTAGGCAGTAAGAGCCTCGCTCTGCCGCCCACAGCGGTAGAGGGCGAGCATGAGCTGACCGCGCAGCCGCTCCCGCAGAGGATTCTTGGCGATCAGCGCCTCGAGCTCACCGACGAGGTCGGCGTGCCGGCCGAGCGCGAGATCGGCCTCGATTCGCTCTTCGAGGGCGACGACCCTGCGCTCCTCGAGCCGTGCGATCTCAGGCTGCGCGAAGGACTCGAAGGCGAAATCGGCGAGCGGCGGCCCGCGCCACAGCGCGAGCGCCTCACGCAGCAGGTCGGAGGCCTGCTCCGGGTCACCGCGGTCGTGCGCACTTCTCCCTTCGTCGAGCAGCCGCTCGAAGCGATCGAGGTCGACGCTGCCGGGCTCGAGCCGGAGCGTGTAGCCGGAGGCTTCTGTCACGAGGAGGCCGTCTGCGAACGCGCGCCGCAGCTGTGAGATGTGGTTCTGAACCACCTTCGGGGCCGTCGCCGGCGCGCGCTCACCCCACAGCTCCTCGACGAGTCGGTCGGTGGAGACCGTCTCGTTCGCGTTCAGGACGAGCAGAGCCAGTAGGGCTCGCTGTTTGCCGCCGCCCAGGGAGATCGTCCGATCGCCAGCTCGGACTTCGAGCGGTCCGAGGATCCGAAACTCCATCGTCCTGGCA
>DASWDJ010000194.1:0-6364 GCA_036395295.1 Gaiellaceae bacterium | reverse complement strand
CGTCCGACGCTGTGCCGCGGATTGAGCGAGGCGAAAGGATCCTGGAAGATCATCTGCATCCGGCGCCGCAAGGGCCGTAGCTCCTCCTCGCCCATCTGAGTGATGTCGATGCCGTCGAAGACGATTCGGCCGTCCGTCGGCTTGTAGAGGCGAAGGATCGTGCGGCCGACGGTCGACTTGCCGCAGCCGGACTCGCCCACGAGCCCGAGTGTCTCGCCCCGCCGGATCTCGAGGGAGACGCCGTCCACGGCCTTGATGTCGCCGACGTGGCGGTCGAGCACGATCCCGCTCTTGATCGGGAAGTAAACCTTTAGGTCCTGGAGCTCGAGCAGAGCGCCGTCGACGCTCACGAGGCGACGACTGCCCGGCGCATGTTCTGCCACTCCTCCGCGGGCACCGGATTGAAGCAGGCGACCATATGACCTGGCTCGATCTCCTCGAGCGGCGGCACCTCCTGGCTCGAGGCCTCGACCTCGTACCGGCAGCGCGGCTGGAACGGGCAGGCCGCAGGCGGGGCAAGCATGTCACGCGGATTGCCGGGGATCGGCTGAAGCTGGGCCTTGCGGGCTGCGTCGAGGCGCGGAATCGACTGGAGGAGCCCAAGCGTGTACGGGTGCCGCGGCTTCGCGAAGAGCTGCCGGGCCGAGCCGGTCTCCATGAACATGCCCGCGTACATCACGTGCACGCGTTCGCACATGCCGGCGACGACGCCAAGGTCGTGCGTGATCAGGATCAGCGCGGCGTCTTCCTCGGCCACGAGCTCGCGGAGCAGATTGAGGATCTGCGCCTGGATGGTGACGTCGAGCGCCGTCGTGGGCTCGTCCGCGATCAGCAGCTTCGGCTTGCAGGCGAGCGCCATCGCAATCATGGCCCGCTGGCGCATGCCGCCCGAGAACTGGTGCGGGTAGTCGCGCAGGCGTGCCTTGGCGCTCGGGATGCCGACACGGTCGAGCAGCTCGGCCGCCCGCGCGTTCGCCTCCTCCCGCTTCATGTCGAAATGCGTCTCCAGCGCTTCCCGGATCTGCCGGCCGATCGTGAGCACGGGGTTCAGGCTCGTCATCGGGTCCTGGAAGATCATCGCGATCTCCTTGCCCCGAATCCGCCGGAGCTCGCGGTCGGAGAGCTTGATGAGGTCGCGGCCGCCGAAGCGAGCGCTACCTGTGGGGACGCGGCCGGCACGCGGGAGGATCCCGAGGAGAGCAAGCGCAGTCACGCTCTTCCCACAGCCCGACTCGCCGACGATGCCGAGCGTCTCGCCGGGCGCGATGTCGAAAGAGATGCCGTTGACCGCGTAGATCGTCCCGCGCGAGGTCCAGAACTGGACTCGCAGGTCCTCGACCGCTAGGAGCGTTTGCCTACCCTCGGCCACGAAGCTTCGGATCCAGGCCCTCCCGGAGGCCATCGCCAATCAGGTTGAAACCGAGCACCGAGAGCACGATCGCAATGCCGGGGACGATCGCGAGGAACGGCGTGCTCACGAGATAGTCGTTCGCGTTCGTCAGCATCGTTCCCCACTCCGGCGTCGCCGGGTCCTGAGGGCCAAGGCCGAGGAAACCGAGGCCGGCGACGTCGATGATCGCGGTCGCCATCGCCAGGGTGCCCTGGACGATCACCGGCGAGATCGAGTTGGGGAGGATGTGCGAAGCGAGGATCCAGCGCCCACGAACGCCGATTGCCCGCGCCGCCAGCACGAAATCGTTCTCCTTCTGCGAGAGGATCGAGCCGCGTAAGAGCCGCGCGAAGATGGGGACGTTGACGGCGCCGATCGCGATCATGATCTTGCCGAGCCCAGGCCCGAGCACAGCAACGATGCCGATCGCGAGCAGCAGCTGCGGTATGGCGAGCATCACGTCCATCGCCCGCATGATCACGGAGTCGATCAGTCCTCCGGCGTAACCCGCGATCGAGCCCAGCAGCATCCCGACCGAAAGCCCGATCGCGACGGCGACGATGCCGATCAAGAGCGAGAAGCGCGCACCGAAGACGATGCGCGAGAACTCGTCCCGGCCAAGAGTGTCGATCCCGAACCAGTGACCCGAGGTCGGCCCGACAGCCTGGCCGTTGCGGAGCAGGTCGAGGTTCTGCTCCTTCGGGCTGTACGGCGCGATCACCGGGGCAAAGACGGCGGTCACGACGAACATGGCGACGAGAGCAGCACCCAAGATCGCACCGGGATTCCTGATCAGTCGATGCCAGGCCTCGCCCCAGAGGCCGCTCGGCGCCTCGAGCGCGATCTCCGCTGATTCGAGCTCGGCAACACTCATGAGTAGCGGATCCGCGGGTTGATGATCGCGTAGGAGATGTCCACGATCAGATTGACGAGCACGAAGACGAGCGCGACGAAGAGGATCCCGCCCTGGATGACTGGATAGTCGCGGTTGAAGATCGCGTCACGCAGCCACGAGCCGATCCCCGGATAGGCGAACACGGTCTCGGTGAGCACCGCGCCCGAGAGCAGCAGGCCAGTCTGGAGGCCGATGATGGTCGAGATCGGCAAGAGGGCATTGCGCAGGACGTGCCGGCGGTCGACGGTGAGCGGCGGCAGCCCTTTCGCCCGCGCCGTGCGCACGTAGTCCTCGTTCTGGACGTCGAGCACCGCCGCACGCGTAATTCGCGTGATGATCGCAAGGGGAATCGAGCCCAGTGCAACCGCCGGCAGGATCAGGTGCTTGAGCACGTCCCAGAGCGCGTTCCAATCGCGGGTGATGATCGCGTCGAGGACGTAGAAGTTCGTCGGGTGTTTCGTCTCGATCAGCACCGAGATCCGGCCGACCGTCGGCAGCCAGCCGAGCCGCACCGCGAAGATGTACTTGAGGATGATAGCGAGGAAGAAGACCGGGATCGAGATCCCAATCAGCGATAAGAAGAGGCTCGCGTGGTCGAATAGGCGACCGTGCCTCTTGGCCGCGAAAAAGCCTAAGGGGACACCGATGCCACCCGCGAAGATGAGCGCCGCGATCGCGAGCTCCAGCGTCGCCGGAAAGCGCTGCTTGATCTCATCGCTAATCCGGCGGTGCGTCGAGATCGAGGTACCAAAGTCAGCCTTGCCCCAAGATTTGAGCTGCTTGAAGTACTGCTTGTAGACGGGCTCGTTGAATCCGTACCGCTCGCGGTACTGCTGGACGAGCTGAGGTGTGGCGCGCTCTCCGAGCAGCGACGAGATCGGGCTCCCGGGCAGCGCGCGGACCCAGAAGAAGACGAGGATCGAAAGCCCGAAGAGGATCGGAACGATCAGAAGCAGCCGACGGACGACGTATCGAAGCATTTAAACGTCGTCCGTCGACTGTCTCTGTTCCGTTCCTAGCTCACCCGACTGTTACGTTTTGGAACCACGTGCCACCGGTCGGCGTCGCGATGAGGTGGTGCACCCGCTTCTCGGCCCCGAGGAGGGACAGTGAATGGGCGTACGGCACGGCCGGTAGGTACTTCATGATCACGATGTTTGCCTGCCGGTAGAGCTTTACGCGCTTCGCGTAATTGGGCTCGTTGGCAGCCCGCGTGAGCAAGTTGAAGATCGCCGGGTTCTGGAAGTTGAACTGCGGGTTCGGGGACTTGAAGAACGTCCCGACGAAGTTGTCCGGATCGCCGTAGTCGCCGGACCACCCGATCAGGTTCAGATCGCCGGCCGAGCCCTCGTTCACCTTGGCGACGTACGTCGGTCGCCACGGAGCGCTGTGCGGCGTGACCTGGAAGCCGGAGGCCTCGAGGCTTGCCGAGAAGGCCTGGAAGTTGCGAGGCGGATCCGGCATGTATGGCCTCGAAATGCCCGTCGGATACCAGAAGTCGACCTTGCAGGGCACGTGGCAGCTCGAGGAGTTGAGCAGCTGCCGGGCCTTGGTCGGGTTGTACGGGTACTTCTGGACCTTGGGTGACCATCCGGGCAGGCTCGGCGGAAGGAACTCCTGGGCGACCTTGCCGACCCCGAAGTAGAACTGAGACACGACTTGCTGCTTGTTCAGCCCATAGGCGACCGCCTGGCGCACCTTGATGTCGTTCATCGGCGAGCCGGCGCCCTGGTGGATCGTCACATAGGCGACGTTGAACGGCGGTCGCGTGATCACCTTCAGCCTCGGGTTGGAGCGGATCGTGGCAGCGTCCTGCGGCGCGGCGAGGTCGTAGGCATTGACCTCCCCGTTCTGCAACGCCTGCAGGCGTCCGGTCGTTGTGCCGATCGGCCGGATGATCAGCCGGTCGATCTTCGCCTTGCTGCCCCAGTAGTCGCCGTTTCGGACGAGCTCGACCTTCTGGCCGACCGTCCACGACTTGAACTTGAACGGCCCCGTACCGGTCGGATGCGAGAATGCATACGAGCCCTTGGCCACGAACGTCCCGTTCACGAGCTCGCCTTTGTCAGCGTCGTACTGCTTCAGCGCCTTCGGGCTCTGCATCGCAAACGACGAGACGACAAGCGACGGGAAGAAGGTTCCCGACTGCTTCCTCAGCCTGATGATGACCTTGTACGGGCCCCTCGCGGAGCAGCTGCGGTAGAGCGGCGTCCCGAGACCGGCGACCTCGTTGTGCTTGAAGCCGTAGTAGATCGCCTGGTAGTAGAACGTCGCCGACGCGTCCTGGAACGGCCCTGTCCAGTTGTACCAGCGGTTGAAGTTGAAGCACACCGCCGACGCATTGAACGGCGTCCCGTCGTGGAACTTCACGCCCCGGCGGAGCCAGAACGTCCAGATCTTGCCCTTGCCGGACTGCTTCCACCTGAGCGCGAGCCTGGGCCTGACCTTCGTCGTCCCGGGCTTCAAGTAGACGAGCCCCTCCATGATCGCCTCGGCGACGCGAAACGACTCGCCGTCAGAGACGAGCGCCGGATCGAGATACGTTGGATCCGCGCTACCTCCGTAGACCAGCGTCGGCCGTGCCGTGCTCGCCCCACCAAGCCCCAGGGTTGCGAGCAAGATGGCTCCGCCAGCGGCGACCAAGCCGAATTTCAGCGCAATTCTCCTCACCTTTTCTCCTTTCGTGCAGCAGCCCGCATAGCGTGGGCAGCTAGAGAGTATGACAAGCCAGAAGCAGCCGGAAGGCCCGAACTCGCGCTGGGCGCGGCCTCCGAATGAAGGTGGCTTGAGAGGCTTTGCTCGGCCCCACCAGCGTGCTGCGCCGTCGGCCTCCTCGGCTTCGCACTTCCGCGCACGCCTGTTCCGGCGGTTCTATCGGTTGTGTTCCACACGCCTACGTCTACCGACGAATCGTCCGCGCAGAAGTTGGCGAAGCGGTTAGACGACTGCGACCGAGCTGAGCTCGCGCAGCGCCGACAGGCGCGCCAGCGCCTGCGCTTCGAGCTGACGCACGCGCTCACGCGTCAGGTCGAGCTCGTGGCCGATCGCCTCGAGCGTCCAGGGCTCGCCGTCGAAGCCGAAGCGCAGCTCCAGGATGCGACGCTCGCGCTCCGGGAGGGCATCGAGTGCCTTGCGCACGCCCTGGCGGCGAAGCGACTCCTCGGCCTCTTCGAAGGGGTCGGCCGCCTCGCGGTCTGCGAAGAGGTCGCCCAGCTCGCCCTCGTCGTCGGCGCCGACCGTCTGGTTCAGCGAAACCGACGCCTGAGCGGCGCCCAGCGCTTCGTCGACGTGCTGCATCGGCAGGCCCGTCGCCTCGGCCAGCTCCTCCTTCGTGGCGTCTCGACCGAGCTCGACCTCGAGCCGGCGCGCGGCGCGCGAGAGCTTCTGCTGGCGCTCGACGACGTGCACGGGCACGCGGATCGTGCGCGCGTGGTTGGCCACGGCTCGCTGCACCGACTGGCGAATCCACCAGGTCGCGTACGTCGAGAACTTGAAGCCACGACGCCAGTCGAACTTCTCGACCGCGCGGTTGAGGCCGAGCGTGCCCTCCTGGATCAGGTCGAGGAACGGCACGCCGAGCCCGCGATAGCCCTTGGCGATCGAGACGACCAGGCGCAGGTTCGACTCGATCATGCGCCGCTTCGCGCGCTCGTCGCCGCGCTCGAGCGCCTTGGCGAGCGTGACCTCCTCCGAAGCCGTGAGCAGCTTGTGGCGGCCCACATCGGCGAGGAAGAGCTGGAGGCTGTCGGCAGAGCCGATGGCCGCGGCTGGGCTCGGCGTCTTGCGCTCGACGACGGGCTGCGCGGCCTCCTCGGACCGCGGCTCGCCCACCTCGAGGCCGATCGCCTCGAGCTCGCGCGTCAGTTGCTCGACGTCAGCATCTTCGAGGTCGTGCTCGAGCGCGAAAGCCTCGAGCTCCGTCGGCTCGACGAAGCCGCGCTCTTCGGACGCCTCGACGAGGGTGCGCGCACCCTCGCTCTCGAGTAGTTCTGAAAGCTGGTTCTGCGTCAACTGTCCTTCCTCGTCCTTTCCGGGCTTCAGGTGTTTCTGCACTGTAAGACGGCGCTCGGTCATCGACC
>DASWDJ010000193.1:0-1727 GCA_036395295.1 Gaiellaceae bacterium | reverse complement strand
CGTCAAGCAGCGCGCCCGCGCCGGTCAGACGGCGTTGCCGGTCACGAGGCGCGCCACGAGGAAGGCGAGTCCGATCACGAGGGTGACGATCAGCGCAAGGCTCACGTAGAGAACCGCCACGAGTTGCCACAGCGGGCGCTCTGCCTCTGGTCTTGGCGGCGGCGCCAATCGCCAGGGGCGAAGAGCGAGCAGCGCGCGCCGCGCCGGGCCCGGCGGCAGCGGGGGCTCGAGCACCTCGCCGGTTGTCTGCCAGGTGGCGGAGACGACGGGGGTCCCGTCGACCGAGGCTATCTCGACCTGCGGCACGTCCAGCTCGAGCAGGCGTCCGCCTCGACGCATGGCGACGAGCTCGCGTTCCAGGACGACCGTCTCGATCTGCCCGGCAACGAGCAGCCCGCGCCGGCCGTCGATCGTGCGGATGGCGAGAGCGGTCGGCTCGCGCGACGGACCGAGCCACGCCTCCTCGACCCAGCCGAGCAGCCCCTCAGGCGACTCGACGCGAAATCCGTCGCAGCCGAGGAGGCGGTCTGGGACGACGGTTGCCATGTTCTCTCTATTCCCGATTTGCGGGGATGGAACCGCGACCACGGCGCGGGGCGCTCAAGCCGCAAGAAAAGCAGTTCGGTCTCCTTGTCGAAGTGCGTATTTGGCGGAGCTGCGACACGCTCCCTCTATGGCCGCTTAACTCGCGCCCGGTCTCCGCGTGCTCCTCGATGCGTGAAATCGGCAGGTAGCGTTGGCAGCCGGAAGCGCTCCCTTTGAGCGGGCACGGAGAGATCAACCGGCTCGTGCGCGACCTCTCCGCGCCAAAGCGAAGTCTCCGGCTATTCCTCGATCTGGTCGGCGATCGTGAACGCGACTTGGTCTTGCTCAACGCTCGCGTCGAGAACCTTCTCGTCGAGCAGCGAGGCCGCCTCCGGTTCGAGGAAGACGCGGACTCCCTGCTCTTCGATCACCTCGTCGTCCTCGGCGGGCAGAGGAACGACGCTGAGGTGGAAGTTCGCCTGCGTCCCTGCCCGTTCGGCGACCATCCGCAGACCACCCGTCTCAGACACCTCGTCCGAGGACGAAACGATGCTCTTCACGGCCTCAACCGCGCTATCGGTGAGTGCGAGCAGCGCGCTCACCTCCTTCCTGGTTGGTTCCGGTCGGAGCAGCCGAGGCTAGCAGTGGGTGTGAGTGAGCGAATTCGGGTCGGGCGGCCTAAGAGCCCATTCCGCTAGGCAGGGACCCGGACCGAGATAGCGAAGTCCGACCTCGTTGCTGAAATCAACGAGGGAGGGCGTGATGGGTCTCGTTGTCAAAGACGACGGTTGGCGGATCCCGGACCGGGTGTGGGCGCAGATGGAGCCGCTGTTGCCGGAGCCGCCGGCGCATCCGCTTGGCTGTCACCGGCCGCGCGTTCCGGACCGGGACGCGATGAACGCGATCCTGCTCGTGTTGCGCACCGGCATGCAGTGGAACGCGCTCGACGCGACCGGGATCTGCTCCTGCTCGTCGGCCTATCGGCGCTTCCGCGAGTGGGCCGAGGCGGGCGTGTTCTTGGAGTTTTGGCGGCAGGGGCTGCTCGCCTACGATGCCAAGCAGGGAATCGAGTGGGAGTGGTTGGCGATGGACGGCGCGCTCGGCAAGGCCCCTTTGGGCGGTGAGCTGACCGGTCCGAATCCAACTGACAGAGCTAAAAAGGGGCGAAGCGATCGCTCCTCACCGAGGGTAAGGGCGTCCCG
>DASWDJ010000192.1:0-25346 GCA_036395295.1 Gaiellaceae bacterium | reverse complement strand
CCTCGCCGACGATCAGCCGGTCGGGCCGCATGCGCAGCGCGTTCCGCACGAGCTCGCGGATGCGCACCTCGCCCTGGCCCTCGACGTTCGGCGGCCGCGCCTCGAGCGGGACGACGTGCCGCTGCTGGAGCTGGAGCTCGGCGGCGTCCTCGATCGTGACGATGCGCTCGTCGTTCGGGACGAAGGCGGACAGCGCGTTCAGGGTCGTCGTCTTACCGGTGCCGGTTCCGCCCGAGATCAGCATGTTCAGCTTCCCACGGACGCACGCCTGGAGAAACTGCGCCGCCTCAGGGCTGAGCGTCCCGAAGTCGATCAGGTCGTCCATCGTGTACGGGTCGCGCGAGAACTTCCGGATCGTCAGCGTCGGCCCACGCAACGACAGCGGCGGGATGATCGCGTTGACGCGGCTTCCGTCGGGGAGGCGCGCGTCGACCATCGGCGAGGCCTCGTCGACGCGGCGGCCGACCTGCGAGACGATCTTGTCGATGATCCGGAGCAGGTGGGCGTTGTCGACGAAGGTCGCGTCGGCGGCCTCGATCTTGCCGAGGCGCTCGACGTAGACGCGGTCGTGGGCGTTGACCATGACCTCGGTGACCGAGTCGTCGCGGAGCAGGGGCTCGAGCGGCCCGTAGCCGAGGATGTCGTCCGTGATCTCGCGGACGATGCGGCGCCGCTCCTCACGCGTCAGTGGGGTGCGGTCGAGCGTCAGCTGCTCGGTCACCTCGCGGAGGACGCGGTCGGAGAGGTTTTCGCTCGTCTCGGTCGTGAAGAGCTGGGGCCCGAGTTTCGCGATGCACGCGTGATGGACACGCGTCTTCAGCTCGGCATACGGGTCCGGTGGCGTGTCCGAGCTCGGCTGCTCGCCGATTGCCGGCGTCGTCGCGGCGAGCGAGACGGGCTGTTCCTCTGGCGTCGAGGAGCCGTTCTCTCCGCTCTTGATGCGGTCGTGAAGGCCCATTACGAGCTACCCCGGCCGAGGAACCGGCGCTTGCCGTTGGCTGCGGCCGCGACGGGCAGGAGGGACTTCGCCATCTCGCGCAGCGCCCGCCCGAAATCCGACTTCGGATCGGAGAGCACTGCGGGGTTCGAGCGGTTGACGGCGAGCGGGACTGCGCGGTCGCTCGGCACCTCGAAGCGGACCTTCGCCTCGAGAGCCGCTTCGACCTCACCGCGCTTCATGCCCACGTTCGAGTTCGCGCGGTTCAGGACGACGCGAATCCGGTCCGGTGGGAACGAGAGCAGCTGCAGCGTCTGGAGGCTCAGGCGGACGTTCTTGATCGTCGGCACGTCGAGCCCGCAGACGAGCAGCAGGTCGTCGGTCTGGTCGAGGGTGGCGAGCATCGGCCCGTGGAAGAACGGCGAGGTGTCGACGACGATCAGGTCGTACGACTCCTTGGCGACCTCCATCAGGCGGGCCAGCTTCGCCTCGGTGACGAGCTCGGCGTCCTCGGGCCGGATCGGCGCCGGCAGGACGTCGAGACCAGAGGAGTGCCGACACGTGTAACCGGCGAGCTTCTCCGGATCCAGCTCACCTGGAGCAGTGACGAGATCCTGGATTGTCTTGTCCGGCTCGATTCCGAGCATGATCGCGGCGTCGCCGAACTGGAGGTCGAGGTCGAGCAGGAGCGTACGCTTGCCGGCGTGCTTGGCGAACGATGTCGAGAGGTTCGTCGCCATCACGGTCTTGCCCGTCCCGCCCTTCGGCGAGAACACGGTGATGACCCGGCCGCTGCCCGCCGGGCGACCGCCCTGGCTGCGGCGGCCGGAGTGGCTCGCCTTCCGGATCGCGAAGACGACGTTCTCGGTCAACTGCGGGAGCAACAGGACATCGGCGACGTCAGCGTCGAGCGCCTCCTCGAGCAGTGCGGACGACTCGCCCGAGGCGAGGAGGACGACCGGCGCCTGCGTGTACTCGCGAATGGCGGCGAGCTCCTCGACGGGCAGCGCGGAGCTGCGCGTGGCGTGCAAGACCGCCTGGAGATGACCGCCGGTCAGCGCCCCCGCGCCTTCGCGGACGTGCTCGGATCGCCCAACGAGGTCGATCTCGCTGTGGCGCCCGAGGGCATCCCAGAGCTCGGGAAGCCCTTCGCAGCTGCCCGTGATGAAGACACGGGTCTTCTCCCGGGGTGGTGCGTGTGCCTGAGTCTCGAGGGTCATCACTTGCCTCCTGCGCGGCGGCGCTCGCTGGCAGAGAGCCCGTCCCTGGCAACGCTGCGGGAGGTCTCAATGCCGTCTGGGCTGTCGGCGGCGTTGGCGGCCGGGCGGAGCTGAAGCGTCCACTCGCCGTTCTTTGCGACCCACCAGAACTTCTCGGCCTGGGCGTCGGTCATGGCGATGATCGCGGTGAAAGG
Source organism: Gaiellaceae bacterium (assembly GCA_036395295.1). GTDB lineage: Bacteria > Actinomycetota > Thermoleophilia > Gaiellales > Gaiellaceae > VAXT01. The sequence goes on along the minus strand of DASWDJ010000192.1, from coordinate 22,995 downwards.
CTCGTTGGGATTGCTCCCAAGCTTGGCCCCGGCTTGATTCGTGTCCGGAGCCTGAAGGACGAGGAGGTCACGAAGGACAACGCGGCTGACGTGGTTCTGGCTGGTTTCCGGCATCAGCCACGTGCCGACGACGTCGACCCGGTCACCGGCCTTGAGCGTGCCGCCGAGGAGCTGCGCCTGGCTTCCGGGAGCCTGGATTCCTCGCAGGTTGCCCTTCAGCTGGGCGAGGATGCCCTGTTGGTCCGCGGTCCGGAAGCGCCTGGTCGAGATCTGCTCGCCGGCGTAGATCGGCTCCACTGCGACGAGTTCGTCGACCTGGTCCGGCTTCGAGATCGCCCCGGGCACGACGCTCCGTCGCGGCACATGCTCGACGCGCAGCATGTCGCGGCCCGCGACGTCCGCGCCCGAGGTTCCGAGCGCGATGTCGTGCGCGGCTACATAGACGGGAACTTTCTCCTCGCCCTGCTGAACCGTTCGCTTGTAGTTCGTGACGTAGAACGTCGTCAGCAGGGCAGCGACGATCGCAAGCGCGACCGCGATGCCGATGTTGCGAAGTCGATATGTCATGGCGGCGGGTCTCTCTCTCCTTAGTTCGGTTAGTTGACGAGTTCGATCGTGTGGACACCGGTGTCGGGTGGTCCGCCCGAGTTCTCGACGGGGAGGCCCTCGGCGATGTAGCGCGTGAATTCGCCCGTGAGCGACCCGTTGCTTCCATTCGTGGTCCACGAGCGGGGGATGAAACCGATCCAGCCGATGATGTCGTACTGGGCATTCGAGCCCGGGCCGTTGAGCTTGCGGTAAACCGGGAAGAGCACTTCCTCGTTCCTGACCGATTCGAGCGCGTCGAGGAACTGTGAGTTGTTGAAGTTCGCAGACGGTGCCGAGTGGTAATGCCCGAGCGGCATTTCGTCGTCGAAGCCGTTCGCGAGCCAGTCGGCGAGCGTGCCCGCACCGATATTTCCGCTGTCGTCGAGCCGGTTCAGGTTGATCAGGCCGAAGGCGCCGGCACCGTCGCCTCCGCCCGGCTGATGCAGATCCTCCAGATTCAGCGTGGTGGTCTTGCCGAACTCCGGAGTGCAGGTCGGGCTGGCGCTGCGAGTGCAGTGCAGCAGCGGATGCTTGTAGTGGACGACGATCGGCGCGACGTGTCGTGGCGCCGCGACGTTGAATGTGCGGGCAGTTGCATGACCCGAAACGTTCACCGATGCGAATCCGAAGAGCTTGGCGAAGATACCGGGCGCCGAACGGGTCACCGTCACTGCAACGGTGTCGTTGGGCATCCATTTCGTCGAGAACGTGATGTTGGAGATTCCGCCGCCGTTTTTGCCGCCGTAGGAATTGGCGAGCACGGTGGCTTCGCTCGTGTCCGTCAGCCCCTGGGCAGCGGCCAAGGCTGAGGCATCGGCGGTCGACTGGGCGGCGCGGTGGGCTCTGTACCACGCGCCGACGTCGAGCACGAGGGCCGACATGCCCATCAGCACCGTCAGGAAGATGAGGGTCATGACCATGGACTGTCCGTGTTCGTTTCTAATTTTCATTCGACTCGCTCCGTGGTAGTGCTCGTGAGGTTTCCGGACTTGCTGAAGACCCCGAGCAGGCTGATTGAGTACGGATAAGTCGCAGTGACGCTCACGTCCTCGCCCGGTTGCCAGCTCGACTGGCAATCTGGCTGCAGGTCCGCTTGCTTCAGGTTCCTTGCAGAGGTACGAATGGCGTCGATGCACGTAGCCCTCGGGTCGGGATCGCGCCGCGAGACCGCGGCCTTGCGGGCACCGGCCCGGGTCGCGTCCGTCAACGTGATGTAGTTGTTGAACACGATCCCGAACTGGATGACTGCGAAGAGCAGGAAGGCGAGGATGGGGAGAACGATTGCGAACTCCGTCATCGCCTGCCCTTGCTGGTCTCTTAGTGAAATTCTCTTGGTCATTCAGATTTCTTTTTCGGACGAATCATTCGTTTAGTTGAGGGAAGGCGGGCCCTTCGCGCGAAGGGCCCGCCGCGATGCCTGCACAGAGAGCCTTAACTGATGTATCCGGCGACCCTGGTAATGGCAGTGACGATGTTGCCGGAGAGGAGGAAGAGCGCAGCGAACACGGCGATCGTGATTACGGCCAAAACGACACCGTACTCGGCCATCGTCTGCCCCTCTTCGCGCTTGAACGCGTTGAAAAGCTTCAGCACCTGATTCACCTCCTTTCGTCGAATCAGGCGTGCCTGTCGGCGCGCCAAGGCACGAGAACTGGAAAAGGAAGTAGCGGGGAATCGAGCGTCATGGGTAGAGCCTGAAAAAGTGGGGGCGAGGTGTTGGGTCACGCCGGGGAAACCTCCGAGAACGTCTTCGGCGTGGCCGCGCCGCCTGCTTGGCTCAGTCGCTTCCGTTCATCGCCCCGAGGCCGGAGGGCTGTAATCCCCCGCTTTAGGGATCCTCGGTGCGGTTCCCCAGATCGAGTGAAGCTGAAGCTGTCAGCTCACGCCGATAGCCACCTCGATTCCGTACGCGGCCGCGGATGTCAGACAAGAGATCCGCGCCGATGTGGCGGCCTCGGCGCTCGAACGAAACGGAGCAAGGCAATGCCTCAACGGACACATCGATTCGGGAAGAGCCTCACCCAGCTTCTCTTCCTCACCGCTGCTCTGTCGCTTCTGAGCGCCGTCGTGCGACGCGAGCGGAAACAGCTGCTACTGACTGCACGCGCACGTAAAGGACAAGTCCGCGTCGGGCGGAGACGGATTGCCGCGAGTCTCGCCTTCGCAACGCTCTTCTTCGCAGGCGCCGCGCTGTCGGCAGGAGCCGGCAACGGAGTCGTGCAGCTGATCGACGGCGAGTCGGCCGCATCGGCCGAGGCAACGACTTCGACCGACACGACCACGGATGTGGTACCGGCAGACTCGGTTCCACCCGAGGCCGCCCCCGTCGACCCGGCGGCGCAACCGGCAGGAGACGAGGCACCCGCCGGCGGCGGGGTCGCCGCGGAGGCCCCGGCCGAGTCAGGGCCGGCCGGGCAGCAGCCCGCCGAGTCCAGTGCTCCGGCCGACACTTCCCCGACCGCAGCCGTCGAGGCGACGCTGAAGCAGCGCGCCCGTGGTCTCGCTTCCAAGGCCGGCCAGAGCAGCGCCCTTGCTCCGGCCCAGAGCCAGAAGCAGCACGGCGACCGCTCGGACAGCTTCCACCGCGCGCCGCCCGTGGTCCAGTCGCAGCCCTTGGCGATTCGCCGGCGGCTCGACCGCGAGCCCGAGGCGGACGAGCCGGGGGTCGCTGCGACAGTCTGGCTCCACCGTGCTCTCCCCGATCCCACGCCGCCGTCGCGGCGGCTGACGCCGGCGTTCGCCCGGCGCCTGTCCCGCGTCTCGGCGCGGAGCCACGTCGACTGGGCGCTGACCCTCGCCGTCCTCCGCGCGAGCGGAGAGCGTGGGGCCGCACCCGCCTCTCGCATGAGGCTCAAGTCCCTCGCGCAGCGCCTCTCCTCGCTCAAGGCCCAGCGCGACGCGTGGACATCAGTCCTCGCGCTCGAGGGACGGACGGGCTTCGCAGACCGCACGGTCGCCCTCAAGAACCTCTACCACGCCGTCGGCCTGAAAGCCCTCGTCCGCGGGTTCGAGTGGGCAAAGCCGTCGCTCTCGAAGCGGCTCCTCAACGACAGCCGCATCTCGATCTACCCCGGCGGCAGGGCGGACATCCAGGCGGGCAGAGTGAACGTCCGCATCCTTGCTCTGATCGGCTACCTCGCCGAGGCCCATGGACAGGTGACCGTTTCCTGCCTCATCAGCGGACACCGGCTCTACGCACGCCCGGGAGTCGTCTCGGCTCACATCTACGGGCTCGCGGCCGACATCTCGGCCCTCGACGGGAGCTCGATCTTCGGGCACCAGCAGCCCGGAAGCGTGACCGAGAAGGCAGTGCGCAACATCCTGCTGCTGCCGGCCGAGATGCAGCCGAGGCAGGTCATCTCCCTGATCGGCATGGGCGGGCCTTCGTTCCCGCTCGCCAACCACGACGACCACATCCACGTCGGGTACTAGTGCCCCTCCCAGCAATACATACCGGCTTCTGGCCCGCGATCACGCGGCGCCAGAGCCCACCCTCGTCCTTGCCAAGGCTGCAAGCATGAAACGGTCACGGCAGCTAAGCCGCCGTGACCTCCTAGAGGAATCGCAAGCGATGCCTCGCGCGGACGAGTGCGGCCTCTGGCTTGGTGCTCGCGACCCAGAAGCTCGGCGGCATTACTGGAAGGCGCACTAGTTGGCAGACCAGGAACTCACCCTCAGGCGGGCCGACGGAGCGGTCGTCTGCGAGCGGTGCACGCTCGCGGACTCTCCGTTGACCCGCCTGCGGGGTCTCTTGGGACGTGACGGGCTGGACACGGGCGAAGGCCTGCTGCTCCGGCCCGCTTCGTCGATCCACACCTTCTTCATGCGCTTCCCGATCGACGCGGTCTTCCTCGACCGGGCGCTCGTCGTCGTCGGGATCGCCGGTGGGGTTGCGCCCTGGCGGGCGGCATCGCGCCGCGGTGCCAAGGCCGTGCTCGAGCTGCCGGCGGGCGAAAGCTTTCGCCGAGGCCTCGCCGTCGGCGACCAGCTCACGCTCGCTGCCTGACCTTTCTGTTCTCCTTGCGGCGCCCGGCAGGTTCGACTAGGTTCGAGCAGGGAAGCTGCCGCAATCTGGCTGGAGAGGGGAGCCTTTATGCAGGTCAAACAGGAGCAGGAGGCGCGCAGCGACGGCGCGTCACCGAACGGCGCCGTCGTCACCGCGCACGAGCTGACGCGCCGCTACGGGGAAGGCGACACCGCAGTCGACGCGCTGCGCGGCGTCTCGCTCGACGTCGCGCCCGGGAAGTTGACGGCGATCATGGGCCCGTCCGGGTCGGGCAAGTCGACGCTGATGCACATCCTCGCGGCGCTCGACCGGCCGACCTCGGGCTACGTCACGCTCGCCGGGACGCGGCTCGGGCAGCTGAGCGACACCGAGATCACGAAGCTGCGCCGCGCCCACATCGGCTTTGTCTTCCAGTTCTTCAACCTGCTCCCGATGCTGACCGCGGAGGAGAACATCCTCCTGCCGCTCTCGATCGCCGGCCGCAAGCCCGATCGCGCCGAGTTCGAGGAACTGCTGGACCGTGTGGGGCTGAAGGAGCGCCGTAACCATCGCCCCTCTGAGCTCTCCGGTGGGCAACAGCAGCGGGTCGCGGTCGCACGGGCCATCGTTACCAAGCCGACGGTCGTCTTCGCAGACGAGCCGACGGGGAACCTCGACTCGAAGACGAGCGACGAGATCCTGGCACTGCTCCACGAGGCCGTCGAAAACTACGGGCAGACGATGGTCATGGTCACGCACGAGGCGCGTGCCGCCGCCATCGCCGATCGCGTCCTCTTCCTCGACGACGGCCTCATCGTCCGCGATCTCGGCGCGGGCAACGAGCAGCAGATCCTCGAGACGATCAAGGAAGTCACGCTCAGTTGATCAGGGTCGCGCTGCGCGGGCTCGCGGGGCGGAAGCTCCGTGCGGTTCTGACCTCGTTCGCCATCGTCCTCGGCGTGGCGATGGTCAGCGGCACCTTCGTCCTCACGGACATGATCAGCCGCGCCTTCGACCAGATCTTTACAGAGCAATACGCAAACACCGACGCGGTCATCAGCGGCAGGTCTGCCGACATCAGCTTCGAGGGCGAGACCGCGGCGGCGCCCTCCTTCCAGGCGAGCGTGCTCCAACGTGTTCGCAGCCTGTCCGATGTCGAGGTGGCAGCAGGCGGAATCGGCGACGACTCGGCGACGAAGATCCTCGACAAGAAGGGGAAGCCGATTGTGCCGAACGGCGCACCGACCCTGGGCTTCGGCATCGACTTCTCTCCCCAGGCGGCTCGGTTCAACCCGCTTCGCCTTGTGTCGACGACCCCGCCGGGACGCTGGCCTGCCGCGCCTAACGAGGTCATCATCGACCGGGGCACGGCCGGCGACCAGGGCTTTCATGTTGGCGAGACCATCCGCATCGCCACGCTGAAGCCGACCGCTCCGTTCAAGCTGGTCGGCATCGCGCAGTACGGCAGCGTGAGCTCGATCGGCAGCGCGACGTTCACGGCGTTCCAGCTGCCGAAGGCGCAAGAGCTGCTCAATCGCGAGGGCCAGCTCGATGCGATCTCCGTCGCGGGCAAGAAGGGGGTCTCGCAGGACCAGCTCGTCCAGGAGATCAAGCGGGTCGTCCCGTTGAACAAGGTCGAGGTCCGGACTCAGGCCCAGCAGGTGAAGGAGGCGAAGAAGCAGGGGGCCTTCACGAAGGTCATTCGCTACTTCCTCCTTGCCTTCGCCGCAATCGCGCTGTTCGTTGGCGCGTTCGTCATCTTCAACACGCTCTCGATCACGATCGCGCAGCGGATTCGCGAGTTCGCCACGCTCCGCACGATCGGCGCTTCCCGCCGGCAGATCCTGACGACGGTCACGCTCGAGGCCCTCGTCATCGGCCTGCTGGCCGCGGTCATCGGGCTCTTCATCGGCATCGGTCTCGCGGAGGGGCTGAATGCTCTGTTCAAAGCGCTCAACCAGGACCTGCCGACCACAGGGCTCATCGTGGCGGGTCGAACGATCCTCATCTCGCTCCTGATCGGCGTCGTCGTCACGCTCGTCGCAGGGCTCGCGCCTGCCGTGCGGGCGACGAAGATCCCGCCGATCGCCGCAGTCCGAGAGGGGGCAACCCTCCCACCGAGCCGACTCGCTCCTTTTGTCCCCTTCATCGCTCTGGCGCTGATCGCGCTCGCCGTCGCGGCGCTCGCGTACGGCATGTTCGTGAACGATCTCAGCACCCTCGTCAGGCTGCTCTCGCTCGCCGTCGGTTGTCTCGTCCTCTTCATCGGCGTCGCCGTCGTCTCGCCGCGGCTGGTGCCCCGCATCTCGCGGATCGTCCGCCCGCCGGCGAAATGGGTAATGCTCGGTGTCAGCGCCCTCGTCTACCCGATCAGGCTCGGAACCTGGCTCGTGCGTGATGGACTTCTTCGACGGCAGCTCTCCAGCTCGCGGCGGATTGTCACGTTCGCCGGCGGCGTCGTTCTGATGCTGCTCCTCGGACCGGCCCTGCTATTCGCGGCGGCCTACCTCTTGAGCTTCCTCAGTGTCGTCATCGGTTACGGCTTCATCGGCGCGATCGCCGTGCTCGAGGCAGTGCTGGTCTTCTGGCTGCTGATGCTCGTCCTCAACCGGCTCCGAGGGCGCGGCTTTCCGAGCGACCTGCCGAGCATTCGCTTCGATCCGGCCACGGACCGGCTCTCGGGTGAGAACTCGCGGCGCAATCCCGGCCGGACGGCTGCGACCGCTGCCGCGCTCATGATCGGCCTTGCGCTAGTCACGTTCATCGCCGTGCTCTCGAACGGCATGAAGCAGTCCAACCGGCGGGCGATCGAGCGTCAGGTCAAGTCGGACTACATCATCACGTCCCAGAACGGCTTCGAGGCAATCTCACTCGAGGCGGGTGACGCAGCCGCGCGCGCGCCGGTTGTGAGGCTGGCGTCCAGCGTCCGCGCCGGCATCGGCAAAGTGGCCGGCTCGGGGCAGCAGGTGACGGGGATCGACCCAGAGACGATCACGCGCGTGTACCGCTTCGACTGGAAGAAGGGCTCCGACTCCGCTGCCGAGAATCTGGGCCCGCGCGGCGCGATCGTCGACGAGAAGTTCGGAGAGAGCAAGGATCTCTCAGTCGGCAGTCGTTTCAAGTTGCTGACTTCGAATGGCACGTCGACCCTGCTCGAGGTGAAGGGGATCTACAAGGCGCCGCCGTTCTATCCGCTTCTGGGCGTGGTCAGCATCTCGAAGTCCTTCTTCGACCAGATCTACGACCGGCCGCAGAACCTCTTCACCTTCGTCGAGGTGACTGCGGCTGCGTCTGCCGCGACCGAGCAGTCTTTGAAGCAGTCCCTGAAGAACTTCCCGGACGCGAATGTCCAGACTCGCAGTGCTTGGATTCACGATCAAGACAAGGATTTCGACAACTTCCTGGTCCTGCTCTATGTCCTCCTCGCGCTCGCCGTCATCGTCAGTCTGTTCGGCATGGTCAACACGCTCGTCCTGAGCGTCTTCGAGCGGACGCGCGAGCTCGGGATGTTGCGCGCCGTAGGGATGACGCGGAACCAGGTAGCCCGGATGGTTCGCCAGGAGAGTGTGATCACTGCCCTGATCGGTGCCGCGCTCGGGCTGCCGCTCGGCGTGTTTCTCGCCTGGCTCGTCACGCGTGCGCTCTCGCAGTACGACGTCGAGTTCGTGCCCCAGTGGAAGACCCTGATCGCTTTCGCGATCGTGGCGATCATCGTCGGCGTCATCGCCGCCGTCGTCCCTGCGCGCAGGGCGAGCCGGTTGAACGTGTTGCGCGCGCTCCAGTACGAGTAGGCGAAGGCTGAGTCAGCGCCAGGCGGGCAGCGCCTGGCAAATCCCACAACCCCACCCTGGGTGGGGAGACTGGTTCCACCCACCTCCCGCCACGAGCGTATCGCGGACTTTCGCACAGCACCGTGCAGGTTCTGAGCCAATATCGTGACCTGATGCTCTGGGCGATCTCAGGCGGCGCCGGCTTTCTCGGCCTCCACCTCGCGAGGAGGCTGCGCGCCGAAGGCCACTCGGTGCGGTCGCTCGATCTCGTCCCGCTCGGCGAGCCCGAGCTCGAACGTGAGCTGGAGGAGCTCCGCGGCGACGTCCGCGACCTGGCGGCGGCCGGGTGCCTGGCCGAAGGCGCCGACGTGCTCGTCCATGCTGCGGCCGCGCTCCCGATCCGCGGCTCCGGCAGCGAGATCCGATCCGTCAACGTCGCCGGCACTGAGACGCTGCTCGCGGCTGCGCGTGAGGCTGGCGTCGGCCGAACGATCCTTGTCTCTTCGACCGCCGTCTACGGCATCCCCGAGACCCATCCCATTGACGAGGATTCTCCTCTGCACGGGGTCGGCGACTACGGCCGCTCGAAGATCGAAGCCGAGGAGATCGCGCGGCGGTTCGCCCACCGAGGGCTCGATGTCGTCGTGCTGCGCCCCAAGACGTTCATCGGCCCCGAGCGTCTCGGCGTCTTCGAGATCCTCTTCGACTGGATTCGCGAGGGACGGCGGATCCCGATCCTCGGCGACGGGTCGAACCGCTATCAGCTGCTTGCCGTCGAGGATCTCGTCGAGGCGATCTTGCACGCCGCCCGCGGCCCCGTCGCCGCCGAGACGCTCAACGTCGGCGCGACGGAGTTCGGCACCGTCCGCTCGGACCTCGAAGCCCTCATCGCCCACGCGGGCTCGTCGAGCCGGCTCCGGCCCGTGCCGGCCCGCCCGGCCGAGCTCGCCCTCCGAGCGCTCGAGCTCGCTCGACTCTCCCCGCTGGCGGAGTGGCACTACAAGACCGCGCACCGGGACTCTTACGTGGACGTCTCGAAGGCGCAGCGGCTCCTCCGGTGGCAGCCGCGCTACTCGAATGCCGAAGCCCTCGCCCGTACGTACGACTGGTACCTGGCAAACCGCGACCAGATGGCCGCCGCCGGCACGACGCATCGCGTGCCCTGGAACCAGCGCGCGCTCGGCGTCTTGAAGCGCCTAAGCTGAGCTGAGAGCGGATTCGTGAACTCCGAAGGAATCGACCGGTCAGTTCAGACGGACGCGCGGGCGGAGCCCGCTCGTCCTGAAGGCGGCACCGCAAGCGGCGCCTCAGCAATGGAGCTACTCGACTATCGCGACCGCTTCCCGATCCTCGCAGAGACGACGTACCTGATCAGCCACTCGCTCGGCCCGATGCCGGCCGGGGCCGAACTGCGCCTCGCCGAGTACGCGGAGAGCTGGAGGACGCGTGGGATTCGCGCCTGGGGCGAAGGCTGGTGGGACCTACCGCTGACCGTCGGCGACCACGTGGCACGACTGATCGGCGCTCCAGCCGGCTCGACCGTCATGCACCAGAACGTGACGATCGCCGAGGCGGTCGTCCTCTCGTGCTTCGGCTTCGGCGGCGAGCGCCGGCGGATCGTCTACGAGGAGGAGAACTTCCCGTCGGTTCGCTACCTGCAGCAGGCGCAGCAAGCCCGCGGCGCCGAGATCGTCGTCTGCCCGGACGAGGAGGCGATCGTCGCGGCGATCGACGAGCGGACGCTCCTCGTCCCCATCAGTCACGTCATCTTCAAGACCGGCCGGATCCAGGACGTCGAGCCGATCATCAGCCGCGCTCACGAGGTGGGAGCGCATGTCGTGCTCGACGCCTACCAGTCGGTCGGCACCGTCCCGCTCGACGTCACCGCTCTCGGCATCGACTTCGCCGTCGGCGGCAGCGTCAAGTGGCTCTGCGGGGGAGCGGGGGCGGCGTGGCTCTACGTCCGGCCGGATCTCGCAAAGCGGCTCGAGCCCACCCTCGTCGGCTGGCAGGCTCATGCGCGCCCGTTTGCGTTCGAGCCCGAGCTCGAATACGCCGAGGGCGCGGCGCGCTTCCTGACCGGCACCCCGAACGTTCCCGCCCTCTATGCGGCGACCGCGGGATACGAGCTCGTCGAGGAGGCGGGGATCGACCGGATCCGGGCGAATTCGATGCGGCAGACAGAGCTCTTCATGGAGCTCCTCGACGAGGCCGGCTTCGACGTCGTCAGCCCGCGCGAGCCGGAGCGGCGCGGCGGCTCGGTCGTCGTCCGCGTCCCGGACTTCGAGGCGGTGCACGCAGAGCTCGACGCGCGCGACATCCTCTGCGACTTCCGCCCCGAAGCCGGGCTCCGCTTCGGGCCGCACTTCTTCAACACCGACGACGAGCTCGAGCTCGCCGTGTCGGCGATCGAGGAGATCGTCGGCCGGGGCGCAAAGCTGCCCGCGCCGGCCGGGCCGGGCTAACCGGAGCCAGTCCACGCATGGTGGTTGCAGCGCAGCGCTGCACAGGCGTAGGTTGTCTTCAAACGTCTCCCCAAGGAGGGCACGATGACCATGTACTGCGCGTTGACGGTTCGAAAGCTCAAGCCCGGCACCTACGACGAGTGGCGACAGGCGTGGATGTCCGACGAGGACAACATTCCCGAGGGCGGTGAGGCGTACATTGTCCGGAATCTCAAGGACCCCAACGAGATCATTGCCTTCGGCCTGATCGAAGGCGACATTGATGCGATCAAGGCGTCGTTCGACGAGGGCGAGGAGCAGAAGCGCCAGGAGGCGATGGCTCCGTACATCGAGTCGGTCGGCGCGGACGGGATCTACGAGGTCATCGAGCGCGTAGGGGCGAAGACGACCGCGTAGCGTTTACGAAGAGAGGAGCTCGAGCAGGCGCTCCGCGTACTGCGGGGCGCTCGGCTCCTCTTCGTGCTTGAAGTAGCAGAAGACCTCGGTCCCGCCTTCCAGCAGCGGCTTGAATCGCTCGGCCCAACCCTCGAGGGCCGAGTCGTCGTACGGCGGGTCGCGGAAGCGCAGGTAGCGGAACGGCGCGGCAGCCTCGAGCGCTCCGACTCGGACGGCGTTCTCAGGCAGGTCGGCATCGATGCCATCCCAGGAGTCGTGTCGGAAGTCGAACGCGAAGCGGCGCTCGGCCCCGAAGGAGCCCAGGATGAAGGCGAGCAGCCCCTCGTCTCGGGTCGAGATGACCACGACGCGGATGGGGCCGAGGCGGTCGCCCAGTCGCCGGATGCCGTCGTCGAACGCGGACGCCTGACCCCTACGGTGAGCGTCGAGCTTGACGGCGAACTGGAATCCGGGCGGCGTGTGCTCGGCCCAGCGGGCGAACTGCTCCTCGGCGGGAATTCGATAGCCGGTCGTGTTCAGCTCGACGGTTCGGAACCGCTGCGCGTAGTGCTCGAGGAAGCCCGCGGGCTTGACCTCCGCCGGGTAGAAGCCTGGCCGCCACGACGGGTAGGACCAGCCGGAAGTGCCGACATAGAGCCCCGGTACACTCGGCTTCGTGACGGTCATGCCGGAAGTCCTAGCGGAGAACGTCGTTCCCGTCCTCGATCATGGCTTCGTCGCGCTCGACGGCGCGCTCGCCTCCGACCTTGCGGTCGTGAACGGAGCCCGAGTCTCGTTCAACCAGGCTTCGGACGAAATGGGGGAGCGAGACGAGGGTTTGATCCGCTTCCTCATGCGCGAAAGGCACGGCAGCCCGTTCGAACACGGCTACTTCAGGTTCATCGTCAAGGCGCCGCTGTTCGTCGTCCGCGAGCACCACCGTCACAGAGCTGGGCATTCGTACAACGAGTGGAGCGGTCGCTACGCCAAGATCGAGGCGGAGTTCTATGTTCCGGACAACGTGAGGACGCAGGTCGGCAAGCCGGGGGCATACAGCTTTGAACCAGTCGAGGACGAGGTGCGTGACAACACTCGTCGGGAGATCGAGGAGAACGCGCTGCGCTCATTCCAGGCATACGAGCGCATGCTCGAGCAGGGCGTGGCAAAAGAGGTCGCGCGCGCGGTTTTGCCGCTCTCGACGTACACGAAGTACTACTGGAGCTGCAATCCGCGCAGCCTCATGCATTTCTGCTCGCTGCGAAACCACGAGGCCGCGCAGTACGAGATTCGCCAGTACGCCGCCGCTGCCGAGTCCTTTCTCGAGAAGCAGATGCCGGCGACGCACGCGGCGTTCGTCGCCAACGGGCGCGTCGCTCCCTGAGTTCTACGCTAGCTTCGCCCGCAGCAGCGGGTGGTCCTTGCGGTCGGCGTGGCGATATTCCGCCAGGAGCAGTCCGTCGAAGTCCTCGACCTCGTATCCGATCGTGAAGCGGACGGTGGTCAGCGGGTCGCTCCCCACCTTGAACGTGCCGCAGGTGACGATCGGCTTGCCCATCTTCGTCATCAAGAGCACGTAGTAGTTGCCGGGCTTCGTCTGCGGGAGCCCCTGTGCCGTGACGAGCATCCGCCGGTTCCCGTTCGCATCCGCCGCAGCGAACCGCACGATGGCTCGCATCGGCCCGGTACCGAGCACGACGCTGCGCGCCGCGTCGAAGTCGCCGTCGGAGCGCTGGTACCCGGTGACGTAGCCGCCCAAGAAGGCGGCGAGGGCGATTGCCGCGGCGAGCGCAAAGGCGGCACCGAGGCGCCGGCGCGGCAGCAAGGAGGGAGGCCGCGAAGCACGATCCGGCGCCTCGGCGAGCGAGGGCGGCAGCTCGGGCGGCGGGCCGGCCGCAATCAGGAGCTCGTGCACTCGCTCGAGACGTGCCCGGTCCTCGGCGGGCAGATCGTCTCCCAGGAGGTCACGGAACTCCGGAGGGCCCGTCACGAGAGCTCGCCCTCGAGCAGGTCGGCGAGGCGCGTCAGGGCGCTCCTCGTCCTCGTCTTGACAGTTCCCAGAGGCACGTTGAGAAACTCAGCGATCTCGCTCTGCGTGAGCCCGCCCCAGTATGCGAGCTCAATCAGCCGGCGCTCATGCTCGGGCAGCTCCAGAAGCGCGCGGTGCACCCGCCAGGCTGTCCAGCTCGACTCGGCCCGTTCGGCGGGGCCCGCCTCGCCCGAGGCCTCCTCGATCGTCTCCGCAGGCGGCTCGCCGAGGGAGCGGCGTCGGTCGACGATCGCGTTGCGGGCGACGGCGTATAACCAGGGCGCGCCCGGCCCTCGCTCCCGCCGGTAGCTCCCGGCCGAGCGCCAGATGGACGCGAAGGTCTCCTGAACGGCGTCTTCGGCTCGGCCGCGGTCGCCGAGGTGGCGTAGGGCGAGCGCGAAGACGGGGCGCGCGTACCGGTGGTAGAGAAGCTCGAAGGCGCCGGGGTCGCCTTCTCCGACGCGCGCGATCAGCTCCCCGTCTGTAACGGATTCGGCCACAGTGCGGATGGTGGCGCGTTGGCGCACGCGCGGCAAGCCCGTGCGGATTGTGAGCGCAAGAGTCGACATCGTCCTTCCCATGGTTCCTACGGTCTTGGCCTGGCGCCGGATTGAAGAAGCCGGCCGCCGTCGACGACGAGACTGGTCCCGGTCACGAAGCCGGCTCGAACGAGGTAGAGCACCGCCTCTGCGACATCCTTGGTCGAACCGATCCTGCCGAGGAGCGTCTCAGCCGCGCGCCGCTCCCCCTGGCCGGGCTCGACGGCCACCGGCCCCGGCGCCACGCCGCACACGCGCACCTCGGGCGCGAGTGCGCGTGCGAGCACGCGCGTGAGCATGGCCTGCGCCGCCTTGGCCGCACAGTGCGCGGCAAAGGAGGGCCACGGTTGGTAGGCGGCGACGTCCTCGATCATGACGACCACACCGCGGCTCTCGCGCAGGTGCGGAGCAGCCGCCTGGGTGACGAAGAAGCTGCCCTTGGCCGTCACTCCGAGGGCCGCGTCCCAGTCGGCCTCCGTCACGTCCTCAACCGCCCGGGGCTCGAACCCGGCTGCGGCGGCATTGACGAGGAGGTCGAGGCCCCCGAGCTCGTCCACCGCGCGCGCGACGAGGGCACGGGCAGGCTCTGCAGCGGCCAGATCGCCGTCGGCCCTGCCAGCCGCGAGGACCGACCAGCCTTCGGCCCGGAGGCGCTCGGAGATGGCCTTGCCGATCCGTCCGGTGCCGCCTGTGACGAGGGCCCGCATGTTTGGGGAGTGTAAGGATCCGTTTTGGTCCATCCGGAATGGGGATCAAACTAAATAGCGAGCAAACCGAAGGATTTTCATGATGCGACGTCTGCTGGGAACAACCTTTGCCGTAGCCGCCGTTCTCGCCGTAGCGCCCGCGCTGTCGGCGACAAAGACCGTCGACATCACACAGGCCGGGTTCACCCCGAACAAGGTCACGATCGACTTCGGCGACACGGTCACCTGGACGAACAAGGACACGGCGAATCACCAGGTTCTCGCCGACCAGGGCGCCTTCCCCACCTCGCCCGTTCTCCAGCCCACTCAGACCTACTCGTACACCTTCACGAAGTCCGGGAGCTTCGGGTACCGCGACGCCCTCAACACGAACCGCCGGGGGACGATCGTTGTCCGCACGGGTGTCTCGCTGACGGCTGCGCCGCCGACCGTCGCGTACGGCCAGTCGGTGACGCTGTCCGGCCTAGTCTCGAGCGGCGCCGCGGGAGAGAGGGTGACGGTCGACGCGATGGAGTGCGGCAAGACAGCGTTCACGAAGATCGCGACGGCTACGAGCGCCGCGAACGGCGCCTGGACCTCGACGACGAAGCCCGCCATGAACACGGTCTACCGCGCGAGCTGGAAGAACACGAAGAGCGCCCAGCTGTCGGAGAAGGTCCGTCCCGTGGTCAAGCTCAAGCGTGTCCGAGCGGGACGTTTCTCGACTTCGGTCACGGCCGCGCAGTCGTTCGTCGGCAAGTACGTCGTGCTCCAGCGCTACGCCCGCACCAGACGCGCCTGGAAGACGGTCAAGCGCGTGACTCTACGCAGCGTGAAGCCCGGGACGGCGCCGACCATGATCAGCTCTGCAGGTTTCCGGGCCCGTGTCGCGAGGCGGACCTCGCTTCGAGCGCTGCTGACTCAGGCTCAGGCGGGCACCTGCTACGCCGCGGCGCGCAGCCGCACGATCAAGGCCTAAAGGCCGCTTGAAAAGGGGTGACGCCGAGGCGCGCCCCCTTTTTCGCACAGAATCCTTACAGCAAAGGAGCAACTTTTGCGGGGTCCCGGCGTTCCAGTCAGTAGCCGTCAACGACTGGGGGAACCGCCAATGAAGAGAGTTCTATTAATCGCCACCGCGGTGTGTGCCCTTGCGGGTGCCGGCTTTGCCGTCGCGGCGCTGACCGCGCTCAAGACCGTCAGCATCAAGAGCACCGGCTTCGTGCCGAAAACGGTCTCTGTCGCGGGCGGCGATACGGTCCGCTGGAAGAACGTCGATACGGTCAGGCATCAGGTCGTAGCGAACAACGGCGCGTTCGTCTCCGGGGCGCTCCCGCCTGGTGGCGTCTATTCGAAGCAGATGAACACGCCGGGTACGTATCCGTACCACGACGCCCTCCACCCGGTCCTGAAAGGCACGGTGAAGGTGACCGGCAACCCACCGTCGGTCTCGATCGGCGCCTCGGTTCCGATCATCGTCTTCGGGAACCAGATCCACGTCGGCGGGATGATCTCTCCGCCAGCCGTCGGTGACATGGTTTCCGTCTTCGCTCAGCCCAGCGGCCAGCTTTCCTTCGTGAAGGTCGCCGAAGTTCAGACGACGACGAACGGCGCGTGGGACTTCATCGTCTCGCCTCAGATTCTGACCGCGTACAAAGCGACGTGGAAGGGCAAGACGAGTGCGATCGTCACTGTTGCGGTCTCGCCGCGCCTGACGCTCGGCCGCCGTGATCGCTGGTTCGTCACTCGCGCTCAGCCTGCGAAGTACTCCCACCACTGGGTGAAGGTCCAGCGCCTGAACAAATTTGGCGAGTGGGTGAGCCTGAGGAAGGTCACGCTCAACCGTCAGTCGACGCAGCGCTTCCGCATGAAGAACCTCCCGTCAGGCCGCAATCGTCTGCGTGTCTTCATGACGACGAACCAGGCCGGCGCGGGGTACTTCTCGGGTACCAGTCCCGTATTGAGCTTTACCCGCCGCTAGGGCGGCGGGCTCGCTATCACGGGGGAACCCCTGGTTCCCCCGTGAGCCCCTCCTTGCGGGCGGCTCCAGTTGGCGCCGGTTTCAGGAGCCGCCCTAGGTGGTCGCGCTACAAAGGTGCGGCAGTTAGCCTCCCGCCGGTCTGAGCCCGGCCCCGGCGGCGGTTGGTTGTGGTCTCCGAGAGCGTCAAGTGCTTTAGGTCGCCGTTTTTACCTTTCCTCGCGCTAGGTCGTAGCGCTCTGCTACGGCCGGCCAGTTGACGACGTTCCACCACGCTTCTAGATAGTCCGGGCGGCGGTTTTGGTACTTGAGGTAGTAGGCGTGCTCCCAGACGTCGATGCCGAGTAGCGGCTCGTCTGACTGCATGATGGGTGAGTCCTGATTGGCGGTCGAGTAGACCGCCAGGCCTGTTCCGTCGTGGACGAGCCACGACCAGCCGGAGCCGAAGCGGTTCACGCCGGCGTCGTTCACGGCCTTCTTCAGCTCGTCGAGGGAACCGAACGTGCTGTTGATCGCATCGGCGAGCTCGCCCTCGGGCTCGCCTCCTCCGTCCGGGCTCATGATCTCCCAGAAGAACGTGTGGTTCGCGTGGCCGCCCGCGTTGTTGCGGACGACGGTGCGCTTGTCCTCGGGCAGGGTCTCGAGGATCGTCAGGACCTGCTCCACCGACTCGTGCGCCCACTCGGTTTCCTCGAGCGCCGCGTTCGCCTTGTCCACGTACGCCTGATGGTGCTTGTCGTGATGGACGCGCATCGTTTGCTCGTCGATGTGCGGCTCGAGCGCGCCGTATTCATAGGGGAGAGGTGGGACCTCAAAGGCCATCTAAGCTCCTTTCTTTGTCGTTGTGATTATGCTCGCCCGCGCCCACCCACGAGAAGGAGTGTCATGGCCACCCTCGTCTTCAACGCCGAAGAGATTGCCCCTCGGGAGCTGAAGCCCGCTCTCTACGAGCTCGAGGGGATCTCCCGCGAAGCCGTCGAGGCGCATTACAAGCTGTACGAGGGCTACGTCGCCAAGCGGAACGAGATCCTCGCCAAGCTGGCCGACGTCGACCTCTCCGCCGGCAACCAGGTCTACTCGGAGGTGAGGGCGCTCAAGGTCGAGCTCACGTTCGCGATCGGCGGTGTCAAGAACCACGAGATCTACTTCGAGCATCTCGGCGGCGGGGGCGGCGATCCGGACGGTCCGATCGGCGATCTGATCGAGCGCGACTTCGGCTCGGTGGCCGACTGGCGCGCCGACCTCAAGGCGACGGGCATGGGTGCCCGCGGCTGGGCCTGGACCGCCTACGACTGGGACGAGGGCCGTCTCTTCAACCACATCGGCGACGCTCAGAACACCTATCCGATCTGGAACGCGACTCCCTTGGTGGCTCTTGACGTCTACGAGCACGCCTACTTCCTCGACTACCGCACCGACCGCGCCTCGTACATCGACGTCTTCTTCGACAACCTCGACTGGGCGACGGTGAACGACTGGGTGTCGAAATATCAGGTGCCGCTGAAGTAACGATCGAGACTCTCGCCTTCATCGTCGCGCTGCAACGCGCGAATCTCGCGCGCGGCTTCGCGCCGGGGCGGAGACGAGAGTTCAGCTGCGCTGAAGGCCGATTCGGGCCTACTAAAAGCTTAGGCCCTCGCCAGCCATTCCCGCAGCTCGGTGTGGTGCTCGAGCGCCCCGCCCCGCTCGAGCTCGCGCCTCAGCTCTCCGACCGTGCCGAACCGCTCAGCGAGCACGTCGTGGGTGTGGATCGTCTCGAGATTGACTTGCCGCGAGAAGACGAAGTCGTCGTCGGCCAAGGTTGGATATGCGTCGAGGACGCCCTTCAGCGCCAGGCGCACCGAATCCTCGACAAAGCGAGGCTGGAGGTGGGCGTGCTCGACGACGAAGAGCTCGTCCGGCCGCTTCAGCAGCTCGTAGACGGGTGCGCTCATCGAGCCCTCGACGATCTCGACCAGCTGCTCGGCGTTGATGCTCGCCTGCGTTCCCACGTAGAGCGTGCCCCGGCCGCGCTGGTTGTGCGTTGCGAGCGGGACGAGCTCGAGAATGCGTTCGACGTCACCATCGTCGAAGCCGGCCTCGAGGAGCCGCTCGCTCGCGCGTCCGCGCACGAGCCCTTGGGCGCATGGACAGGCGTTGATGCCGGCCGCCTCGACGCCGACGAGCCGGCGCACGCTGCTGGTTGAAGCTGCCGCGATCCCGATCAGGCTGACCATCTCCTGGGTCGGAAGGCCGGTGACCGGAGTCGTGCGCTCGATCGGATAGCGCGCGACGATGCGAACCTCTGCCCGCAGCGTCTGCTGGCGCTCAACGACGTGAGCCGCGATGTGCTCGGCGAGCACCTCGACCAGGAAGGCCTCTCCGATCACGACTTCCTCGATCGCCTCCTCGAAGAGCTCCGGGAAGCGCGACATGTGCACGCCCTTCTGGACAGGGTCGAGGTCGACGGTGCACTCGATGTCCGCAGCGATCTGTTGCTCGTTCTCGCCGTAGCTGATCCTGATCGCTTTGCTGGCCCCGATCACGCCTGCCCGGGAAAGGCCCAGCTGCACCTCGGGCCGCGAAGCCTGCAGGTCATGGTCGATGAGTCGGGTGAGGTCGTCCATAGTGGCCTTGATACTTCTGCGCAACCGTACCAAGGGGGTTCGTGGCTCCAGAAGACAGCTTCGCCCGCTTCGTGTCACTTGCGTGTCATGACCTGAGGACCCCGCTGGCAACGGTTTCCGGCTTCGCGCACACGCTCGACCGGACGGCAGAGCTGGGCGATCCGGCTCAGAGGTACATCGGGATGATTCAAGCCGCGGCCCAGCAGATGGCGGACCTCCTGGAGCAGCTCGGTCTGGTGGCGCGGATCGAGGCGGGACGCTACGAGCCCCACCTCGTCGAGGTCGACACGCTGGAGCTCGTGCGCGCCGCCGCCGCCGGGCTCGGCGAGCAGGCTGAAGCAGGGGGCACTGGCGCCACCGTGCGCGTCGACCGAGAGCCCACCGAGCGCGCCCTGGCCGCGCAGGCGCGGTGTGCGCTCAGGCACGGAGGGCTGGATCGACTAGAGATCGCGGCCGAAGGCGCCGTGATCTCGATCTCCCCCGTCACCGAGGCCGCCCCGATCTTGCTAGCCGAGGATCTCAAGGATCTCGGCGCCGCAGCAGCGCGGCGGCTCGTCGAAGCCATGGGGGGCTCGCTGGCCGTCGAGAACGAGCGCCTGCTTGTCCGCCTCCCGGCCTGAGCCTCGCAGGACCGGTCACGTCCTAGCTGGCTCCAGCGATACGTAACTGATACGTTACATATCGATGGATGCAGCGACCGCCATCGCCGATCCGATTCGCCGGCGCGTTCTGGAGCTGGTCCGAGACGACGAGTTCCCCGCCGGCGTCCTGGCCGCCGAGTTCGACGTGAGCCGACCCGCGGTCTCGCGTCACCTGCGTGTGTTGCGTGAGGCAGGTCTACTCGTCGAGCGCCGTGCGGGACGTCAACGCCTGTACCGCGCGAATCTCGAGCCGCTTGCCGAGCTGCGGAGCTGGCTAGACGCCTACTGGGCCGGACGGCTGGGTGAGCTGCGTGATCTCGCCGAGAAGGAGGAACGATGAGCCAGGCCGTGCAGGAGGTCAGTCAGACGCTGGAGGTTCAGGCGACGCCCGAGCGCATATTCGCACTCTGGACAGAGCCGGACGAGCTCGTTCGCTGGTGGCCCGAAGCCGCAACTTTCGAGCCCCGAGTCGGCGGAGAGGTGCGCCTCGAGTTTCCTCAGGGGAACGTGACCGGCGAGGTGACGCGCTTCGAGCCTCCGCGCGCGCTCGGCTTCACCTGGATCCGCAGCGACTTCCCCGACTACCCGACCCAGGTCGATGTCTCGATCACCGATCTTGGCCACGGTCGCTCGCGGATCGACCTCGTTCATTCGGGGTGGGATGCTCTGCCCGAGGACTACGCGGCGGAGTGGATGCCGATGCACAACGCCGGCTGGCAGCACTTCCTCGGCCTATTAGACGACCTCGTCGCGGGACGCCCCGTCGACAAGACGTTCGGCGCCACGGAGGAGGGCAGCTAGCGGCAGCGCGCGAGCCGTCTCACCGCAGCAGGCGTGACAGCCGCCGATCCTTGAGCACGCGGCCGCCGGTCTGGCACTCAGGGCAGTAATAGATCGTGTGCTCCTCGAAGTCGACGCGGGCGATCGGCGTCCCACAAACGTGGCACGGCTCGCCGAGCTTGTCGTGGATCCGGTAGGTGCGCTTGTCGTTGGCGCCGCGCTCCCGCAGCTCGAGCCCTCGGGTGAGCTCCGAATCGATCGCCCCCGCCAGGCGCTCGACCTCGTCTGGGCTCAGGTCTTTCGAGAGTGCGTACGGCGAGAGTTGTGCCGCGTGCAGAATCTCGTTTGCCCAAGCGCGGCCGATGCCGGCGATCAGTCGCTGGTCGCGGAGCAACGAGTGCAGCCGCCGCGACTCGGTCGCGAGCATCTCGCCGAGTCGCTCGGCGCCGAGGCCGAGCGCCTCGGGGCCCAGGTGCACTAGCTCGGCTTCGGCCGCTTCGGGCGTCAGCAGCCAGACGCCGGCGCGTTTCTTCTTGCCCGCCTCCGTGAGAACGAGTTGGGCGCCGCCCTGGAACCGAAGGCGGAAGGCCGGCGTCTTCGGCCCCTCCTCGCCTGCCGGCAGGTAGCGCAGCCGCCCCGCCGTCATCAGATGGACGAGGAGGACGAGCTCGCCGTCTGCGGTCGGGAGCAGCAGACGCTTCGCACGGCGCTTGGCTCCTTCCAGCCGTCGTCCTTCGAGCGCGGACAGAGGCGGATCGATCGTCTTCAGGGTGGCGATGTGCGCCGGCCCAGCCTTCTCGATCGGAAAGGCCGAGACGGGGCCGTCGAGGGCACGGCGCCAGGCTTCCATCTCGGGAAGTTCAGGCATCTAGTGTGTCCCACATGGCTGAGCCGATCAGGGTAACTGCGCGGCGCGGCGAGATCGTCGAGTCGATGCACCGCGTGCACGCCGTTGCCGTCGGGAACGGCGAGGTCATCGCCGCGGCTGGCGACCCGTCGCTCGTTACCTTCATGCGCTCGGCGGCAAAGCCGATCCAGGTGCAACCGCTCGCCCGCGCGCGAGATGATCTCGACGACCGGGACCTGGCGATCGCTTCGGCCTCACACCTGGCGGACGATGCCCAGCGGCCCGCGGTGCAGGCGCTGCTCGACAAGGCGCCTGCGACCGAAGACGATCTCGAGTGCGGGCCCTTCGAAGGGTCGAAACTCAAGCACAACTGCTCCGGGAAGCACGCCGGCATGCTTGCCCTCTGCCGAGCGAAGGGCTGGCCGCTCAAGGGCTACCGGCTCGCCGAGCATCCGTGCCAGGAGACGATGCTCGCCGAGGTCGCGGCACTCACGGACACGAACGACATACCGACCGCGATCGACGGCTGCGGCGTACTCACCTTCGCCCTGCCGCTGGCCCGGATGGCGACCGCGTTCACTCGCATCGACGAGGCGGTCGCGGACGTGATGCGCGCACATCCCGAGCTGATCCGCGGACCGAAAGCCCTCGACACGAATCTCATGCAAGCGCTCCCGGGCTGGGTGGCGAAGGGCGGAGCCGAGGCGCTTCTCTGCGCGGCGGGGCCGGACGGGCTCGGTCTCGCCCTCAAGGTCGCGGACGGGTCCAACCGCGCCCTGCGCCCCGCGCTCGGCGCCTTCCTCGAATCCCTTGGGCTCGACGGGTCGGCCTTCGGGCCGGTCCCGATTCGCAACAGTCGTGACGAGCTCGTCGGCGAGCTCACCGCCGATTGATGGGCTGTTGAAAAAAAATTTCACACGCCTGTGGATAGCTGTTAAGTTCCCAACCGCCGAGAGGTGAGCCGGGGGAGGGTGAACCGGCTCTTTGCGTTCCTAGGTTCCGTCCAACAGCGCGAAGAGGAGTCATTTGCTCACAGTCGACATCTCCCTCCCAGACGTCGAAGAGCTCCACAAGCTGGTACAGGACGGACAAGAGAAAGGCTTCCTCACCTACGACGAGATCGTCACGGGTATCGAGGAGGTCGACCTCTCAAAAGAGCAGATCGAGGACTTCTACACGTACCTCATCGACCACTCGGTCGAGCTGGTCGAAGGCGAACAGCACAAGCATCCTCCGCACGAGCAGCCGGCGCTCGCCGAAGAGGAGAAGGGCCCGAAGCTCGATCTGTCGGTCGAGCCCTCGCTCGACTCGCTCAGGCTCTACCTGCGCGAGATCGGCAAGGTGCCGCTGCTGACCGCCGACCAGGAGGTCTACCTCGCGAAGCGGATCGAGCGCGGAGAAATGTCTGCGAAGACGCACATGATCGAGGCGAACCTGCGCCTCGTCGTCTCGATCGCCAAGAGCTACCTGGGTCGAGGCCTCTCGTTCCTCGACCTGATCCAGGAGGGCTCGCTGGGGCTCATCCGCGCGGTCGAGAAGTTCGACTACCGCAAGGGCTACAAGTTCTCGACGTATGCGACCTGGTGGATCCGCCAGGCCGTGACGCGCGCGATCGCAGACAAGGCGCGCACGATCCGGATCCCCGTGCACATGGTCGAGAAGCTGAACAAGGTCGTGCACATCGAGCGCCAGCTCGTCCAGCGCCTCGGCCG
>DASWDJ010000191.1:0-5554 GCA_036395295.1 Gaiellaceae bacterium | reverse complement strand
AGGTCGTAGAGATTCGGAGCCACGACCTCGTGGGCGGCGAGTACCTTCCGCTGCTGGTCCCACATCCGCTCGTCGAGCGGGAAGGCATGGAGCAGCACGACCTTCATCAGGCGTGCTCGACCGTCACCGAGCCGTCGAGCTGCTCAGCCTCAGCGGAGCTCAGGCCTGCGCCGTCGATGCCGAGCACCTCGGCAAGCTCGTCGTAGAGCTCCCCGGCCGGCGGCAGCTCGGCCGGCGAATCGGCCGAACGGGCGACAGCTCGGATCGCCGCCGGTGCGGCACCAGTGAGGCGGGCAAGGAGCGTCGGATTCGCGCGTAGGGCCATCGCGTCGCCCGGCGGAAGCGCCCCGTAGTACTCGGGCACCGACAGGTACTCGTCCATCATCTGGCCCCGCTCGAAGGCGATGAGGCGCACGACCGCCCCGCGTTCCGCGCTCAGGGCGACCACGACGCCGCCGGTGACGTAGGAGAGCTCGGAGGCGAGTTTCCGGAGCCGCTCGGGCTCCGCGGCGGCCGCCTCGTCGTAGACCCCGATCCAGCCGTTCTTTGGTTGGGAGACGACGGATGCGCGCGAGCGGACGACCCGCGGGCCGAAGCGTGCGACCGCCTTCTCAACGGCGCTCTGGTCGTCCGTCTGCACGTGCACGGAGCCGATCGAAGGCGCCTCCCCGCCCGCGAGGCGGCTCTCGAGCGCAGCGAGCTCCGACAGGAGCGAGCGCCGGTACTCAGCGAAGCCGAGGTGGCGCCACACGCGCAGGGCCTGATCGTTCGACGTCTCGACATTGAGCGTGACGTGTTCGACGCCTTCTTCCCGGAAGAACCCGACCAACTCCTGCACGAGCGCCTTCCCGCCTCCCTGGCCGCGCGCCTCCGGGCGCAAATACAAGAAGCTGATGTGACCGAGGCCGTGCCTGATCTCTCCCTTGGCCATCCCGACCACCTGACCGTCGAGCTCGGCCACGAGGAGGCGCCCCTCGCGGACATAATCCCCGATCGAAGGCGGCGGGAACGGCCTGGCCCAGAAATCGTCCTGGTATGCGGCCACGAATTCCTCCATGACGGGGAGGTCCGCCTCGGTTGCCTCCCGGATCATCACAGCGCCGCGAGCAGCTCCGACTCAGCCGCTACAGAAGGGCGCTGTGTTGCGCGGCTCACCCAGTCCGCCAGCGCGGGGTGCGGCTCGAGATCGACGCCGAGGTTCCGGCGCGCACGCAGAATCCAGGGGAGGTATGCGGCGTCGGCGATTCCGAATTCCCGCCCGGTCAGAAACGCGTTCATCTTCAGCAGAGAATCGAGGTCCTTGAGGCGCTCGTGGAGCTCTGAGCCAGCCTCTTCGTCGCCGCGTCGCAAGGCATAGTAAGGACGGCTGAGCTGGTCGAAATGTTCGACCAGAAGCCGCCCCGCGGCTCGCTCGGCGGGATCGGTCGGCCAGAGGGGCGGCTCGGGGTAACGCTCCTCGAGATACTCCATGATCACCGCCGACTCGGGCATGACGAAGTCGTCCTCCTCGAGTACCGGGACCTTGCCAAGCCGGTTCTTCGTATAGATCCAGGCCGGACGCTCGTCGAGGTCAACGGTCACCGTCTCGTAGTCGAGGCTCTTCTCCGCGAGGACGATGCGCACGCGCGCGCAATACGGACAGCGGTCGGCGTCGTAGAGCGTCAGCACTGAGCCGATGCTATGTGTCGCGCAACAGGCCGGCGAGGAGGTAATGCGCGGTCAGGTTCCGGAAGGGGGCGAAGCGCTCGCCGATCGTCCGCACCTCCTCGGTCGAGAAGTCTCGGCCCTCACCATAGAAGTGCGAGACGGCCTTGCGCACGCCGAGGTCGCCGGCGGGCCATGCCTCCGGGCGGGCGAGGTGGCGGGCGAGGAACCAGTCCGCCGTCCACTCGCCGATCCCGGGCAGGGCCGTGAGCTGCGCCTTCACCTCCCCGTCGGGAAGGGCCGCGAGCGCGATGAGGTCGAGATTGCTGCGCGCGAGGCCGACGACGTAGTCCGCCTTGCGCCGCGAGAAACCGAGCGCTGCCAGCGCCTCGGGCTCGGCGAGCGCGAGGCGCTCTCTGGCCGGAAAGGCGTACGCGTGCTCGGTGCGGGCGCCAAAGCGCTCGATCAGGCGGTTGCGGATCGCGAAGGCGGCGCGCAGGGAGACCTGCTGGGCGGAGATCGAGGTGACGAGGCTCTCGAAGGGCTCGACGGCGATCGGCGGCCGCAGGCCGCGGAGCGCTTCGACGAGCCGCGCGAGGACCGGCTCGCGCTCCGCGAAACCGTAGAAGGCGTCGAGGTCGAACTCGGCGCCGAGCAGGTTGCGGACGACGGGCGCGATCGTGGCGTCGAGCGGCTCGACGTGGACGCCGCCGTTTGCGGCCTCGACCCGAACCTCGCGGCCGTCGATAACCCGGTGCAGCCCGCCGTCGTACCAGCGATTGGCGAGATCCTGGCCGAACGCGCGATAACGCTCAGTCGAAAGCTCGAAGTCATAGGGGGCGGGAAGCGCAAGCAGGGCCACAGGCGCAGAGCCTGCCTGAACTTGCACGCGCCACGGCACCGTTCGAAGAAGCGCCCTTATGCGAGCACAAGTTCCTAACGAGCGAAAGGCAACCGAGCTCGAGCGGGAGCCACGCGCCCAAGCCGCTCGCCGAGCGCGGAAACGGACGATCGGCGCCCTGTAGGCGCTCGCCTCCTGATCGTTTGGGAGTGTGCGCGAGAGAGTCGGCCCTCAGTCCAACGTGATCACTACAACGTGTTCGCTTCGGTAGATCGCTCTGGACGAGTGGTCAGAGAGAAGCGCGCGCATCACCTTCCGTTGGCCGGGTAGTCGCAGCACAATGAGGTCGAACCTGCGCGAAGCCTCGCGCCACGACTGCACGTCCGAGCGGGCGAGTTCTTGCAGTGTTTCGAGCTCCTCCTCCGTGTAGAGCTCGTATCGGATGTCGAATGCAACGCGCCCATGCGCCTCGGGATCCTTCCAAAGGATCCAGTCGGGAAAGACGGCGTCCGCAAGAACCCGCGTGTCGTCATCGGACAGCGGCCCCTTCAGAGCTTTGGCGGCAGGGGCTGGATAGGGCCCCTCGAACCAGGATGCCGGCCGCGAGACGACGTAAATAAATGCCACCACAACCGACGCTGCTCCGGCCGAAGCGGCAATGAAGGTGGCGTGCTTCGTCGCTCGCTTCTCAGACGTCCAGATTCGGTCGAGGAGCACGGGCAGGATGACGACCGCGAGAAAGCCGAACCAGACCATGTGACGCAGCGCCGTCAGACCCACAAGCAACATCGCGATGAACGCGAGGCGCTCGAATGCCGTCGCTGCCTGGCCGGCGCGTCCGAGGATCCCGACGCCGGCGAGCGCGAGAATCAAGAACGGCCAACCCTGCGGGAGAGTGGTCGGCTGCCACTCATTCGAGAGTTCCTTGAGCTGACCCGTCCCGAGCAGGTCGAAGTAGTACCCAGGGAGGTCGAGCGCGTAGGGGGAGACGAAGATCGAGGCTACTGCGACTACGACCAGCGCCGCACCGCGTAGCAAACGGTGCGCGTCGGCGCGGCGTGCCGCGCCGATTTCGGTGAGCCCGTAAAGGACGACAAGGCCGGCTGCGAGGAGGACGGAGCCGTGAAGGTTCGCCCAAAGGACCAATAGCGGGAAGACGAAAACGACTCGACGTGACGGCGCCCGAGCGTCCGCGAGCAGAAGCCAGAGCAGAACGACGAACAGCGCATACACGAGGGATTGCGGTCGCAAAGTTACATTCGAGAGGGCCGTGAGAATCGTTCCCACTCCGACGAGGGCGACGCTCTCGGCCGACCCGCCGCGCCACCGTCCGACGGCGAAGGCGAGCACGAAGGCCAACCCGATCCAGACAGCGTTGGCAAGCAGCGCCAGGCGAAGGCCGCCCAGTTGCTCGAGGCCATAAATGAGCACTTGCCCGAGCCACTGCTGATCGACCCATGGCCGACCGAGACCCCAAACGGTCAGCTTCTCAGTCGAGGGTAGGCCGCTGGTGACGACGTCTCGGCCCGCGACAAGCGCGAGCCACGAGTCGACGGTCAACTCGCGGCGGATGCTGACGAGCAGGACAACGGTGCCGATCAACCCGACTGCCAGCACGGGTAGCTCGAGCCGGACTCGTTGCCATAAGGAGCTCACTGCCGCAGGCTACGACGCGGCGCGACGGAGTTCCTGCCGACGCCGTCTGCTTGCGGGCGCCGGCTCGCGCTTCGCGAAGCCGTAGAAAGCATCGAGGTCGAATTGGCGCTCGCGGCCTCGATCCGCACTTCGCGGCCGTCAATGACTCGGTGCAGGCCGCCTTCGTGCCAGAGGTTCGCGAGGTCGGTGCCGAAGGCGCGGTAGCGGGCGGTCGAAAGCTCGAACGCGTACGGCTCGAGCAGACGCAGTGTCGCCACTCGAGAGAACCTAGGTGAGCGCCTGCGACAGAGGGTGGAAGTCGGAAAAGGGCTCGAACGGAACTCCGCGCCCGGCCAGGTAGCGAGCGAGGCCGGCGGTTGCGAAGACCCGATTGGAGGCGAGGGCGGCGCAGCGGTCCGAGTAGCCGTCGCCGACGTAGACGACCTCGCCAGGCGGCAGGAGCGAGCGCTTGCACGACTCTCTGCACTCCTCGCAGTCGTCCGGATACCGCCAGTCGACGACCCAGCCCTCCGGCCGCGCGTCGACTCGATTCGCGTGCAGCGACACCTCTACCCCCTCCTGGGCGAGGACGGGCTCGATCAGTTCATGAAACCCGCTCGAGACGATGTGGACGTCCCAGCCGGCTGCACGCGCCCCTCGCACGAAGTCGGCGAAGCCTGCCCGCAGCTTGGCATGCTCGAGCACCCAGGTGACGACCTCATTGAGCGGGGCGGTGACGGGTGCGAACTCGCGCGTGATGACTTCGCGGAGCGGCATGCGCCCCTCGTCGAGCCCGTCCTCGACCTCCTGGTAGATCGCGGGATCGCCGAACTCCTTGGCGACGCGGTCGAGGAGATCGGACTCGGTGACGGTCCCGTCGAAGTCGAGGACGACGGAGCGGCTCATGGGCACAGGCTAGACAGACGTCTAGACCATGCGGTTTCTGATCGCGTACGCCGCGGCCTCGATGCGGTTGCTCATCTGGAGCTTCGCGAGGATGTTCGAGATGTGATTGCGAACCGTGTTCGGGCTGATGAAGAGCTCCTGCGCGATCTGGGCGTTTTGCTTACCGCCTGCGAGCAACTTCAGGATCTCGATCTCGCGCTGCGACAACTCCGTGTAAGCCCGCCGCTCGACCTCTGTGCGGCGATCGTCCACTCGCAGGCGTTCGAACAGCTTTGCCCCGACTGCGGCTGAGATCAGCGATTCGCCTGCGACTGCAGCGTTGATTCCGGCGACCAGCGACTGGAGCGAGGTTCCCTTGAGGAGGTAGCCGCACGCTCCCGCTGCGATCGCATCGACCACGCTCTGCTCGTCTGCGTCGATCGTGAGTACGACCACGCGGGTTCGCGGAGCGATCTCGGTGATTCGCCGTATCGTGTCGATCCCCGACAGGCCCGGCATCTCGAGATCCATCAGCACGACGTCCGGCGC
>DASWDJ010000190.1:0-1826 GCA_036395295.1 Gaiellaceae bacterium | reverse complement strand
TCGGGGGCGGCGAGCGCCATCTCGCCGAAGTTGTCGCCCGGCCCGCGGACCGCCACGGTCACCGTGTCTCCAAGCGGCGTCATAAGGCGAACGGCGAAGCTTCCCTTGACGATGAGATGCAACGAGTCGCCGGGGTCGTCGCGATGAAAGACGACCTCGCCTTTCGCGAACGTTCTGCGCCGCGAGATCGCAAGCAGCGCCCGCACCTCCTCGGGCGGAAGGTCCGACAAGAGCCGGAACTCCACTGATCGAGCTTATGGGAGCCGAGTGGCGCTGCCAAGCCGGGTCGCGTGTTGCGGAGTCGGGCTCTCACTCGATTCAAGTGCGAGTTCCACCGCTGCCTCGCGCATGAGCAGACGGCCTTCCTCCAAAGATTGCTCGAACGAGGCCGCGCCGAGGGCGTCTCGAACCGTGGTCAAGGCGTTCTCGTACACGGACGTCTCGGCTGGAGGCAACCGTGCGCCCTGGAGCTCCGTTTCGGCGGCTCCCAGGAGAACCGCTGCCCGTCCGGGCTCCATGGCCGCGATGGCCGCGGCGACAGCGAACAGGCTGATTCCGATCCAGAGGTCCAGCTTGGCTCGAGCGCAGAGTCGCAGCGCGGAGCGTGCGGTCTCGACGGCGCGTGGATCAGCCTCGTGGATGAGCGCGATCGCGTGGTTGCAAGTTGCCCCGGCTTCGATGATGTCGAATCCGCACTCGCGGGCCTTGGCCGCAGTCAGCTCGCTCAGCAGCGCTGCAGTGGCGAACTCCCCGTCCTGAGCCGCGAAGTCACTGAGATTCCCCATGGCGATCGCAGCGCCGTACTCGTCACCGGCGGCCTGCAAGCCTGCAAGCCCCCGCTCGAGCGTTTCTCGGCCGTCGGCTCGCCCGATCGACTGATAGAGGGTGCCGAGAAACACCAAAACATGAGCGGCCCGGATCGGCTCGCCGAGCTCCTCGTAGATCTCGAGCGCTTCCTCGTCCAGCGATACGGCTTGCTCGGGATCGCCGTAAACGGAGGCCAATCCAGAGGCGGTGTGGAGCGCACCGGCGCGGGCCGGCGTCGGCTGCGTTGGCGCTGCGGCAAGGACGCGTTGGGCCAGCACCCACCCCTGGCGTCCGCGATCCCACCAGACGTGTTTGAGCTTCCCGAAGAGGTCGAGGGCGAGCTCGGAGTCGTCGTCCTCGAGCGCCCACTCGATGGCGCGCACGAAATTGGCGTGGTCCGTGTCCAGGCGATCGATCACCTCCAGGTGCCGCGACGTTCTGAGCTCCGGCTCGGTCCGCTCGAGCAGGTCCCGGTAGTAGGAGGCGTGCGCGAGCGACGCGTCGTGAGTCTCGACAGCGGCGTCGAGCCGGTCGCGACCGTACTCGCGGAGGATGTGCAACATGGCGAAACGGCCTTCGCCTGCCTGGCGGAGGAGGCTCTTGTCGACAAGCGATGCGAGCGTATCGAGGTCGCCGCCGCCAACTGCTTCGGCGCCTTCAAGGTCGAAACCGCCGGCAAAGACGCTGAGCCGGCGAAAGAGCGTCTGCTCCGCGTCGTCGAGAAGGTCGTAGCTCCAGTCGATCGTGGCACGTAACGTGCGTTGTCGCTCGGGAAGGTCGCCAGGGCCGCTGCCGATGACCTCCATGCTCCGGCCCAGCCGCTCAAGGATCTGTGACGGGGTGAGCACCTTGACGCGCGCGGCGGCGAGCTCCAGAGCGAGGGGCAGACCGTCGAGGCGGCGGGCGATCTCGAGCACGGATCCGTTGGGCTCGAAGCCCGGTTTGCGCAGCCGGGCCCGCTGCACGAACAGCTCGGCCGCCACGGCCGGCGAGAGTGTGGGAACCGGGTACTCGTGCTC
>DASWDJ010000189.1:0-1709 GCA_036395295.1 Gaiellaceae bacterium | reverse complement strand
ATCGGCGTCGACCGCGTAGGTCGGGTTCCAAACGAGTTCGCTCGAGCCCCTCAGGTCGATCGTCTCGACGACGGCGTCAGCGCTGGGATCGATGCGCGAGACTGTGCCGTCGCTCCCGTTCGCCACCCAGACCGCATCGGTTGCGACAGCGAGGTCTATCGCCGGTGCTCCGATTCCGATCGTCCTGATGAGTTCGTGGCGATCCTGATCGATGCGAGAGACCGTTCCATCGTCTGCGTTCGCGACCCAGACCGAGCCGTGCCCGATCGCGACGGCGACAGGCCTTCGGCCCACAAGCACGTGGCCCACGACCCGGGAGCGCTGCAGGTCGATCACAGCGACCGAGTCGGGAGGAACGGGCGCCTCAGTATGTGACGACGCTCGGCGACGCTGTGAGACAGAGGGTCGTTTGACCCCGGCGACTACCGGCGACTCGAGCGACGGATCGTGGTTGAGGATGGCTCTCTCGAGGCGTTGGAGCTCATCGTCCGGCTTGAGCCCGAGCTCCTCGTCCAGCAACCGCCGGCCCGTGCGGTAGACCTCGAGCGCGTCTGCCTGGCGGCCGCAGCGATAGAGGGCCAGCATCAGCTGGCCGCGCAGGCGTTCCCGCAGTGGCTGCTCGCGCACGAGCCCCTCGAGCTCGGGAACCAGCTCCGCGTGGCGCCCCAGCGCGAGCTCGGCCTCGATCCGCTGCTCGAGCGCCGCCAGCCGCTGCTCTTCCAGCCGCGCTCGCTCGGCGCGGGCAAAGGAGACGCCCAGCTCGGCCAGAGGCGCTCCACGCCACAGGGCCAGCCCTTCCCGGAGCAGCCGGGCGGTCTGGGCGGGCTCCTCCGCGCGCGCCGTCGCGACCAGCTGCTCGAAGCGATGGAGGTCGAGCTCACCGTCGCTGACGCGGATGAGGTAGCCGGGGGGCTGCGTCAGGATCAGATCCCGGCCGAGTGCCTTGCGCAGCTGGGAGACGTACACCTGGAGCGCCGTCGGGGCGGTGGCGGGAGGTGAGCCACCCCAGAGCTCGTCGATCAAGCGGTCCCGTGAGACCACGCGGTTGGGGTCGAGCAGCAGCAGCGCGAGCAACGCGCGTTGTTTGGCGCCTCCGAGAGGAAGCTCGCGGCCCTCGTCGAGAACCTGGAGCGGGCCGAGGATCCGAAACTCCATGGCCTCCTTCCTTTAGCGCCGCTTTAGGACCCGGAAAGCCTGGTTTTAGCCGCTTGTCGTCTCCTGTGCAAAGGCCGCGTGGGGCGGCCGCGGACAAGGAGGAAGAGATGCACGGACGGAAGCACATTCACCGGGTCGCGGCTCTGCTGACGGCGGTTGCCGCCCTCGCGTTCTTCGCCGGGTCGGTGCAGGCCGCCAACTCGCGCCCGGCCGGCATGACGAAGGCTGAGTACCGGGCGCTGATGCTCCGCAGCGAGGCGCTGAACCGGCAGTACGGGCTCGGCTCCGGGACCTACAAGCCGGCCGCGATGGGCTGGCAGGAGTACCGGGCGCTCGTCCTGCGCAGCAAGGCGCTGAACGCGAAGTACGGTCTCGGCGGCGCGCACGTCGTCGCCAGCACACCACCCGCCGTCACCGTCGCGGAGAACGGGTTCGTGTGGGGCGACTTCGCGATCGGCGCGGCCGCGATGCTCGGCCTCGTGCTCGTGGCGACGGGCGTCTTCGCGGCGACCCGCCGCATCCCGCGGACTCGCGTCTCCTCGTAGGCGCGACGC
>DASWDJ010000188.1:0-7581 GCA_036395295.1 Gaiellaceae bacterium | reverse complement strand
GGCGCCGGGTAAGACAAGCATGTGTAGCGAGTAAAACCGCGCGAGCGTGTCAGGCCCGATCTCGGACCCGCCCTGGAGAACCGAACCGAGAAACGGCCCCACAAACGGCCCCGTTGCCTGCAGGTTGACGCCGACGACCGTCGCCCAGTACGCGGTCTCGTCCCAGGGGAGCAGGTAGCCGAAGAAGCCCTCCAGCATCCCGAGCACGAGCAGCAGCACGCCGATGATCCAGTTCAATTCCCGCGGGTACTTGTAGGCGCCGTAGAGGAAGACGCGCCCCATGTGCAGGAACATGAGGATGATGAAGACGCTCGCACCCCATTTGTGCATGCCGCGGATGAGCCAGCCGAGCGTGAGGTCGTCGGTGATGTACCGGATCGATTCGTACGCCGAGTTGGGATCCGGCTTGTAGTAGAACGCCAGGATCACGCCCGTGACCGCCTGGACGATGAACGCGGTCAGCGCGGCGGAGCCAAGCGTGTGCCCCCAGCTGATGTCGCCGGGCACCTTGCGGAAGAGGAAGTAGCGAACGGCGCCGACGAGACCCGACCGCTCCTCGAGCCAGTCGAGCGGGTAGAGCATCATCTTGAGGATCTGCTCGCGCCGGCCTGGTGGTCGTCGTGCCATCAGCGAGGCGGCTGGATCGGGTAGAGCACGGCCTCGATGCCGTCCACGTGCTGACCGGGACCGGCGAGCTTGTAGCTGTGGATCTTCGCGTCAGCGCCCGTGCCGTCGACCTCGGAGACGGAGTACGTCTTGCCGAGCAGCAGGCGCCCGTTCTTGATCCGGAAGTTGTAGCGATCGAGCGCGCGCACGGGCGGCCCGGCGGTGCGGTTCCCCTCCGAGTCGTACTGGCCGCCGTGACACGGGCAGCCGAAGCCTGCCGCGGCCGCCGTCGGGATCAAGTCGACGCCGTTCTCAGTCTTCTTTTGGTCGTCGAGCGGAAGACCGTTGACCTGGACGGGGCAGCCGAGGTGGGCGCAGCGATTCGAGAGGATCGTGAAGCTCGGGACCCCGTCGAGCAGGCCGTTGTTGCGGATGTACGCCGTGCGGCGCGAGACCTCGCCGTCCTTCGGGTTGAGCAGGAAGGTCGCGATCACGTACTTGTTCTCCGGGTAGTCGTCGATCGGGCCGACGTCGATCTCCGGATGGCCCTGCTTGATGAAGGGCGGCAGGATCGTGAAGCCGAGGACCGGCAGCGTGACAATCCCGCCGATCACGCCGCCGAGGCCGAGCGTCGAGAACTCGAGGAACTTCGAGCGCGGGAAGCGAATGAGCTCCCCCTCGCCGGGCTCGGGCATCGCGGGCCCACCCCTTTGTGCGGGGATCGCCGGGGCTGCGGGGACGGGCTCGGGCTCGGTCGGCTCGGCGCGGTAGGGAGCCGTGACGTCTCGCACCCAGAGCAGTCCGAAGAGCGCCGTCAGCACCGCGCCGACGACGATCACGATCGGCCCGACGATCAGCCCGACGAAGATGCAGGCGATGCCGACGGCAAACCCGACCGGCCACAGAGTCGGTGCAGGGGTGTGCGGGTTCTCGTCTCCGCGTTGCGGATCCACGCTCTAGCGCGGATTCAATCGGGCGCCGGAGCCAGCGTCAACGACGTAGCAATTGCCGCAACACGCGGTTGCGCCTCGCGGGAGCCCCGTTTGCGCCTTCGGCGTCCGTGTCGATCCCGTATTCACGCCAGCGGCGGTCGACGAGCGAGCTGACCTCGTCGCTCATGACGATCTCCTCCGGCCACTCGCGGGTGCCCTCGTCAGGGCCCTTGTGCGTGGCGTCGATGCCGATCTTGCCGCCGTAGAACTGGCGGGTGGGGGCGTGGTCGAGATGGTCGAGCGGCCCCTCGGTGAGCATGACATCGCGTTTCGGGTCGACGTTCGCGGTGACGCGGAAGAAGACCTCCTCGTAGTCGTGCACGTTGACGTGCTCGTCGACGACGACGACCGCCTTCGCGAGGCTCAGCAGGCCGAGGCCCCAGATCGCGTGCATCACCTTTTGCGGCTGGCCTGGAAAGCTCTTGCGGATCGACACGATCACGCAGTTGTGGAACGCGCCGGCGACGGGCAGGTCGTAGTCGACGATCTCGGGCACGCTCATCTTGATCGCGGGCAGGAAGATGCGCTCGGTCGCCTTCCCGAGCCAGGCGTCCTCGGCGGGCGGCTTGCCGACGACGATCGACGCGTAGATCGCGTCAGCGCGCATCGTCATCGCCGTGACGTGGAAGACGGGAAAGGGCTCGGCCGCCGAGTAGTAGCCGGTGTGGTCGCCGAACGGCCCCTCAAGTGCCAGGTCCCCTTGTTCCACGTAGCCCTCGAGCACGATCTCCGCGTTGGCCGGCACCTCCAGCGAGTTTGTGTTGCACTTCACAAGCTCGACCGGCTCCCCTTTAAGGAACCCCGCGAGCATGAACTCGTCGATGTGCTTCGGGAGCGGCGCGCTCGCGGAGTACGTCGTGACCGGGTCAAGCCCGAGCGCGACGGCCACGTCCAGCCGGCCCTCGGACGCGAGGTAGTCCATGCGGCCGTCCTTGTGGAGCTGCCAGTGCATCGCGGTCGACCGCGAGTCGAGCTTCTGCATGCGGTACATGCCGACGTTGCGCGTGCCTGTCTTGGGGTCCTGGGTGATGACCGCGGGGAGCGTGATGAACGGCGCGGGGTCGCCCGGCCAGCAATGCTGGATCGGCAAGAGGTCGAGATTCACGTCGTCGTGTTGCAACACAATCTCCTGCGACGGGCCACTGCGGACCGTCTTCGGCATGGAGTCGGCGATCGACTTCAGCTTCTTCAGGCCCCTGACCTTTTCGGCCAAGCCCTGGGGGGGCTGCATCTCGAGCACGGACTCGAGCTTCGCGGCCGCGTCGTCGAGGCGCTCGACGCCGAGCGCGAGGCACATGCGCCGCTCGGTCCCGAACTGGTTGATGAGCAGCGGGTGGGCCGAGCCCTTCGGGCGCTCGAAGAGGAGCGCCGGCCCGCCGGCCTTGACCGTCCGGTCGACGATCTCCGTCACCTCTAGGTGCGGGTCGACCTCCGTCTGGATATGAACGAGCTCGCCCTCGCGCTCGAGGAGCACGATCCAATCGCGGAGGTCGGAGGGCGAGGCCACGGCGGAGTCAGTGTAGGGCGCGAGGTATCCGCGTCGCCTCAGCGATCGCCCCAGCTGGGTCAAGGTCGCGCACGGAGTCGAAGACCGAGACAAACTCGGCCGGGCCTAGCTGCCCGCGTACGCGTTCGAGGGTTCGTTCCAGTAGCGACTGCTCGGGCAAGCCGCGGACGGTATCGACCGCTTCGCGCAGAACCGCTGCGAGACCTAGCAGGCGCGCTGCCTCACGCGGTTGCGCATCGTCGAGCGCGGCTGCGAGAAGCTCGAGGGCCGTGGAGGTTCCGTCCTGCTCTCCGACCGCTGTGAATTGCAGGATCGCCTCGGCTGCATGTCTCCTCGCCTCTCCGGATCGTTGCTGCTCGATCATGCTCAAGGCGAGATTCGCGTGCGCTACGCCGATCCCAGCCTGCTCACCGACGGCCTCTGCAATCCACAAAGAGTCGCTGGCAACGCGTTCGGCGCGGACGAAATCACCCCGTTTGAGTGCTAGGTCCGTGAGCCGCGAAAACACCGCGGCCTCGCCCCACCCGTCTTGGCAGGCGCGGAAATGGTCGAGCGCTTCGAACTGAAACTGCTCACCCCGGTCGAGATCCCCGAGATCTCCGGCGATGACACCGGCGTAGCTGACGGCGCGCCCGATCAGGTGGTCGTCTCCGCCCCGCCTCGCGAGCTCGACCGCCTCCGTGATGAGCTCCTCGGCCAATTTGGCGCGGCCCTCGAGGCGCGCATCATCGGCCGCATAACACAGGATGCTAGTCCGCAGGTCTTCGCTGCCGGGAGGGGGCGGCGCGGAGAGTGCGCGGGCCAGTCGCACTCGGCTTTCCTCGACATGTCCGCGCAGAGCCCAGAAGTAGCCGAGCGAGGAGGTGAGGCGCAGTAAGGCCTCGTGATCCGACTCGCGCTCCGCCCAGTCGAGCGCAGCTCGGAGATTGTCGTGCTCACGATCAAGGACGTCGAACAAGCGGCCCTGCTCGGGGCCCAAGACGCCCCGCCTTGCATCCTCTGCAAGCTCCAGGAACCACGCAGCGTGCCGACGCCGGAGATCAGCCGACTCGCCGGAACTGGCAATACGTGCGAGTGCGTACTCACGAATTGTCTCAAGGAGGAAGAAGCGCCCCTCTTCGGTCTGGCGCAAAAGACTCTTGTCGACGAGCGCGGCCAGCGAGTCGAGCCCAGCATCGCAGACCGCTTGGGCCGCCTCGAGGTCAAAACTCCCGGCGAAGACGGCCAGGCGGACGAAGAGGACCTTCTCGTCCGCGTCGAGGAGGTCGTAGCTCCAATCGATCGTTGCGCTAAGCGTCCGTTGCCGTTCGGGTGCGTCGCGCGGGCCGGCAGTCAGGAACTCGAGAGTCCGCCCAAGGCGCTCGAGAATCTGCTCTGTGCGAAGTACCTTGACCCTCGCAGCGGCCAGCTCGACGGCAAGCGGCAGGCCGTCGAGGCGCCGGCAGATCTCGGCGACGGCCTCGTCGGGCTCGAATCCCGGTTTCAGCTGCCGGGCGCGAGTCGTGAAGAGCGCAATGGCCTCATCAGCGAGGAGCGTCGGCACCGGGTACTCGTGCTCAGCGGCGATTGCGAGCCGCTCCCGGCTGGTCGCCAAGACGCAGAGCTCGGGAGCTTCCGCAAGCAGGGTCGCCATTTGCGGCGCGGCCGAGAGCAGGTGCTCGAAGTTGTCGAGGAGGAGCAGCGTCTTCTGCTCGCGCAAGTGCTCGCCGAGGCCGCTCTTCGCGCCAACGACTTGGGCAACCGTCGACTCGACGAGCTCCGGGTCACGCAGCGCCGCAAGCGAGACCCACCAGACGCCCTGCGGGTAGTCGTCGACGAGCTCGGCGGCAGCCTGTAGTGCGAGCCGCGTCTTCCCCGAGCCACCCGCACCGGTGAGCGTGACCAACCGCGCTTCGGAGATCAGTGCGAGCACCTCAGCCAGCTCCTCCTCACGGCCGACGAGCGGCGTCGGCTGAACGGGGAGATGCGTCTGGTAGAGCGTCTTCAGTGGCGGAAACTCGTCGTCTCCGAGCTGGTAGAGCGGCTGCGGCTCGGTCAGGTCCTTGAGCCGGTGCCGGCCGAGTTCGATGAGCTTGCTGTCGCCATCGAGGAGGAGGTACGTCGCCTCGGACACGAGCACCTGCCAGCCATGGCCCGCGCTCATCACCCGCGCGCCGCGATGGACGTCGATGCCGACGTAGCCCTCCTCGGTGAGCAGGGGCTCACCTGAGTGAATGCCCATCCGCACGCGGATTGGCCCCCCGCCGAGTGCCGTCTGCGCTTGTGCGGCGGCGGCGAGGGCGCCGTCCGCCTCCGGAAACGCGACGAAGAAGGCATCGCCTTGCGTGTCGACCTGGACGCCGCCGTGCGCCGCGAAGGCTTCGCGCATGAGGCGCTGGTGCTCGGCGAGCGCAGCGGCGTAGGCCTCGGCGCCGAGCTCGTCGAGCAGCCTCGTCGAGCCCTCGATGTCGGAGAAGAGGAAGGTGACGATCCCGGTCGGCAGAGGCCGCATATGCCGCTCAAGTGAAGCGCGCCGGCGACGAGGCGTCTAGTGCGGGAGCCGGCCGCGGCGGTGGTAGCGGAAGTACCTGTACGTCTCGCCGAGGATGGGGACGCTCGCCAGGACGAGGCCCGTAATCAGCATCCCGAAGATCACCTTCTTGCCCTCGGTCGCCGCGTCGGCGAGCCAGACGGCTAGGGCGAGCGCGCTTCCCATGCTCTGGCGACTCTAACGAACCCGCTGGGCGTGAGCCTCGAGGGCGCGCCCCACGGCCTCGGTGCCGGCGGCCTCCTCCGCGCGGGCGCGCAAGGCCCATGGATTGTTGGTCTCCTTGAGAATGCCCTTTCCCAGAAGCGCGACGCTCGCAGCCCAGGCCGGCCCCTCGTCACCCGAGCCCTCCGCACGGACCTGCGCGCAGAGCGAGATCAGCTCGCCCATGTCGGCGACCGCCTCGACCGATCCCGCCGCCGCCAGCCGGACGAGCCCGTGCGCGTAGAGGTAGTCGCCGAGGAGGAGGATCGTGTCGTGGTCGCTCGGCGCGAAGAGTCGCGGGAATCCGTAGTGGACGAGGTAGCCCTCGTAGATCGTCTCGACCGCAAGAGCGAGACGAGGCTCCGCCAGTGGCGAGAAGACAGGCGTGCGGTCACGAGCTCCACGGGGCCGCAGCGTCTCGCGCCAGAGCGATCCTTCGCGCTCGGCGTCGAGGGCGATCTCCTGCCAGAGATCAACCACCGAAGAACTCAGCTGCCGCCTCCACCGTTCTGTCGATCTCCTCCTCGCTGTGCGCGAGCGAGACGAACATGGCCTCGAACTGCGAGGGCGGGACGTAGATGCCGCGCTCGAGCATATGCCGGAAGTACGCGCCGTACCGCTCGGTGTCGCAGGCAGAAGCCTGTGAAAAATTCGTCACGGAAGTCACACCACTTTGATCGGGGTCAGACCCCACGAAGAGCGTCGCCATGGCGCCGACTCTCTGGACGAGCGCGAGCTCTCTCAGGCCCGACTCCAAGCGCGCGGCCCTGCGTTCGAGCTCCTCGTAGACCGCCGGATCGCGCAAGCGGCGCAGCACGGAGATGCCGGCGGCGGTCGCGAGCGGGTTCCCGGAAAGCGTTCCGGCCTGGTAGACGTCGCCAACCGGCGCCAGCCTGCTCATCACCTCTGCGGAGCCGCCGAAGGCGCCGATCGGCATTCCGCCGCCGACGATCTTGCCGAGCACCGTCAGGTCGGCGCGCACGCCCAGCCGCTCCTGGGCGCCGCCGCGTGCGATCCGGAAGCCGGTGATCACCTCGTCGAAGACGAGCAGCGCGCCCGAGGCATCGCAGAGCTGCCGCAGCGCCTCGAGGAAGCCGGGCTCCGGCGGAATGACGCCCATGTTCCCCGCGACCGGTTCGACGATCACGCACGCCAGCCCTTCGCCGTAGCGCTCGACCGCCGTCGCCGCCGCGACGACGTCGTTGTACGGGCACACGACCGTGTCGGCGGTCGCACCCGTCGGAACCCCGGCCGTCGCCGGCACACCGAGCGTCGCGGGGCCCGACCCCGCCTCGGCGAGCAGCGCGTCCGCGTGCCCGTGATAGCAGCCCGCGAACTTGAGGATCCGATCGCGCCGTGTCGCCCCGCGGGCAAGCCGGATTGCGCTCATCGCCGCTTCGGTGCCCGAGCTCACGAGCCGCACCTGCTCGATCGAAGGGAACGCGTCGACGATCTCGACGGCGAGCTCCACCTCGCGCTCGGTCGTGGCGCCGAAGGTCGTCCCCTCGTCCGCGGTTTGCTGCACGGCCTCGACGGTCTCCCGATCAGCGTGGCCGAAGATGAGCGGACCGAACGACATCACCCAGTCGACATAGCGTCCGCCGTCGGCCGTCTTCACGTATGCGCCTTCGCCTCGGCGTATGAAGAGCGGCTCGTCGAGACCGACGGCCTTCATTGCCCGCACGGGCGAATTGACGCCGCCTGGAATCAGGCGCGCGGCCTGCCGCGCCAGCTCCGACTTCTCA
>DASWDJ010000187.1:0-3367 GCA_036395295.1 Gaiellaceae bacterium | reverse complement strand
AAGGTCGGGCTCTTCGGCGGAGCCGGGGTCGGCAAGACCGTCCTCATCCAGGAGCTGATCCACAACGTCGCAAGGGAGCACGGGGGCGTCTCGGTCTTCTGCGGCGTCGGCGAGCGCACGCGCGAGGGGAACGACCTCTGGCTAGAGATGCAGGAGGCCGAGGTCCTGGACAAGGTCGCACTCGTCTACGGGCAGATGAACGAGCCACCCGGCGCGCGCCTGCGGGTCGGCCTCTCCGGGCTGACGATGGCCGAGTACTTCCGCGACGAGGGGCAGGACGTCCTGCTTTTCATCGACAACATCTTCCGCTTCGTGCAGGCGGGCTCGGAGGTCTCGGCGTTGCTCGGGCGGATGCCGAGCGCCGTCGGCTACCAGCCCACGCTCGCGACCGAGATGGGACAGCTCCAGGAGCGGATCACCTCGACGCGCAAGGGCTCGGTGACCTCGGTGCAGGCGATCTACGTGCCGGCCGACGACCTCACCGATCCGGCCCCGGCGAACACCTTTGCCCACCTCGATGCAACGACCGTGCTCTCGCGGGCGATCGTTGAGCAGGGCATCTATCCCGCCGTCGACCCGCTCGACTCCGTCTCGCGCGCTCTGCAGCCGGGAATCGTCTCGGACGAGCACTACCAGACGGCGACCCGCGTGCAGGAGGTCCTCCAGCGCTACAAGGACCTGCAGGACATCATCGCCATCCTCGGGATCGAGGAGCTGACCGACGAGGACAAGCTGACGGTGCAGCGCGCGCGGAAGATCCAGCGCTTCCTCTCGCAGCCGAACTTCGTCGCCGAGCAGTTCACCGGCCAGCCAGGCGAGTACGTGCGCCTCGAGGACACGATCAAGGGCTTCCAGGAGATCCTCGAGGGCAAGCACGACGAGCTCCCGGAGCAGGCGTTCTACATGGTCGGGACGATCGAGCAGGCCGTCGAGAAGGCGCGTGGCTCGGTCCGGGTCGAGGAGGAAGCTGAAGAGCCGCCGGCTGAAGAGGAGCCTGAGGCGGCCGAGCGCGAGCCAGATGCGGTTCAGGCGTAATCGGTGAATTCGGGCGGGTCGACTGGTCAGTTCAGACGGACGCGCGGCGAGGCATCACTTGTGATGCCGTTTGGAGGTCATGCCGGCTTTGCCGGCGTGGCCGTCCGGATCTCGCACGTCCTGAAGTCGGCATCGCAAGCGACGCCTGAGCCGGCGTAGGAGTGGCGACGTTCGATGTCTCACTCGTCACACCCGACGGGCCTGTGTTCGAGGGTGAGGCCGAGATGCTGATCGTGCCCGGGGCCGACGGCGAGATCGGCGTTCTCGCACGCCATGCGCCGCTGGTGGCGATGCTGAAGGCCGGCTCGACTCGCGTTCACGTCAAGCGTGACGGCGAGGTGCACGAGTTCGCGACGGGACCCGGCTTCTTCAAGGTCGAGCAGGACCGCGCGCTGGCGCTCGTGGACGACGCCGTCGACGCGAAGCAGATCGACGACGAGCGCGCCCGCGAGCAGCTCGAGACGGCGAAGGCCGAGCTCGAGCGTCTCGAACGCGGCGAGTCGGACGCCGACCGCTGGCAGCTCGAGCAGCGCATCAAGCACGCGGAGAACCAGCTGACCGTGGTCGGGCGGGCCTAAGAATCGAGAGCGCCGAGCTCGATCTCATCAAGCCGTCCACTCGCGCGACGATCGCATCGAGCAGCTCGATTCGCCCTGATAGGCTCCAGGACACCTGGAGAGCTTTGAAAGGCAGCTTGGCGACCAGGTTCAACAAAAACGCCTAAAGAGCCCGGAGCGCTCCGCTTCCGACCTCTTTGGCGGGAGCGGTTTCGTTCGTAAGGAGGCGAATTGCAGGCTTTTATTCCAGGGCTCTATCCTCGCTCGGAGGCGCTCGTGCAGGCGACGCGCGACCTCGATCGCGGCCGCACGACGCAAGAGGCGGTCGACGAGCAGGTCGACCGGGATCTCGCGGAGCTCCTCGCCGTCCAGCAGCAGGCCGGCCTCGACCTGCTCGCCGACGGGATGCTCCGCTGGCAAGACATCTTTCGTTCTCTGGTCGAGGCGAGTGAGGGCCTCGAGACCGGCGCGCTGACGCGTTTCCTCGACACGAACACTTTCTATCGGGCCCCGAGCGCGACCACCGCCGAGCCGAGCCTTCGTGAGCCGCTCGGTGAGCGCTACATCGCGCCGCTTCCGGGCCCGCGGCTCGTCACGCTCCCGTCGCCCTTTGCCCTTGCACAGGACACTGGACTGCCGCCCAAGGCGATGGCCGAGGGCGTGCTCAAGCCCCAACTCGAGGTACTCGACGCGGACCTCGTCGTGCTGGAGGAGCCGTTCCTCGCCCGCGACGAGGAGGCCGACCTGAGCGCCAGCGAGGAGGCGCTCCAGAAGCTCGCAGGCGGTCCGAAGCTCGCGCTCTGGCTCACGTTCGGGAACGCGCAGCGCCTCCTGGAGCAGGGACTCGCAGACTTGCCCGTGCACGCAATCGGGATCGACTTCTACGCCACGCGCGCAACCGACGTCCCTCCGGGCTTCGACAAGATGCTCCTCGCTGGCATCCTCGACGCGCGCAGCTCCGTCCTCGAGGAGCCGCGCGAGATCGCGGCGTTCGTCGAAGGCCTTCGCGACCGCGGCGTCGATGAGATCGCGCTCGTCCCGAACGGCGATCTTCAGTACGTTTCCGAGCAGGTCGCGCGCGAGAAGCTCGTGCGCCTGGGCAAGGCTCGGACCGCAACTGTGGAGGCAGCCGCATGAGCGACGAAGTCAAGTTCCTGACACATGAGGTGGGCTCTTTGGCGAAACCGTCGTGGCTCGTCAAGACGTCTGCCGGGAAGCCGCTCGAGGAAGGCGACATCGAGCATGCTCGTCAGTGGGGCGAGAAGCTCGACGTCGAGGGTCATGAGGCCCTCATCGAGCTGCTCCAGCAGGACGAGCGCGACGCGGACGAGATCGCGCGCTGGTCGAGCCGTTACTGCGTCCGCCTCCAGGAGTCAGCCGGAGTCGACGTCGTCTGGGACGGCGAGCAGCAGCGAAGCGAGATGTACGCGTGGGCGATCGCGCACTCGAACGGCTTCGAGCCGCGCGGCACCGTGCGCTCCTTCGACAACAAGTACTACTCGAAGTCGGCGGCAACCGGCCCGGTCTCGCTGCGTGAGCCGTACCACGACGACGAGTTCTCCTTTCTCAAATCGGTTGCCCAGCACGAGCTGAAGATCCCGATCACAGGCGCGTACACGCTGGCGGTCTGGTCGTACGACGAGCACCATCTGCCGAAGGAAGGCCGGCTCGGCGGAGGCTTGTCCCGCCAGGACGAGATCGACGCGCGCCGCGAGCTCACGCTCGACATCGCCCGCAACATCATCCGCCCGAACCTCGAGTCGCTGATCGGGCTC
>DASWDJ010000186.1:0-15716 GCA_036395295.1 Gaiellaceae bacterium | reverse complement strand
GTTCGACAGGTGCTCGATCTCCTCCTTGAGCTTCTTGTAGCCCTCTGGAGTGAGGATCACTTCCTTCACGGTTCCTCCTCAGAAAAAAAGACGCGCGGCGCAAAGGCGCCGTCGCGGGCAGGCATAGTACCTGTGACCGCGGTCAACGTCAAACTCCGGTTCCGCGGCTACGATTTGGCCTCTGTGCAGGTAGATCTTCGTGAAAGTTGGCGGATCGGGCCGGTCGAGATCCCGACCCGGCTCGTGCTCGCGCCTATGGCCGGCGTGAGCGTCCAGGCGTTCCGCCGCCAGGGCCGCCGGTTCGGCGCTGGGCTCGTCTGCTCGGAGATGGTCAGCTGCGCCGGCCTCTCGCACGGCAACGAGCGCTCGCTCGGCTATCTGCGCATCGCCGCGGACGAGCATCCGCTCGCAGTCCAGATCTTCGGCTCGGAGCCAGGCATCATGGCCGAGGCCGCGCGCATGGTCGAGGACGCCGGCGCGGATCTCGTCGACGTCAACTTCGGCTGCCCCGTCCGGAAGGTGACGAAGACGGGCGCCGGAGCGACGCTGCTCGAGGAGCCGGATCGCGCCTGCGGTATCGTCGAGGCGGTCGCAGACGCGGTCTCGGTGCCGGTCTCCGTGAAGATGCGGCGCGGGCTCCACAACGGCTCGCGCACCTGCATCGAGATCGGCCCGAAGCTCGTCGAAGCTGGCGCGGCCTCGCTCACGCTCCATCCGCGCTCGGCGCGCCAGATGTACACGGGCGAGGCCGACCACCGGCTGACGGCCGAGCTCGTCGAGCTCGTCGACGTGCCGGTCGTCGCCTCGGGGGACATCGTCTCGCGGGCGAAGGCGCAGATAGTGCTCGCGACGACGGGCGCCGAGGCCGTCATGGTCGGCCGGGCCGCGCAGGGGAATCCCTGGGCGCTGAGGCACATCATGGGCGACGAGGCCGAGCCCTCTCGGGAGGAGGTTGCGGCGGAGCTGATCCTCTTCATCCGCGAGACGGTGCGCGAGCTCGGTGAGCACCGGGCGACCGGCTTCCTGAAGAAGTTCTACGGCTGGTATCTGGGGCGCGGCCGCTTCCCTCGGCCCTTCAAGCAAGAGCTCGTCCAGCTGGCGACGCTCGAGGAGGTTGAGCAGCGCCTGCTCGCGGCGGCCCCTGGCGCGCGCTTCGTGCTCGAGCGGCTCGAGGACGAGCTGCCGCAGGGGGACGAGATCCTCCTCGACCTGCCGATCTCGATCTACGGCGGCGGATGATCTGATGCCGGTCTACTGGAAGCCACGGTATCCGACACGGGTCATGCGCGAGCGCGCCTTTGCCAAGCGCCAGCGGGCGCGGGACGAGGCTCTACGCCGTCCGGCCGGGCCGTCGCTGCTCGAGCGGTTGAGGAAACGGCTCCGGCGCGGCGTGAATAGATAAGGCACCGTCCACCTCCTCCCCGCGTCGATCATAAGCGCGAAATTCACACGCGTGTGTGACGCCTTTGCGCCGGAAGTCGAACGGCCTAACGGTTCAGCTCCCAGACCAGACGCAGGCCCTCGAGGGTCAGGTCGGGG
Organism: Gaiellaceae bacterium; assembly: GCA_036395295.1. Taxonomy (GTDB): domain Bacteria; phylum Actinomycetota; class Thermoleophilia; order Gaiellales; family Gaiellaceae; genus VAXT01. Next base: position 14,177 of record DASWDJ010000186.1, on the reverse strand, counting down.
TCGACCCGCTCGATCGTGCGCGAGTGCGGCCCCACGATCTCGGCGAGCCCGCCGGTCGCGATCGCCGGGGCCTCCGAGCCGAGCTCGCCCCGGATCTCCTCGACGATCCGGTCGACCTGCCCCGCGAAGCCGTAGACAAGGCCGGACTGGAGACTGTGCACCGTCGTCTTGCCGATCACGGCGGGGGGCTCGGTGAAGTCGACGCGCATCAGGCGTGCGGCGCGCGCGAACAGGGCATCCATCGAGATCTCGATCCCGGGCGCGAGCACGCCGCCCACGTACTCACCCTCGGCGGAGACGACGTCGAAGTTGGTCGAGGTGCCGAAGTCGACGACGATGCAGGGCGCTCCGTAGCGTTCCTTTGCCGCGACGGCGTTCACGATCCGATCGGGGCCGACCTCACGCGGATCGTCGTAGCGAACGGGAATCCCCGTCTTCGCTCCCGGCCCGACGACGAGGATGGGCGCGCGCGCCCACCGCTCCGCGAAGAGCTCGTACTCACGCACGAGAGCGGGCACAGTCGAGGAGAGGCAGATGCCGTCCACGGCGTCGAGGTCCAGCATCTCCCCGAGCAGCGCGCCCAGCTCGTCCCCGGTGCGACGGCCCTCGGTCGCCAGTCGTCGATGCTCTGCGAGGTGCCCGCCCTCGAATAGGCCCAGCACCGTCTGCGTATTGCCGACGTCGACGGCTAGGAGCACGCGGCGTCGGTGCTACAGATCGTCGTCGCCGGCAAGCGACTCGCCGATGCGCTCGGCGAGCGCCTCGGCCGTCAGCTTCGGCCGGTCGCCCTCGCCGCGCAGTTCCTCGACGGTGACGTCGCTGGATGTGTAGATCTCGGCCCGCGGGATCAGCCGGGTGGGGCGATTCTTGTCCCAGACCCAGACGTCCTCCATCTTCAGGTGGTAGAAGGGGTAATTGGGCTGCGGAGAGGCGTTCAGGACGAGGTTGTTGCAGAGGTAGGTCGCGTCCTGGGTGAGGACGCACCAGCGGAACAGCTCGAAGACGTCGGCGTACTCGCGCTTCAGCCGGAGCTCGAGCTCTGCCTCGAACTCGTCGAGCTCGTCGATGTGCGACATAACGGGGTCATACTAGCTCTGCGAGCAAGGCTGAAATCGGGCCCCTCCCGGGGATGACCAGGTCTGGAGCCAGATCGGCGAGCGGCTCGAGCGCGAAGCGGCGCTCGTGCAACCGCGGATGCGGGACCGTCAGGCCCGGCTCATCGACCATCGCGTCCCCGTAGACGAGCAGGTCGAGGTCGATCGTGCGCGGCCCAAAGCGCTCGTTGCGAACCCGCCCGAGCCGTCCCTCGATCGTGAGCAGTCTTCCCAGCAGCTCCCGTGGTGAGAGCTCGGTCTCGAGGAGTGCCGCGCCGTTCACGAACCGCCCTTGCTCGACCGGCCCCACGGGGTCGGTCTCGCGCAGCTCGGAGACGGCGACGACGTCGATTCCCTCCTCCGCGGCGAGAAGCTGCAACGCCCGCCGCAAGTACGCCTCACGCTCTCCGAGATTCGAGCCGATACCGACAAAGGCCTTGGTCATGACTGCTGCTATGTTCGCCTCCTTGAGGCGTTTCGGGGTCGCCCTCTGTGTCGCCGGTCTTGCGCTCGTCGCCTGGCCCGGATCGGCCGTCGCGCAGCGGAGCCTCTCGCGCGCCGAGCAGCGCGATCTTCGGCTCTACGACGCCACGCTCGTCCTGGCGCGCCCCGCCGCCGGCCCGGCGCTCCGGCGCGCAGGCGGAGTGCGGATCGCCACAGTGCTTCCGATCTGGCGTCTGCGAAGCGGGCCCGCGTTGCGGGTCGTGCCCGGGCTCATGCGCGACGGTCTCGTCCGGGCAGTCGATCCGGACCGGCCGTTGAGCGTCGCGAACCACCTCGGAGATCCGCTAGTCCCGCAGGAGTGGTGGATCCCCTTCGTAGGCGCCGACCGCGCCGAGCCGCCCGGGGCGGGCAAGCCGGTGACGGTCATCGATACCGGAGTCGATCTCACGCACGTCGAGTTCGCGGGCCGGCCTGCGACCACGGCTCTGAACGGCCAGAGCACCTCCGCGCGCCTCGAGGAGCATGGCACAGCCGTCGCATCCGTCGTCGCCGCGCCCACCAACGGCACGGGCCTCGTCGGCGTCTATCCGCAGGCGGCCCTGCAGATCTGGGACGCGAGCCCGCTGGGGATCGGCATCAGGGCCGGGGACGTCATCAACGGCCTGGACGCCGCAATCCGGAGGGGCCCCGGCGTGGTCAATCTCAGCCTCGGGTCGCAGGTGAGGAACCCGCTGCTCGACGCGATGATCGCGTACACCATCAGCTCGGGCACGCTCGTCGTCGCGGCGGCGGGCAACAGCGGCGGCGCCGGCAGCCCACTTGAGTACCCGGCGAGCCTGCCGCACGTGCTCACAGTCGGCGCCATCGACCAGTCCGGCCAACCCACGGCCTTCTCGAGCCGGTCGCCCTACGTCGATCTGGCGGCGCCGGGCCTCAATATCCCCATAGCGGTGCCGGCGACCTTCAGCGGCACCGGTTACTCCACGTTCAGCGGGACGAGCTTCTCCTCGCCCATGGTCGCGGGCGCTGCCGCCTGGATCTGGACTGCCCGGCCGACACTCGACGTGACGCAGCTGTTCGATGTCATGCGCGCTTCGGCGCAGGACATCTCGAGCCCGGGCTTCGATCCGCTTTCGGGGTTCGGCCGGCTCGACATCCCGGCTGCGCTGGCCGTGGCTCCAGTCACCCGCGATCCGCAGGAGCCGAACGAGGACGTCTCGTACCTCAAGCGGAACGGCCTCCTGCACAGAGCGTCGACGCCGCTGACTGCCGCAAGCCGCCCGCGCGGCACGGTCGGCGCGCGCGTCGAATTCGCCGAGGATCCACGCGACGTGTACCGCATCTGGGTGCCCGGCAGGCACACGGCGTTCGTGGCGCTCCAGCCGTCCGGGGGCGACGTCGACCTGGCGCTGTGGGGACCGCGCACGGTCAGCGTCCTCGAGGGCGGAGGGGCAAGGAGGCGCGATTTTCGCGGTCTCTCAGAGCGCCGCGGGCGCAAGCGGGAGTCCCTGCGCGTGAAGAACACGGGCCGTCGCGGCGCTTACTACTACGCTGAGGCGTCAGTGGGCGCAGGCAGCGGAACGGCCGCGCGTCGTGTCGCCGGGATCAGTTACGGCCTGTCCGTCTCGGTCGTCAAGACGAAATCCGCTCGACGGTAGCAGCGGAGTAAGCGGCCGGTACGCCTGCCGGGTGCGGTTTCCGCACGCGGACCCGGACCAGCTCGACCTCGAAGCGAGCGAGGAGAGCATCCGCCACGGCGGCCGCGAGCGCTTCGATCAGGTTGAAGTCCCGACCCTCCGAGATCTCGCGCACACAGTCGGCGACAAGTCGGTAGTCGACGGCGTCCTCGATCCGGTCGGAGAGCGCGGCGTCAGAGACTTCGAACCGGACGTCGTAGAAGAACATCTGGCCCTCGCGCCGCTCCTCCTCCTCGACTCCGTGCCGTCCGAAGACCTCGAGGGCCTCGAGTTCGACGGCGATCACGGTGAAACTGCGGCGGCGACCGTCAGCGCCTCGACATGCTCGCGCACGTCGTGCACGCGGAAGATCGTCGCGCCTCGCTCGTAGGCCTCGACCGCGGCCGCGAGGCTCGCCGAGAGGGGCCCCGTGGTCGCCTCCGGGTCGCCGAGAACACGCCCGAGCGAGCGCTTGCGGGAGAGGCCGACCAGGACCGGGCGGCCGAGCGCGACGATCTCATCGAGTCGGGCCAGCAGCTCGAAGTTCTGCTCCATCGTCTTCCCGAAGCCGAACCCGGGGTCGAGGCAGATGCGCTCCTCGGGAATGCCGGCGTCCACGGCGAAGCGCAGCCGCTCCTCGAGAAAGGCAGCCACCTCCCCGGCCACGTCCGCGTACCTGGGATTGTGTTGCATCGTCCTCGGCTCTCCTTGCATGTGCATGAGACAGAGGTAGGCCTCGGAGGACGCGACCACCTCTGCCAGGTCTGGATCCCCCCGGAGGGCGGTCACGTCGTTGACGAGCTCAGCGCCGACCGCGAGCGCCCGGCTCGCGACCTCGGCCTTCGCGGTGTCGATCGAGACCGGCACCTCGCCCTGCAAGGCCTCGAGCACCGGCACCACGCGGCGTAGCTCCTCGTCGAGAGGGACGCCTTCCGACCCGGGGCGCGTCGACTCGCCCCCGACGTCGACGATCGCGGCGCCTTCCTCGCGCAGGCGCCGCGCCGCGGCCACGGCATCGTCAGGCCGGAAGTTGACCCCCCCGTCCGAGAACGAGTCGGGCGTGATGTTGACGACGCCCATCACTGCTGGGCGGGGGAACCGCTCCTCGATGGGGCTCGTCATGCCCCAGAGGCTAGTGCCAATCGAGCCGTCTAGCTCTGGGCGCCTTCGGGCGGCGGGGGCTGCATCGCCTGGCCCGGCAGCGGGAAGGGCTTTGGCTTCGGAACACGCTTGCGCCGGTCGGCCTTGGGAGCCGCCGGCTCGGTCCTCTCCGCCGCTTCCTCGGGGAAGACCTCTTCCTCCGAAGCGCCCTCGAGCAGCTTCAGGAACTGATCCTTGTCGATCGTCTCACGCTCGACGAGGATGGTCGAGAGTCGGTGGAGCTCGTCCACGTGCTCCTCCAGCACCTTGCGCGCCCGCCTATGCGCGTCCTCGATCACCGTGTTGATCTCGCTGTCGATCTCGCGGGCGATGTCCTCGGAATAATCCGGCTCGGAGGCCATCTCGCGCCCGAGGAACGGCATGTCCTGGTTGCGCCCGAGCACGCGCGGGCCGAGCTTCTCGCTCATCCCGAAGCGCATGATCATCTGCTTGGCCGTGTGCGTGACGCGCTCGAGGTCGTTGGCTGCGCCGGTCGTCACCTCGTTGAAGACGAGCTCCTCGGCGGTCCGCCCGCCGAGCAAGGCCGCAAGCTGATCCATCAGGGTCGACTTCCTCGTCAGGTAACGATCCTCACGCGGCAGCGAAATCGTGTAGCCGAGCGCCTGGCCGCGGCTGATGATCGAGATCTTGTGCACCTCGCTGTCCTGGTCGAGGTAGTGGCCGACGAGAGCGTGGCCCATCTCGTGGTACGCGGTGATCTTCCGCTCCTCCTCCGAGAAGAGCCGAGTCTTCTTCTCGGGGCCGGCGATCACGCGCATGATCCCTTCCTCGAGCTCCTCCTGTCCGATCGTCTTCCTGCCGCGCCGCGCCGCGAGCAAGGCCGCCTCGTTGACGAGGTTGGCGAGATCGGCGCCCGTGAAGCCCGGCGTACCGGCTGCAAGCGTGTCGAGCTCGATCTCGGTCGCGAGCGGCTTGCCCTTCGCGTGCACCTCGAGGATCTTCTTGCGACCGAGCCGGTCGGGCCGGTCGACGACGATCTGCCGGTCGAAACGGCCGGGGCGCAGCAGCGCAGGGTCGAGAATGTCGGGGCGGTTCGTGGCGGCGATCAGAATGATGTTGTCCTTCAGCTCGAACCCGTCCATCTCCACGAGGAGCTGGTTGAGAGTCTGCTCGCGCTCGTCGTGCCCGCCGCCGAGCCCGGCACCGCGGTGGCGGCCCACGGCGTCGATCTCGTCCATGAAGACGATGCAGGGAGAGGCCTGCTTCGCCTGCTCGAAGAGGTCGCGCACCCTGCTCGCGCCGACGCCGACAAACATCTCGACGAAGTCGGAGCCGGAGATGGAGAAGAAGGGCACGCCCGCCTCGCCCGCGACCGCGCGCGCGAGGAGCGTCTTGCCCGTGCCCGGGGGGCCGTAGAGCAGCACGCCTTTCGGGATGCGCGCGCCGAGGGCCTGGAATTTCTTCGGGTTCTCGAGGAACTCCTTGATCTCCTGGAGCTCCTCAACCGCCTCCTCGACACCGGCCACGTCCTTGAAGCCGATCTTCGGCGAGTCGGGCGTCATCCGCTTCGCGCGGCTCTTGCCGAAGCTCATCACCTTCGAGCCCCCGCCCTGCACCTGGTTCATGAGGAAGATCCAGAACGCGATCAGGATCACGAACGGCAAGAGGGAGAGGATGGCCGAGCCCCACCACGAGCCGCCGGTGCCCTTCGAGTCGTAGGTGACGTTCTCTCTCTGGAGAAGCTTCTCGAAGTCGACCTGCGACTGGTCGCTCGGGTAGTGAACCTTCCATTTCTTTCCGTCCGTGAGCTGGGCGGTGATCTCCCGCTTGCTCGGTCCGAAGACGACTTCTCTGACGGAGGCCGGGTCGTCCCGTACGCGCTGCTGGAGCTGCGAATAGGTGACCTTCTTCTCGTTCTTGTTTCCGCCCATGAGCTGAGAGCTCGCCAGGTAGACGAGCAGGACGATCACGATCAGCGGGAACAGTGCGGAACGGAAAAAACGGTTCAAGCAGGCGCCTCCTCGATCAGCGTAGCAGCGTGCACGATTCTTACCTCCCGCGGACGATCTTTCCTTACGTCGGCGCGAAGCCCGCGCTCCTTGAGGACGCCGCTTCTCGAGCCAGGCTCAGGTGCTCGTTACACCTGCCTCGACGTCTTCCTCCAAGACGCCGACGTACGGCAGGTTTCGGTACCGCTCGGCGAAATCGAGCCCGTAGCCGACGACGAAACGATTCGGGATTTCGAAGCCGACGTAGCGGACCGGGATCTCGATCTCGCGCCGGCCCGCCTTCGTGAGCAGAGCGCACACCTCGAGCGAGGCGGGCTCTCGCGCCCGCAGGTTGCGCATCAGGTAGGAGAGGGTGAGCCCCGAGTCGATGATGTCCTCGACGACGAGCACGTGCCGCCCGTCGAGTGGGATGTCCAGGTCTTTGAGGATACGGACGACACCCGAGGAGTCGCTCGCAGCGCCGTAGCTCGAGATGGCCATGAAATCGACCTCACAGGGGACGGTCAGGCTGCGCATGAGATCGGCCATGAAGAAGACGGCGCCCTTGAGGACGCCGACGAGGAGCAGGTCGCGCCCCGTGTAGTCGTTCGAGATCTCCTCGCCGAGCTCGAGCACACGCGCACGCAGCGTCTCCTCGTCGACGAGGATCTCCGCTACCCCGTGTTCCAGCTCAGTCTGCGACACGCTCGGCAAGCACTCCTTCGGCCTCGACGATCCCGGGAACCGCAACGACTTCGTCGCCGCGCACCACGAGCGGCCACGCCTCGCGCTCCGATCGCGGAATCTTGGCGTCGACGAACACGTCTTGGATCTTCTTCGTGCGCCCCGCCAACCGGTCGCCGGGGCGCCACCCACGTACCTTAAGCCCCTTCCGCTCGGAGGCGATGCGCCAAGGGCCCCAGCGCACCTCCCCCTCGAGCACCACGGGTGAGCGCTCGAGCCAGACCCGGTCGTACTCGCGGACGATCGACCGGCCTCCGCTGAGGTCGAGGCGGGTCGAGCCTTCGGCGGATTCGAGCAGCTGGACAAGCTCGGGAGGGGCCGTCTTGCGGCTGGCGAGCCGCAGCAGGTTGCCCTCGGCGCCCGGGTGCAGGCGCAGGAGCAGGGGGATGATTTCGTCCCGAATCAGGCCGCGCTTCGTGTCGCGATTCGAGGAGTCCCGACGAAAGTCGAGCTCCACCGCCCGGCAGTAAGCCTCGGTCTCGTCGCGCCAACGGTTGAGCAAGGGCCGCACGACGCCGTCCGCGCGCGCCCATTCGATCAGGCCGGGCGCGCCGCTGGCGACAATCCGGTAGAGCACCGTCTCGACCTGGTCCGAGACCGTGTGGCCCGTGGCCCGGAGTTTGTCTGTCGCGAACGAGTAGCGAATCTCGCGCAGCTCATCCTCGGTCTGTCCGCCGCGCCCGTCGACGACCTCCGCTCCGAGAACGTCCCGGCAGAACTCGGCGTCCTCGTCCGACTCGTGGCCCCGGAGGCCGTGATCGACGTGGAGCGCAGAAACCTGATAGCCGAGGTCGCGCAGCACGTGCCAGAGGCAGGTCGAGTCGGCGCCGCCCGAGACGAGTACCGCGACCTCCCGGCCGGGCGCGATCAGCTCGTGCTCTCGGATGTCGGCTTCGACGGCCTTTCGAAAGGCTCTTGGCTCCATAGCCAAAAGCTAGTCGAAGGGGCCCGGCATGCGGCCCGGAGGACGAAGAGCGTCCTTGGGCGCCCGCTCCGGCGGCGGCCGCCTCTGCGCGAACCGAACGGCGACCTCGAGTGCGAGCCAGCGACCGATCCAAGCGGCGAGCCCGAACAACAGCAACCTCCTCACGAGACCTCGCAACAAACTGTTCCTAGAAGAGGACGCTTCGATACGTGCCGGCTCGCTCCATCCCGATCGATTCGTAGAGGCGGATCGCGGGCTCGTTCTCGGGACGCACGAACAGGCACACCGCCGGCGCCTGAGCCAGCAGCAGCCGGCAGAGGTCCGACAGCCCGCGCTTGCCGTAGCCGCGGTTTCGCACCTCGGGATCGACCCAGACCTGCTGCAGCTGGACGGCGCTCGGTGTCCACGCCGAGGCTTCGGCCTTGAAGAGAATCGTCCCGCTCTCGGCCCAGAGCCACGAGCGGCCTTCCTCGATCTGCGCGAGCGTCCGGCGGCGAAAGCCGTGTGGATCGCGCTCGAGCGGGTCGACACCGAGCTCTTCCTGGTGTGTGGCAGCGCAGGCCGGAAGGAGCAGATCGAGATCGTCGACCGTCGCCGGCCGCAGGCCGTTGGACTCCCCGTCCGGGGCCTCTCTGAGCACATAGACCGGCTCGTCGGGTCGATCCTCGCGCGGCTCCGGCATGAGCGGGCGCGCGGCTGTCCAGAGCTCCCCGACGGCCTGCTCGTCACCGATCAGCATCCGCGTCCCGCGCGCGGCGGCCTCGCCGGCAAACGCATCGCAGCCGCTGCCGGAAGGGACGACATTGGCGCCGAAGTAGCAGAGGGCGGCGAGCCCGTCTCCACCCGCCACGCCTCGAAAGCGCCCGAAGCCGCGTCGCGCGACGTCCTCGAGGAAGACACGCTCGATCGGATCCTCGGCGCAGAAGGCGAGGATCGAGTCGAGCGCAGGATCGGTCAGCACGGCCGAGATCATCGCAATCGCAATATGGTGCGCGCGTGCCGATCCACGTCCGAGCCGAGCAGGGCGAGTACGCCGAGGCCTGCCTTCTCCCCGGAGACCCTCTTCGCGCGCAATACATCGCCGAGACCTACCTCGACAACGCCGTCCAGCGAAACGCCGAGCGCGGGCTGCTGGGCTACACGGGCGAGTTCGAGGGCCGGCCCGTCTCCGTGCAGGCGACCGGAATGGGCTGTCCTTCCGCCGCAATCGTGATGGAGGAGCTCGTCCAGCTGGGCGTGAAGCGCTTCCTCCGGGTCGGCACGTGCGGGGGCCTCCAGTCCGACCTCGAGCTCGGCGACCTGATCGTCGCGCTGACCGCCGTCCCTGCGGACGGTACCGCGCTGCATTACGTCGGCGGCGAGCCCCACTGCCCGACCGCCGATTGGGAGCTCGTCCACGGCGCAGTCCACGCCGCCAAGGAGCTCCACCAGCCCATGCGCGTCGGGGCGATCGCGTCCTCGGACACCTTTTACGATCCGGACGAGGAACGGCACGCGCGCTGGTCGTCGCGCGGCGTGCTCGCCGTGGAGATGGAGGCCGCCGTCCTCTTCACGATCGGCGCGCTCCGCAAGGTGCAGGCGGGGTGCCTGCTCACGGTCAGCGATATCGTGGTCGGCGGCTCGTTCACGCGGATCTCCGACGATGACCTCCAGGCCGCGGTCGACCGGATGACGCGGGTCGCGCTTGCGACTGTCACTGCAGCAAAACACCATTAGCGAAACCGTCTTCCTCGTCAATCCGGCCGCCGACAGCGGAGCGACCGGCAGGCGCTGGCCCGAGATCGCCCGGCTTGCAGCGGATCGAGGCCTGATCGGCGATGCCCTGCTCTCCGAGCACCCCGGGCACCTCGTCGACCTCGCGCGCGAGGCGGCGAAGAGCGGCGCGCGGCAGCTGGTTGCGGTCGGAGGCGACGGGACGGTGAACGAGATCGTGAACGGCATCGCGGGAATCGACGGCGTCGAGCTGGCAATCGTCCACCGCGGCACCGGCGGCGACTTCGTGCGCACCTTCAGTATCCCGAGGAACCTCGAGGGCGCACTCGACGTCGCCCGCACCGGGCAGAGCCGCGAGGTCGACCTCGGCCGGGCATCGCTCCGAACATGGGCCGGGCGGGACAGCGTCACCTGGTTCGCGAACATCGCGAGCGCGGGCATGAGCGGAGCGGTCGCCAAGCGCGTCAACGAGACCGGCAAGGCACTGGGCGGAAAGATCTCGTACGCCTGGAGCACGCTGGCCGTCTTCGCCCGCTGGCGGAACGCACAGATCACCGTGAGAGTCGGGGACGAGGAGCGGACCGGGGCGATGTACGACGTCGTCGCCGCGAACGGGCGCTACTTCGGCGGAGGGATGAAGATCTGCCCCGACGCGGATCCTGCCGATGGGCTCTTCGACGTCCTCCTCATCGGTGACGTGACCAAGCGCGATCTCGTGTTCACGCTGCCGAAGATCTACCGAGGCACCCACCTCCCCCATCCCAAGGCCGAGCTGCTCCGGGGCCCGCAGGTGACAATCGAGGCGCCGATCCCGCTACCGGTCGAGCTGGACGGGGAACAGCCGGGAACGACGCCGGCGAGCTTCGAGATCGTCCCGCGCTCCCTGCGGTTGCGGGTGCCTAGCGGCGGTGTCGTCGACGTGTAATGGCTCGACCGGTCATTTCAGACGGATGCACGGCCGAGGCATCGCTCGCGATGCCGACTCGAGGGCCATGCCGGCTCCGCCGGCGTGGCCTGTCGGTCTCCCGAGCATCCTGAGGGCGGCACCGCAAGCGGTGCCGCGGGCCTCGGCCTAGGTTGAGCTGGAAGGAGGCCGCCGGCGCGTGGTGCGCCTCGGCGTCGTCGTCGGCTTGCCGGTTGAGGACCGCGCGGAGGTCGTGCGGCGCGTGGCCGTCCTCTTGCGCGTCGTAGGTTTGCCCTCGAGCTTGTCGAGTCGGCGCTCGACTGCGGTCAGCCTCTTCTCGACCGAGTCGAGGCTGCGCAGGCGCTTCTGCATCTCGTCCATCCGCTTGGCGAGCGCGGTCGTCCGGTCGAGCAGCGTCTTCGCGCCCGGGAGATCGGTGATGCGGCCGACCACTTGCTCTCCTCGGTCTGCCAGCCGACTCAGGAGATCCTTGTTGCGTTGCGCCATCAGCACTGCCTTTCGTCGTTTGTCCTTCCCAGACACCTTACCGCCGACGCGTCGACGCTAATCCTTCTCGACTAAGGCGCCGCTTGCGGTGCCGACCATCAGGACGCGCGGGTTTCCCGCCCGTCCGTCTGAAATGACCGGCCGAACCAAGCCGAGCTCATTGCGACACCGCCACTAACAAGCCGAGGATGTGAGCGTCGGAGTGTTTACAACCTTTCCACCAAATCGTCACTGCTCCGAGACTGCAACAACTGACGCCCGAGCTAGCCTCAAGGAAATGGCCCAGATGAGCCCCGTGAAGTCGCACCGCCACACGGAGATCACGATGCATGTGCTGCGTCAGAAGGCCGGCGTTCCGTTCGAAGTAGAGCGCAAGGTCTGCTCCTCCTGCCGGCGCGTGCTGAACGAGATCCCGCTCCGCCGAGCCAGCGCCTAGCCTGGCTCCAGCGCGGCGACAAGCGCGCTCAGCGCTTCGCCCGCCGATCCTCCGATCCTCAAATCAGCCTCTTCGTCAAGCGGCGTCGGCTCGCGATTGACGATCGCGAGCGCACCGCCGGCCCGGAGCGTCTCGAGCGGAAGGTCGGCGGCCGGGAAGACTTCGAGCGCCGAACCGACGACGAGCATCAGGGCCGCACGGCGTGCCAGCTCGTAGGCGCGGTCGATCGTCGGCTCGGGGAGCACCTCTCCGAAGAGCACGACGTCGGGCTTGAGAACCGCGCCGCACTTGCGGCAGTGCGGGACGCCGCGAGCCTCGATCGAGGCGGCAACTTCCTCCAGCGGGTGGACGGCCCCGCAGCTCGGACAGGTCGCGGTCCGGATCGAGCCGTGCACCTCGATCACATCGCCGCTTCCGGCGCGCTCGTGCAGGAGGTCGATGTTCTGAGTGATGACCCCGCTCAGGAGCCCGCGCCGCTCGAGCTCGGCAAGCGCAAGGTGGGCGGCATTCGGTTCCGCATGGGTGAGCATCCGCAGCCGCGGGGCGTAGAAGCTCCACACGCGCTCAGGGTCGGCGCGGAACGCCTGCAGCGAAGCGACCTCGAGCGGGTCGGCCTCGGCCCACAGTCCGGTCGGCGAGCGGAAGTCGGGGATCCCACTCTCGGTCGAGACGCCCGCGCCTGTCAGCACGACGCAAGGTTGCCTCTGGCGGATGAGGTCAGCCAGCTTGTTGATCTCTTCGCTGGTCGCTCTCATGGATCAGCTCGCCCCGGCGGCCTGTAGACGGCGCTGCGATGCTACGCGCCCGTGGGCGACTTCAACTTCGCGACCGAGGTCACCGTTCGCTTCGCAGAGACGGACGCCCAGGGGATCGCGCATCACGCGGCCTATCTCGTCTGGTTCGAGACGACGAGGATCGAGTACTTGCGGCGCTTCCGCGGCGGCTATCTCCGTCTGCGCGACGAAGGCGTCGACGCGCTGACGCTCGAGGCCTACGCCCGTTACGTCGAGGCCGCTCGTTTCGACGATCGACTGACGATCCGCGTCCGCTGCGGCGACCTGCGCGGCGCCCGTTTCCGCTTCGAGTATTCCGTCGAGCGAGCGGGTCAACGGATCGCCGAGGGCTGGACGACGCACGCCTGCGTCTCGATGGGCGATCACCGGCCGACCCGCGTGCCGCCCTGGCTCGCCGAAGCGATCGCCGAGGCGGAAAGTCTCTAGGCCGGCGGCGGAGAGATCGGTGGGGGCGGCGACTCTGGCGGAGGAGGGGGCGGCGGCGCCTTCTTCTTCTTCTTGACCGGTGGCGGGGCCTTCGGCTTCGTCCCGACGCGGATCACGCGTGGCTCGGCGACGTACGACGAGTACCACGTGTGGTCGTAGAGGAGCTTCCCGCCGGTACCGTAGACACGGCGCCGGACGCTCGTCGAGCGCGACGGCTGCCCCGATTCCTCGACCACCGTCTGCCCGACAGAGAGGTTCGGATCGGGGAGGCGCTTGACCGGCGGATCGGCCTTGACGACGAGCGGCGAGACATCGCTCTCTACGCGCCGGTGCTGCGGCGCACCGTAGAGCGCGACCGTCAAGGACGAGGAGCCGACGAAGGTGCGGAGCAGCAGCCAGTGTTTCGTGTCGTTGACGAAGCGCAGGTCGGTGTCGGGATAGTTGACGGTCGCATCCCGGCCGAGTGGGTAGTGGCTGATGTAGAGCGCGTGGTTCGTCCGATCCGTGATCGAGAGGCCGGCCTCGTAGGCCGCGTTGAAGACGGTCGTCGAGACCTGGCAGATGCCGCCCCCGAGCCCGGTCTTGAGCTCGCCGTTGATGATCACGGGCGCCTCGAGGAATCCTTTCTCGGGCGAACGCTCGCCCGTCGTCGCGTTGAACGAGAACTCGGCGCCGGGCCCGATCAGATGGTTGTCGATCAGGTGCGCTACGAGTTGGACGTTGTGGATCCGGTTCGGAACGCCGCCGTAGAGAGTCTCGTAGGCGCCAACGAGCCCGGTGATCCCCATCGCCTGGGCTTCGCTGGTCGACCGGTCCGGCGCGATCGATACGACCTGCAGCTCCGCCTCCCGATCGCTCGTGGAAAGCATCGCGGTCATGAGAGCGCGGGTTGTCCCCTCCGCCTCCAGGCCGCGTCCGGCCTGGGCCGGAACCACGTGGACGACGTTGCGCGCGCCGATTGCGAATCCGGCGTCCCTCGGCGCGCGCCCGACGCGCCGACGCAGGTTGGCGAAGAACCGTGTGGCGGCAGGCCCGCCGATCGCCAGCGAGCGCTCACCGTCGTGCGGCAGCACGAGCAGCCGGGCGATCTTCCGCTGCGACAGGTGCCATCCGCCGGGCCCGTAGGTCAGTTCGACCGGGGCCGAGAGCGCTGTCGACAGCTTTGCGCGCGCTCCGGCCAGGTCTGCGGCGGTCAGCCGCGGACGGTCGATGCGCAGCGGGAGCGCGACAGGGGCCCTCGAATGCCCGGTCAGCGAGCGCACGATGAGCTGGGCAGCCGCCTCCTGGTCGAGAACACGGCCGGGGCGCCCCTGGACAATCGTCGGCTCGAGCCCCTGAAGAGCGAGCGAAGGTTCGACACGCTGTCGGTCGAGCGCCCGCGAGAACCGCCGCACGTAGGCGTCCAGAGCCGGCTCGGAGACCCTC
>DASWDJ010000185.1:0-5840 GCA_036395295.1 Gaiellaceae bacterium | reverse complement strand
GCGGGCTTTGACCCGGTGTCGGCCGGGGGCTTCGGCAGCGCGCGCATGCTCGAGGACCATCTCGAGCTGATGACGGCGATCAACGAGGGCGGCCTCGGCCGGTTCTTCTACCGGTACGCGAAGCCCGGAGAGCTCTAGCCGCCGCCAACGGACGAAGGACGACTGGAGCTGAATGCGTCCTCTTGACAGCGAACGTGTGTTCGTGTAGAACATACGTTCGATGGTGGCATGCATTCTGATTCCCGGCTTCGAGCTGCGCGCGGCACTGCGCGCTCGCCCGAGCCTTGGTCTGCGCCCCGCTGCGCTCGCGCCCGCTGAGGGCGAGGAGCCGCTCCTCGGCCCGGTGACCGCCGCCGCCGAGGGGAAAGGGGTGAAGCCGGGCATGCGCATGGGGGAGGGGCTCGCGACCTGTCCCGAGCTCGTTCTCGTCGAGCAGGATCCATCTACGGCCGAGCAGGCCTGGGAAGAGATCCTGCGGCGCCTCGAGGACTCGGGCTTCGCGGTCGAATCGGCCGAGCCCGGCTGTGTCTATTTCGAGACCCGTGGTGTCGAACGTCTCTACGGCGGCGTTGAGGCTGCGCTCGAGCGCGCCCTCGCCGCCGTTGGCTCTGCCTGGGATCCACGCGCTGGCGCGGCTGGGCGCCGGTTTGCCGCACTCGCGGCGGCGAACGTCGCGCGTCCCGGGCAGGTTCTGATCGTTGCCGACGAGCGCACGCGCGATTTCCTCGCGCCTCTGCCGGTCTCGCTGCTTCCTCTCGCTGAGCAGCGGCGTCGCGAGCTCGAGGAGCTCGGCGTGCGCAATGTCGGAGAGCTTGCTGGGCTACCGGGCGGCGCCGTAGCCGAACGACTGGGGCCGGACGGGCGGCGCGCCTGGAGCCTGGCGAGAGGACGAGACCGCGGGCGCGTGCGGGGGAGACGGGCCCCTGCTGAGCTGGTCGAGATGCTCGAGTTTCCCGAGGCCGTCGGCAACGAGCTCACGTTGAGGCGCGCGCTCGCGGTTCTCGTCGAGCGTCTTCTCGGTCGCTCGGAGCGCGGCGAGCGGTTCCTGCGCAAGATCGCCCTCTCGGCGACGCTCGTCGGCGGCGGCTCGTGGCGGCGGACGCTGACCCTGAGGGAGCCATTCGCAGAGGCGGAACGTCTGCGCACCGCGCTCGGCCCGAAGCTCGCGGAGCTGCCGGCTCCCGTCCTGAAGCTGAAGCTCGAGGCGCTCGAGCTGACGGAGTCGACGGGCCAACAGCTGGCGCTCGTCCGTCCCGAGGGCGACGAGCTCCACGGCAAGCTCCGGGAAGGCCTGCGACAGGTGAAGGCAAGCACGGGCGAAGGAGGTGTGTGCACGATCGTGGAAGTCGCGCCCTGGTCACGCATTCCGGAACAAAGAGCGTTGTTGGTTGCTCGAGATGATTGATCGCGCGTGAAGTGCGGCCCCAAGCAGGCGTTGAAGGAGGGGGCTCACGGGGGAACCATGGGTTCACCCGTGCTCGAAAGAGCACTACTCGTCGCGCAGGACGACTAAACGCTCCCCGGCCTGCTCTCGTCGAGGCGAACTTCGACGGGACGCCGTGGGAGGTCAACCGCCGGCCGGTCGCGCTCGTTCGTGAGGAGTGGCGCGTCGTCGATCGCTGGTGGACTGAAGAGCCGGTGCACCGGCGCTATTTCGATGTCGTGCTCGAGGGCGGCGAGAACGCGGTCGTCTATCGGGACGAGGAGGCCGGAGGTTGGTTCAGCCAGCGCGGATGAGGAAGCTTGCCGCCGGCCTCGTAAGGGGCTCTCGGGTTCATCTACTCGTTCCTGAGGGAGTCGATGAAACCATCAGCGGGAGTGTGCGTGTTGAGGAAGCGCGCGCGACCCGGGCCGGGATTCTTGAAGCCGTGGCGCACACCGGGCGGCGCGGAGACGAACGTGCCGGGCCCCGCGCGGACGACCTCGTCGCCGAGCGTGAGCTCGAGCTCGCCCGCGAGGATGTAGAACGAGTCGACCTCGCGTGCGTGGACGTGTGGATCGGGCCCGAAGGCCGGCTCGCAGTCGATCTCCAGCGCGTCGAGCTCCGCCCGCGACGTCTTCACGCGAAGGTGACGGTCGCTGCCGCCGATCGATTCTTCCTCGCCGGGGAGAGAGACGGTCGCGTTGGACACGGGTCGACCGCCGTCCGGCGGCGGCGGGAACTGATCGAAGCGCTCGGCGTCCTCGTCGCGACCGTCACGACGCGCGCGCAGCATGTCGGTGAACCCCATGTTGGGTGCATGGATATTGAGGAACGTCACCTCCTCGGCGCTCTCGTTGGCGAACGTGTGCACGACACCGGCGGGCGCCGCGACGAACGCTCCCGCACGGCCCCGTACTTCGTGCGCGCCGGCCGGTCCAAGCGCGACCGAGAGCTCGCCGGTGAGCACGAAGAAGGCGTCGGTATGCCGCTTGTGGATGTGGAGGTCGGGGCCGCGTTCGCCGGCGGCGTAGCGAAACCACGTCAACGCGAGCTCGTCGTAGTCGGCGAGGAGCCGCAGAGTTTTCGCAGGCTCGTCGGCCATGATCTCGCCCCCGCCGGGGCCTAGGAGCATCGAGTGCCGTACGTCGAGCTGCACTGCCATTCAGCCTATTCGTTCCTCGACGGCGCTTCACACCCTGAGGAGCTCGCAGCCCAAGCGGCGGAGCTCGGCTACGAGGCGCTCGCGCTCACCGACCACGACGGCGTCTACGGCTCGCTCGAGTTCGCGCACGCTGCCAAGGCATTCGGCGTGTGGTCGATCACCGGCGCGGAGCTGACGCTCACAAGCGGATCGCACGTGACGCTGCTCGTCGAGACGCCGCGTGGCTACAAGAACCTGTGCCGGCTTCTCACCGCGGCGCATGCGGGAACGAGGCCGAAGGAGACCGAGCTGCTGCCTCCTGCACTCGATCTCCGGCTGCTCGCGGAGCGGAACGAAGGCCTCGTCTGCCTGTCCGGATGCGCGCGGAACGGGCTCGCAGTTCGCGACCCGAACGCTGCCGCGGGGCTGGCCCGCGCCTTCGGCGGAGAGCGGTTCTTCGTCGAGCTCCAACGGCCGTACGAGCGAGGCGATGCGCGACGCAACGCGAGACTGCGCGATCTCGCCGAGACGCTCGGAGTCCGGACGATCATCACCGGCGATGCGCACGCGCACCATCCCCGGCGCATCGAGCTTCAGGACGCGATGGTCGCGATCCGCCACCGCACCTCGCTCGAAGGCGCCGAGCGAGAACGGCGCGGCAATCACGAGTCCGTACTCCTGGCCCCTGATCAGGCCGCCGAGCGCTTCCCAGAGGATCTGGAGGCAGTGGCGCGGACGAGTGAGCTCGCCGCGAGACTGGAGTTCGATCTCACCGAGGAGCTCGGCTATCGCTATCCCGACTTCTCCGACCGGGACGAACCTGCCATCGGCGAGCTGACGCGCGTGTGCAACCGCGCTTTCGAGACTCGCTATGGGGGCGCCAACGGCCATAAGCGGCATGCCCGTGCGCGACTGGACGAGGAGCTGGCGCTCATCGACGAGCTTGGCCTCGCCGGGTTCTTCCTTCTCCACTGGGAGGTGCTCGAGCTCGCCGCGGAAGTCGCCCGGGAGGTTCGCGGCCGGGAATCGCCGCGGCACTCGCTGCCGCCCGGACGCGGACGCGGAAGCTCGGTCGGCTCGCTCGTCTGCTACCTGACGGGCCTCTCGCACGTCGATCCCGTGGCCGCCGAGCTCTCGCTTGGGCGCTTCCTGAACCGGGAGCTCGACTCCGTTCCCGACATCGACCTCGACTTCCCGCGCGACATCCGCGAGAAGCTGATCGTCGCGCTCACCGAGCGCTACGGACGCGAGCACGCTGCGCTCGTCGCGAGCTTCTCGACCTATCACTCTCGCGGCGCGATCCGTGACGTCGGCAAAGCGCTCGGGCTCCCGTTCGCCGAGCTCGAGCGGCTGGCGCGCATCACGGAAGGCAATCCGAAACGTGTCGAGGAGGAGATCGCCAAGCTCCCCGACGGGGAGACGAAGCTCCACTCACCGCGGTGGCGCGCGCTCGGGCAGCTCTCGCGCGAGATCGCCGGCCTGCCGCGGCACATCTCCCAGCATCCGGGCGGGATGGTGATCTCGAGCAGGCCGCTCGTCGAGCTCGTCCCAGTACAGCCCGCTGCGATGGCGGGGCGCCAGATCTGCCAGTGGGACAAGGACTCCTGCGCTGACGCCGGCTTCCTCAAGATCGACCTGCTCGGCCTCGGCATGCTCTCCGCCGTCGAGGATTGCGTCGTCCAGATCGTCAACTTGCAGGGGGAGACGATCGACCTCTCGCGGATCCCGCTCGATGATCCCGCCGTCTACGAGGAGATCCAGCGGGCGGACACGGTCGGCGACTTCCAGATCGAGAGCCGCGCCCAGATGCAGAGCCTGTTGCGCACGAAGCCGGAGAAGCTCGACGACCTCACCGTCCAGGTCGCGCTCGTCCGTCCCGGGCCGATTCAGGGCAAGGCCGTCCACCCGTACATCGAGCACCGCCAGCGCCTCCGCGAGGACCCGACCTTCGTCCCGCCGGTTGACCATCCGCTGCTTGCCGAGCCGCTGCGCGAGACCCTCGGCGTCGTCGTCTTCCAGGATCAGGTGCTCGAGGTGGCGATCGCGCTCGCAGGCTTCACCGTGGGGGAGGCCGAAGGACTGCGGCGGGCCATGAGCCGCAAGCGAAGTGAGGCCGCGATCGAGGCTTTTCGCGGCCGCTTCATCGAGGGCGCGGTTGCGAAGGGCGTCGACGAGCAGGCGGCCGACGCGGTCTACGACAAGCTCGTCGGCTTCTCGGGCTTCGGCTTCCCGAAGTCGCACGCAGCCGCCTTCGGCCTACTCGCCTACCAGTCGGCGTGGCTGCGTCATCACTACCCCGCCGAGTTCCTCTGCGCGCTCCTGAACGCGCAGCCGATGGGCTTCTACCCGCCGGCGAGCCTCGTCCGCGACGCGCAGCGGCGTGGGGTGGAGGTGCGCCCGCCGCACGTGAACGTCAGCGAGGCGAAATGCAACATCGAGGACGGCGCCGTGCGCATCGGTTTCGAGTACATCGCGTCGATCGGCGAGGACGACGCCAAGGCGCTCGCCGAGGAGCGGGCCTGCGGCGGGGCGTACTCCGATGTGGTCTCACTTGCCCAACGCACCTCCCTCAGCCACGACGGCCTCGAGAGCCTGATCGCCTCGGGTGCCTGTGATGCGCTGGGCGAGTCACGCCGCGCGCTGCTCTGGGAGCTCGGGCTCGTGCCGCGTTCGCAGAACGTGCCCGGCTCCGGCGGGGAGGAGCGCCAGCTCGCGCTTCCCCTCGACCCGACCGCCGAGACTCCCGAATTGCCCGAGCCGTCCGACTGGGAGCGGATGCTCGCCGACTACCGGCAGACGAGCCTCTCGATCGGAGTGCATCCGATGGAGCTCCTCCGCCCGCATCTCCCCGCAGGTGTCTTCTCCAGCCATGACCTGTGCCAGGCACCGGACAAGGCGCGTGTGGCCGTGGCGGGGATGGCCGTGGCCCGGCAGCGCCCGGCGACGGCGAACGGCGTCGTCTTCATGCTGCTCGAGGACGAGTTCGGGCAGATGAACCTGATCGTCCCGCCACCTATCTATGAGCGGCATCGGGCAATCGTGCGCGGCGAGCCGCTCGTCCTGGCGCACGGCACCTTTGAGCGCATCGAGCGCAACCAGAACGTCGTCGTGCGGAAGCTCGAGAGCCTGGCGCCTGTCGCGCGACGCATCTCCGGAGCTTCCGATCTCGTTTCGGCGTTGCCAGATGCCCACCACTTCGGTCATCGTTGACCCGCTCTGCGCGAGAACGGATACCTCCCCATCCGGGATTACGCCGCGATCGGCGACGGGCGCACC
>DASWDJ010000184.1:0-29087 GCA_036395295.1 Gaiellaceae bacterium | reverse complement strand
ATCACCGCCAGGTCGCACGCCATCTGCAGCTCGTTGCCGCCGCCGACCGCGATCCCGTTGATGCGGGCGAGCGTCGGCTTGCCGATCTCACGCAGCCGGTCGTGCGCGTCCTTGAAGGCCCCGAACCACTTCCAGTACTCGGTCGGCTGGTCGAGGTAGTCCTCGGCCCACGAGCTGAGGTCGGCGCCGACGCAGAATGCCCGGCCGGCCCCCGTGAGGACGACGACGCGGAGCTCGTCGTCCCAGGAAGCGTCCTCGCACGCGCGCGCGAGCTCCCGGAGCATCTGGAAGTCGAACGCGTTCAGGATCTCGGGCCGGTTGAGCGTGATCGTCGCGCGAGGTGGGGCTTTCTCGTAGACGATCTTCTCGAAGCCGAGCTCGTCCGGCGAGACCGGGCTCGGGCGGGAGGGCTCGCTCACTGGAGGTCCGCGAAATGGACTTGGAACGGGACGCCCATCTCCATCGCGTCCTTGCCGGTCGCCATGAACTCATCGGTGCGGGCCGCGCTCTTGAAGGCATCCATGTCCGCGAACTCCCACTCGGCGTAATAGCGGAAGCGGGGCTCGCCCATCGGGGCGCCGAAGACCCGCCCGTGCCGGAACGTCGAACCGGGCACCTGGCGGCAGAGCTCGACGTGCTGCTCGTATCGGCCCGGCTCGGGCTCGGCCTCGTAGACGACGAACGCTCTGACCATTACGCCTCCCTGGGGCGTGGGATTGACGGCGCGAGCCTACCGCGCCGTTTGGCATCACCGCGCTCGTGGAATCAGAAGTCTCAACCTCGAGAAAGGGGGTCACCCGCGTGAGCATTTTCTGGATCATCCTGATCATCGTGCTTGTCCTCTTGCTGCTGGGCTTTTTTAGCCGCGGCCGCTGGTAGGACCTCCATCGCTATGAAATAGGCCGCCCAGACCTTGCTGGGCGGCCTCGCGGTCCGGCACAGTGAGAACGTGCAGGGGACCGCCCTCGCCGCCGTTTTGGAGCGGGCCGATTCGAGGACCCTGCCGCTGCTTGGAGGAATGGCCAGGCCGGACGGCGTCGTCATCGCCAGCGAGCGCTTTTTCGCCTTTGCGGGCCGGGACGGCTCGTTGCTCGAAGGCGAGATGCCGAAGGTGCCCCGCCTGCTCAACCGGCTACCGCTCCTGCGCGGGCTCGCGCGCCTCTCGATGTCGGTCTCGCCGCTGCTGCGACGCGACGGCGTCGCCGGGCGAAACGAGCGTCTCATGCTGACGGCGGTCCTGCTGGCG
The DNA here is from genome assembly GCA_036395295.1 of Gaiellaceae bacterium. Classification (GTDB taxonomy): domain Bacteria; phylum Actinomycetota; class Thermoleophilia; order Gaiellales; family Gaiellaceae; genus VAXT01. The sequence goes on along the minus strand of DASWDJ010000184.1, from coordinate 27,841 downwards.
CCCCTCTTCTTCGTCTTCCTGTCCGGGACCGCGTCGCTCGTTGCGGGGATCGTGATGACCGTCACGCTGCTCGCCTGGCTTCTGCGCGGCCGGACTCTCTACCTCCACGGTGCCGAGCACCGTGCGATCACGGCGGCCGAGAACCGCCAGCTCACGGCGACGTGGCAGGGCGATGCGGCGCCCTCTCGCTTCTCGCTGCGATGCGGCACGAACTTCGTCGCGCTGGTGTTGCCGGTCGGGCTCTTGGCCGACCGGCTCTGGCCGTTCGCGCCGGCACTCTGGACGCCGATCGTCGTCGCGGTCCTCTCGCTTGCTCTCTCGATGGAGCTCTGGCGGGCGGTGCAAAGCTCAACCCGGCGAGTTGCGCGGGTCTTCCTGCTGCCCGGCCTCGCCCTGCAGCGGCTCACGACACGGGAGCCCGACATCGCCGAGACGCGCATCGCGCTGACCGCCGTCGCCTCGGTCGTGCGACGGGAGCTGGCCGACTAGCTCGTCAAGGAACGCGCGGGGCAGATAGTGAGTCGCCCCTCAGCTGCGGATCTCGTCAAGCCGCCCCAGTAAGAGCCAGCCGACCAGGGGCCCGATCGAGGCGAGCAGGAAACCGATTCGCCAGGAGCTGACCTCGACGACACGAGCAAAGCCTGCGGGGACGATTACTCCGATCACCGCGAGCGTCGTCTGCTGGAATCCGATCGCCGCCCCGCTACGCGAACGGCCCGCGAGCTCGGCCGCGGCGGTGACCGAGAGGCCGTTCCACGCCATCGAGATCGCTCCTGCGACGACCATCGCCGGCACGATCAGCACCAGTGGCGCATCGGCGAGAGCCGCGGTGAGGATCAGGCCGGCACAGCTCGCGAGCCCGATCCACCGGAGCGGCCTGACACGCGCTCGCATCGAATCCGAGATCCGGCCCGCGGAGATCCTCGTGATGACGGCGCCCACTTGCAGGACCGCCAGTGCCGCCGCCGCAGCTCCCTGGCCGACTCCGCGCGCGTCGTGAAGGAAAAGAACGATGAAGGCGGTCAGCGCGATCTGCGCGAAGAGGTAGAGACCGCTGCCGGTGCAGAGAGTCCAGAGGCGCGAGTCGCGGAGCGTCCATTCCACGTCCTCCGGGTCGAGCTCGGGCTGCGAGCCGGCGGCCTCGCGGACGGCCACTGCGGCGACAGCCGCGCTCGCAAGGCAGAAGGCTCCGAGGAACACGAAAGCCGCCTTCAACCCACCGATACCGTTGGCGGCTGGGAGCGCGAGCGCCGCCAGCGCGCCGCCGACCGGGATGGCCGTCTGCCGGAGCCCGAGTGCGAATCCACGCTGCTCGGCCGCGAACCACTGCATCACTGCTCGCCCGCTGGCGGCGTTGACGCTTGCTCCCATTCCACCCGCGAGGACGAGCAGCAACGCCAGCATCCCGAACGACTGGGCCCAGCCCGCCGCTGCGACGAGGATGCCGGACACCGTGAGCCCGCTTGCGAGAACGGCGCGCTCGCCGATCCGGTCTGCCAGCAGTCCCCAAGGGAGGAGGGTCAGGATCGGTCCGACCCAGACGCTCGAGAGCGCAATTCCGACCTCTGACAGCGACAGGCCGTACTGCTCTCGCAGCTCCGGCGCCAGGACCGGCAGGCCGATCAGAACGGCCGAGAAGCTCGCCTGCGCAGCCGTGCCGGCGGCCAAGACGACCCACCGATATCGCCTAGCTATAGCTGGAACGGATTGAAGGGCTTGGGGCTCGTCGAGACGATGACGCTCTTCGTCTCGAGGTAGAGCTCGAGTGTCTCGAGGCCGAGCTCGCGGCCGAAGCCGGACTGCTTGTAGCCCCCGAAGGGGATGCCCGGGAAGGCCGTGTACGGCATGTTGATGCCGACCGTGCCGGCCTTGATCTTCCGGGCCAGGCGATGCCCGCGAGCCGGGTCGCCGGTCCAGACGGTCGCCATCAGGCCGTAGCGGGAGTCGTTCGCGATCCGGGTGGCGTCCTTCTCGTCCTCGAACGAGATCACGGTGACGACGGGCCCGAAGATCTCCTCCTGGGCGACGGTCATCTTATTGTCGACCTTCGCGAGCACGGTCGGCGGGTAGAAAGCGCCCTTTCCGTCGGCCGGCTCGCCTCCTGCGACGACCTCGGCTCCCTCGCCCCGACCAGTCTCGACATAGCCGTGCACCCGGTCGCGATGCTCGGGGGAGATCAGGGAGCCGACCTGGGTCACGGGATCGAGCGGGTCTCCGACCTTGAGCTTCCCCGCCGCGTCGGCGAACTGCGAGACGAAGTCGTCGTAGAGCGAGCTCTCGACGAGGACGCGGGAACGCGCCTCGCAGCTCTGCCCGGCGGAGTAGTAGATCGACCAGACCGAGCTCGGGATCGCGTCCGCGAGGTTCGCGTCTGCGAAGACGAGGTTCGGGCTCTTACCGCCGAGCTCGAGCGTCAGGCGCTTGATGCTGTCGGAGGCGTCTCGCATGATCTGCGCCCCAGTCTCGGTCGAACCCGTGAACGCGATCTTGTCGATGCCGGGGTGCTTGACCATGTGGGCGCCGACGGTCGTCCCCGGCCCCGGCACGACATTGATTGACCCGGGCGGGAAGCCGACCTCGCTCGCCAGCTCCGCCATACGGAGCGCGCTCAGCGGCGTCTGCGAGTCGGGCTTGAGGACGACCGAGCATCCAGCCGCGAGCGCGGGTGCCAGCTTCCAAGTCGTCATCATCAGCGGGTAGTTCCAGGGCACGATCTGGCCGGCCACGCCGACCGGCTCCTTCAAGGAGTAGAAGAGCAGGGAGCCGCCGAGCGGATTTGCGCGCCCCGCGATCGAGGCGATCGCCGAGGCGTAAAAGCGGAAGTTCTCGACCGCCTGGTTGAGCTCGGCCTTGACCGAGGAGATCGCCTTGCCGACGTTGCGCACCTCGAGCTCGGCGAGCTCCTTGCGGTTGGCGACGAGCGCGTCGGCGAGCGCGTGCAGGAGGCGCGAGCGCTCGGTCGGCGGCGTGCGTCCCCAGTCGCTGTCGAGCGCGGCGCGCGCAGCCTCGACCGCTCGGTCGACGTCGGCCTCGGAGGCCACCGCGACCTTGGCGAGCGGCTCGCCGGTCGCGGGCTCGACGAGCTCCTTCGAATCGCCGCCCGCAGACTCAACTGCCTCGCCGTTGATGAAGAGCAGGTACTCGCGCTCGGTCGCAACAGCCACGAGGCAGACCCTAGCGAAGGTCGTCCGGTGTGAGCTGTTGCGTGAGCAACCGCTTGAAGCGCTGGACGTCGCCGCCGACGAATTCACGGCAGAGGTCGTAGCCGTCGGTGTAGGTCGTCACGTAGGAGCGCCAGAGCGGGTCGGTGATGAAGCGCACCGCGTGCTCGGCCCGCTCCGGGGAGGAAAGCCCCCAGCGCATGTGATATTCGCGCGCCTCCTCGACTGTGGCTCCTTCCCTGTGCAGGAGCAGCGCGATATTCGCGCCCACGTGTCCCAGAGGCCGGCGAGCCTGCTGCACCGCGCGCGAGACCTCGGGGTCATACGCAACGCCGGTGCCCTCGACGTGAGCAGCCGTCACCTCCTGCTCCTCGTCGCCGAGGAGGATCTCCGGGGCGAGACCGGCGATCCCTTCTGAGATCAGCGACGCGGCCGTGCCGACCATGAGCGCGGATTCCTCGGCCTGCCCTCGGTCGCGGACGAGGAGCTGCTCCTTCCAGGCATGCTCGGTGTGGTGGCCCGGGTAGGCCTCGTGGGCCACGAGTTCCGCGACGAACGACGGGGTCATCGCGATGTCGGTGTGGATCGCGATCCGGCTCCGGAGCCCGCCCTGGTAGTAGTTGAACGCCGCCCAGAGCTCATCCGAGACGTACACGACCTCGAAGGAGTCGCCGTCCGGCAAGCCGACGAGCGCTTCCGTCCGCGCCCGGAATTCGGACGTGAGGTCGTCGATCACCCTGCGAGCCTGCTCGCCTCGAAGGGCGTCCTCCTCCCGCCAGGCCCGGTACCGCTCGGCGACGGACCCGGTGCCGGGCAGCGCTTCGTCCAGGTCGCGGTGTGCGGCCTCGAACGCATCCTCGGAGACGCGCTCCGGTCTCACTCCGTAGGAGCGCTCGACCTCGTCCTCGTAGTCGATCTCCTCGCCCGCCAGCTTCCGGGCGACTTTCTCGAGGCCCCGGAGTTGTGCTTCCAGCCAGCGGCGCCGGCTCTCGTCGAGCCCATCGAGCGACTCTGCGAGCGACACCGCGTCGGTGGCAAGCGCCGAAGGAGCGCGCGGCTCCTCCGCCTCGATGCGCTTCTGAAGCTCCGGCGGCCCGTAGTAGGCGTCAACGAGCCCCTCGACATGGCGCCCGAGCCTCAGGCACAGCTCGAGGTACGACGGGACGACGTCCATCCGCTAGCGCTCGAAGAGCGCCGCCTGGCCCTGCCCGACTCCGACGCACAGTGTCGCCAGCCCGTAGCGCTCGCCTCGGCGCCGGAGCTCGTGCAGGAGCGTCACGACGAGACGCGCACCGCTCATCCCGAGCGGATGCCCGATTGCGATCGCGCCGCCGTTCACGTTCACGCGTTCGGGGTCGAGACCGAGCTCGCGAATGACGACAAGGCTCTGCGAGGCAAAGGCCTCGTTCAGCTCGACGAGATCGATCTCGCCCGCCTCGAGTCCCGTGCGAGCGAGCAGCTTCCGCACCGCGGGCACCGGGCCGATTCCCATCACGCGCGGATCGACGCCGGCGACCGCGCTGCCGACGAACGTGCCGAGCGGCTCAGCGCCGAGAGCCTCGGCCCGCTCCTCGCTTGCGATTACGAGCGCCGCGGCGCCGTCGTTGATGCCGCTCGAGTTGCCGGCGGTGACGCTCCCGCCCTGACGGAACGCCGGCTTGAGGGAGGCGAGCTTCTCGGCGCTCGTGCCCGGCCGCGGATGCTCGTCTCGCGCCGCACCTTCGACCTCGACGAGCTCGTCGGCGAAGCGACCCGCCTCCTGGGCCTCGGCCCAGCGCTGCTGTGAGCGCAGCGCGAACTCGTCCTGCTCCTCCCGGCTCACGCCGTAGCGCTCCGCGACGTTCTCGCCGGTCTCGCCCATCGACTCGAGCGGGAACAGCTCCTCCATACGCGGGTTCGGGAAGCGCCAGCCGAGCGTTGTGTCCCAGACGGTCTGGTTGCCCCGCGGAAACGCGGCATCCGGCTTGGCCATGACCAAAGGGGCGCGGCTCATCGATTCCACTCCGCCCGCGACGAAGAGGTCCCCGTCCCCGGCCACGACTGCGTGGCAGGCGGAGACGACCGCGGCCAGGCCGGAGGCGCAGAGCCGGTTGAGCGTGACACCGGCGACAGAGTCGGGCAGTCCGGCCAGGAGCGCCGCCATCCGAGCCACGTTGCGGTTGTCCTCGCCGGCCTGGTTCGCCGCGCCGAAGTAGACGTCCTCGATCTCGCCCGGTGTCACGCCCGCACGCTCGACTGCTTCCGAGATCACGGTCGCAGCGAGATCGTCGGGCCGCGCCCCGGAGAGAACACCTCCGTAACGTCCGACGGGGGTCCGGACGGCCGAGAGGACGACCGCTCGACTCACGCAGCAGCCGGACGCGGCCGGCGCACCAGCTCGCCGTTGCAGTTCGGGCACACGTGTGCGAGCCCGCCGGCGCAGATCGAGCAGAACGTGCACTCGAACGTGCAGATGTAGGCCTCGGCATCACGCGCGAGCGGCGTGCCGCAGCTTTCGCATGAGCCTCGCATCTCCAGTGCCATCGCCTCCGTTGCTTCCTTTAGCCGACGAACTCCACGTTCACGGGCTCGTTGAAGGCGCCGATCTCCTCACCGCGCCGCAGCAGCTCGCTGACAGCCCGCCGGCCCTCGTCCCCGTAGTCCTCGGTCAGCTCGTTGACATACATTCCGACGAACCGGTCGGCCAGCTCGTCGTCGAGCCCACGGCCGAACTGGAGCGCGTACTCGAGTGCACGCTCCCGGTTGTCGAGGCCTGCGCGGATCGACTCGGCGAGAACCGCCGAGAGCTCGCGTAGAACCTCCTTGCCCAAGTCGCGCCGGGCCACGTTCACGCCGAGCGGAAGCGGGAGGCCCGTCTCCGCGAGCCACCACTCCCCGAGGTCGGCGACCTTCTGCAAACCGGCGGCTGCATAGGTGAGCTGCCCTTCGTGGATGAGCAGCCCCGCGTCCGCGCGCCCCGAGACGACCTCGTCCATGATCTCGTCGAAGGGAACCTCCCGCCAGGCGAACTCGCCGAGCCGCAGCCGCAAGCCGAGGAACGCGGTCGTCATCCGGCCGGGAACGGCGATCTCGACCCGACGGAGGTCGTCGTCCGAGAGCGTCTCGCGCGCGACGACAATCGGCCCGTAGCCCGCGCCCATGCTTGCGCCGTGGGGGAGCAGGACGTAGCGCTCCTGGACGAACGGATACGAGTGCAGGGAGATCGCCGTCACCTCGAGCCGCCCTTCGAACGCCCACTCGTTGAGCGTCTGGATGTCGCGCAGGACGTGCTCGAACTCGAATCCATGCGGATCGATCTCGCCCGCGGCCAGGGCCCAGAACATGAAGGCGTCGTCCGGGTCGGGACTGTGCCCGAGCCTGATCTTCATCGGGGGCCCCGGCCGAAGAACCAGCGTTCCAGGGGCGCGAGCAGTTCGCCGCGGGTGAAGGGCCGAACGTGCTCGGGCCGACCGTCGTCCTCTGACACCCGCGCGTCGTCCTCAAGGATCTCGTTCGCGTGCTCGAGCACATCCTTGAGCTCGTGGCCCTCGAAGACGTAGTCGTCCCGCCGCGGCTCGTCGCTTGGCCGCAAGTGCGGGTTCACAGCGCGGCCGACGGCCCAGGCTCCGCCCTTCATCCGCTCGATCCAGACGACGATCCTCTCCTCGCCTCCGGCCTCGTCGAACCCGTGCAGAACCCGCTCCGCGAAGCGCGAGGCCGTGGAGAGCTTGCGCATAGGGCCAGGATACAATCGCCTTCGATGGCCAGGCTCTTCCGCAACCCTTTCTCGTTTCTATTCACCCGCTCGAGCCATGAGGACCGGGTCGCGGCGTACCTGATCCGGGAACACGAGCGAGGACGGTCGCTCTCCGAGATCCTCGACGACCCCTATGTGCGCAACCGCTGCACCCCGCAGGAGCGCGAGCGACTGCTCGACCGGCCCGAGCTGATCCGCGCGCTCGGCGACGACGTCGTCGCAGCGGCACGCGTCGGACGCGGCTAGAGCTCGACCCCGGCCTTCGTGCTGCGGGCCCGCTCGATAGCAGCTGCCCCGATCGCCACGTCCCAGGCGGCGATCCCGTTCGACTTGAAGAGCACGATGTCGTCGGGCGTGCTCCGCCCGGCCAGCTCTCCGGCAACGACTTCCTGAAACTCGTGCACCTCGAGCCAGTCGAGAACGCCGCGCTCGATCGGCTCGATCAGGTCGCCGGACTCGAGCCGCGCCTGCTCGACCGAGTCGCAGCAGACGAAAACCGCCCGCTCGAGGACGACGTTGTCGAGCTCCCGCGCCCGCGGGTCGTTCGCGCCGACGGCACACACGAGCGCGCCGGGCTGAAGCCACTCGCCGCGCAGCACGGGGTCGCGGGAGGTGGTCACGGTCACCACGACCTCCTGCCGCGCAGCCTCGCGATGGCTCTCGCCGCGCTCTGCCCCGACCTGCTTGCAAAAGGCGCGGAGGCTCTTCTCCGTGCGGCAATAGGCCACGACGCGCTCGATCCCGGGCAACGCCTCCCTGATGCAGGCCACCTGGCTCTCCGCCTGCCAGCCGCAGCCGATGACGCCCAGCGTGCGCGCGTCCGGCTTGGCCAGGTACTTGCAGGCGACGCCGCTCGCGGCCCCGGTGCGCAGCTGCCCGAGCCTGTCGGCCTCGATCACGGCCGCGAGCTCCGCGCGCTCGGTGTCGAAGAGGACGACGACGAACGGCGTTCCGCCCGGCAACCACGCATACGACTTCACCCCCGCGAGCCCGAGCTCGCGGTCGGCCGCGGACATGACGGCGAACCCGCCGTCGGCCAGCCGCGTGCGCGTCCGCGGCCGGTTCTCGATCGCTCCCCGCGCGAGCCGCTCGAAGCAGCCCTCGATTGCCGTTAGGGCCTCGGCGGGGCCGAGCAACGATTCGACGTCGGCTTCTGTCAGGTAGAGGGGCAGGGCTCGAAGCCTATTTCGGCTTCGTCCCGTCGCGGACGACGATGCCGCGCCGGTCGGCATGCAAGACGGCTGACCAGGGGACCACGTCGTGCACGTGAATGCCGCCACCCGAATCGGGTGAGCTGATCCCGAGGCGCTCGAGAAGGCCACCTTTGCCGACGCAGAGCCCGTTGACCTTGAGCGAACGACTCGTCAGCTCGGCGCGAAGGTCATGAAGGCGGCCAAGCCTTTCACCCGACTCGGTTCGGACTTCGACGTTGAGAAGATCGGAGAGCCGCATCAAGACCCCGGAATCCACTCCACCCAGCGGCGCGCGCGGTCGTCGCCGCGTCCCAGCCGCAGCTCTTGCGCAGTCTTCCTCAGGTGCAAGGCCGAGTCGATCTTTTCGACCTCCTCCCAGGGGACGCGCACTGTCTGCCCCCGCGCGAATCGCGACGCGAGGCGGCCCAGCCAGCCGCGGCCGCGCCACACGGGCGGACCCGCCAGAATCGCGATCACCCGGGGCGAGCCCTCGCGAACACCCTCCAACTCGAGGTCGTCGACGTTTCCGCAGCGCCTGCCCTCGGAGTCCACCAACTGGTGATCGAGGATGCCGAGGCCGAGGTCCAGTTCTTGTTGGTCGCTCATCCTTGCCCCTGATTCGTGATGATCATCAGCGGGATCGCGCTGGCGGCGACGACGGTGATAACGACGAGGTAGAGCGAGCCGAAAGCGTTCGCCAGCTTTCCGTTCGCGTGCCTGCCCATATAGGTGCGGTCGTTCGCGACGAGCAGAATCGGAATGTACGTCAGCGGCAGCGCGACGACCGAGAAGATGACGGCGTACTCAGTGAGCATCACCGAATCGATGCCGGTGATGATGATCAGCAGCGCGAGCACGAGCAGCACGACCCAGGCGATCGTGAACCGCGGCGCTCCGGACGGGCGGCGGTACTTGCCCCACTCCCAGCCAAAGTACTGCGCGAAGTTGTAGGCGCCCGAGAAGCAAGTGTCGATCGCGGCTCCGCCGACTGCGAACAGGATGCCTACGAGGGCGAGGATGAGCCCGATCGTCCCGAGCGGAGCCTGCGCGCCGAGCGCGACCGTCCCGATGAACTGCGGCTCGACCCCCAGAGGCAGGAACAGCGCGCCTGCGGTGATCATGAGCGCGAAGGACAGGAAGCCTCCGAGCCCGTAACCGATCATCGCGTTCGCCCTATTCACGCCCAGGTCCTTCGGCGTCCAGCCCTCCTCGACGACCCCTGAGGAATAGAAGTAGACCTCGTACGGTGTCATCGCCGCCCCGAGCAGGCCGACTGCGAAGTAGGCGTAAACAAGGTGATCCGAGGAGCTCACATGGGGCACGAAGCCGTGACCGACGCTGCCCCAATCGGGATGGAGCTTGATCGCTCCGACGGCGAACACGAGCAGCGCGAGACCGCTGTAACCGAAGATCCGCTCGATCCACTCGAACGGCGAGACCCAGATGACGACGGCGAGAGCGAGGATGCCGAGGACCATGAGGACGCGGTAGGGAAGCCCGGAGAGCAGCTGGAGAACGAGCGCGACACCGCCAACCTCTGCGGCAAGCGTCATCAGGTTCACGATCTGCGAAGAGACGAGCGCCCCGAACCCGACGCCGAAGCCGAGCCGTTCCCGAATGGCGTCGAACACCGGGCGCTTCGAGACGGCAGCGACGCGACCGCACATCTCCGAGTAGACGATGATGCCGACGACACCGACGACCACGACCCACAGCAGCTCGTAGCCGAACTTCGCGCCGGCCTGGACGTTGAAGACGAGGTCGCCGATGTCCACGAAGCCCCCGATCGCGGCGAGGATGCCGAGGGCGATCTGTAGGACTTTCTTCACTTGGCGAGCTTCTCCGCGGCATCGGCGGCGTCCCTCAGATCCGATGCGAGCCGCTCGGCGAGTGCCCCGTCATCCGGAGCGCGATGGAGCTGCTCGAGCTCGGCGGTGACCCGGCCCGCGAGCCGCAAGGCGCTCTTGCGCTTCTGCTCGAGGCTCCCACTGGCCTTTGCGGAGCTGAGCTCCTTCTCCACTTTCCTCGCCGCCTTGCCGAGGTATTCGCTCTGGACGCTGACGAATGTCCCGGTCGCCCGGGCGTCGGCCCTTCCCTGTGCGACGAGCCCGCCTTCTGCGGCAAGCGACTGCAGCGACTCCGCCTGCTTCTGGAACGCCTTGGTGGAAAGCGTTCCGCCGCCTCCGCAGGCGACCGTCGGGAGGACGAGGACGACAAGGCAGATCCAGGCTTTGAGCGGCATTGCCGACTCATACCCGCTTCCGCGGGGAACAATTCGGCCCGACTTCGGGATGAAGCTGACGCGGCCGCCCGACTCGAGGACGGCCCACTGCACCTCGTCGAGCGAACCGATCTGCTGAAGCCGCGCCTCTGCTGCGACCTCATCGGCCGTCATGCGCTCCTTGCGGATGTTCTTCTCGATCACCCTCCCGCGGGGCGTCTCTCTTCGGACCGCCTGCGGTTCCCTGCGTGCTACCCGCCGCCCGAACTGCATCCCCTTCGGAAACGCAGAAGGGCGAAAATGCTGAGCAGATGAAGGCGAACGAACTCGAGAAGGGTCGTGAGGCCTATGGGCGACGGGCGTGGATGGACGCCCACACGTCTCTGTCACGCGCCCACGAGGCTGCGCCGCTGGGGGTGGACGACCTCGAGTTGCTCGCCGTCTCGGCCTCCATGGTCGGTCGCATGGACGACTAGCAGACGGTCTGGAGCGTGCCCACCACGTATATCTGGAGGCCGGCGAAGGGCGGCGAGCGCCGCGTTCATGATCGGGATGAACCTCGCGGTCCGAGGGGAGATCGGCCCGGCGGGGGGTTGGTTTGGAAGGACCCAGCGCCTGGTCGAGCGCGAAGATCGCAATTGCGTCGAGCAGGGATGGCTGCTCGTGCCGGCGGCGCTCCAAAAGCAAGCGATGGGTGACTACGAGGCGGCGTACGCCGCGGCCGCGGCCGAGACGCGAAGTACATCGCGAAGCACATCGCTGCGCGCGGAACGACAGCACCGAAGGCATGGGCACTAGCCGAAGCTATGCCCTGAGCAAACCGCATTCGCAGAACGCTCGTAAGACCTCACTGGGGGAATGCCGCAAGGAGAGCACCGACTCGCGCAAGCGCTTACTCGCAAGAGCCTCCCGGTGGCGCGCGGGCCGCCGCCTAGTCGTGGCCGCTCGAGTCGTCCGACCAAAGGGAGGTGTCTCTGTTGAAGCAAGCACGTGGTCCACTGTGGATTCTTCTGGCCAGCCTCACGCTTGCCTTGGGGATCCTGAGCTCGCCCGTCGGTGCGCAGGAAGGGCCCGCCGTCCTCGATCCGAACCTGCGCGTGAGGACCGTGGTCAGCGGGCTCACGACGCCCAGCACGATGGCCTTTCTCGGCCCCAACGACTTCCTGATCGCCGAGAAGAACACCGGCCAGGTCAAACGCGTGGTCAATGGTGTGGTCCAGGGCACCGTCCTCGACCTCGCCGTCAACAACGCATCCGAGCGGGGGCTGCTCGGCGTCGCCCTGCATCCGGACTTCCCCACGAACCCCAGCGTCTACTTGTACTGGACGTGCCGGAGTACGGCGCCGCTCGACGACGATCCGTTCCAGCCCGAGGAGCAGGTGTGCTCCGACAGCGCCATGTTCGGCCAGCCGGACACCGGAGACATCCTGCGCGTGCCGCTCCGGGGGAACCGCGTCGACCGCTTCGAATGGGACGGGTCGACGCTCGTGTACCAGCAGAACCTGCTGGTGCTGCGCGCATTCCAGAGCGACGGAGCGCCTGACCCACCAGGCCAAGGCGATTCCGCGCAGCCGGCGCGAGGCAACCATGACGGCGGCGTCCTCGCGTTCGGCGCTGACGGGAAGCTCTACGTCGCCGTCGGCGACCTCGGTCGGCGGGGCGAGATGCAGAACCTCGAAGAGGGGCCCACGCCGCCGACCGACGACGACCAGTTCGGCGGGCCGGAGCCGGACAACGCTCACCTGAGCGGGGTCGTCCTCCGGCTGAACGCCAACGGGTCGGCGCCGGCGGACAACCCGTTCTTCGCGGTCGGTGCGCAGCGCGGTGGCGAGGCCGGCGCGAACATCCAGCGCCTCTACGCCTATGGGCTGCGCAACACGTTCGGGCTCGCTCTCGACCCGGTCTCGGGGAGCCTCTGGGATCAGCAGAACGCGGACGACGCATTCGATGAGCTGAACCGAGTCGAGCGCGGAATGAACGGCGGGTGGATCCAGATCATGGGCCCGGTTTCCCGGATCGAGCAGCTCAAGCAGGTCGAGCTCACCTTGCCGCCGTCCGGCGGTATCCCCGGGGCGCAGCTCCAGCAGATCCGCTGGCCTCCCACGAACCTCGCCGACACGCCTGCCGAGGCGCTCTCGCGTCTCTTCGTGCTGCCGGGATCTCATTACAGCGATCCCGAGTTCAGCTGGAAGTTCGCAGTGCCGCCGGCTGCGATCGGTTTCCTGCGCGGTGTTGCGCTAGGACCCCAGTATGAGAACGACCTCTTCGCCGGGGCGGCCACGCCGCTGACCGCCGGCGGCTATCTGTTCCGGTTCAACCTGACGGGCAACCGGCGCAATATCGCAGTCGACGATCCCCGTCTCGAGGACCGGGTCGCCGACAACAACGCGAAGAACGACATCACCGAGAGCGAGAGCCTGCTCTTCGGCACCGGCTTCGGTGTGAGCACGGACATCGAGACCGCGCCGAACGGGAATCTCTTCGTCGTGTCGCTCTCGGCGGGCGCCGTGTACGAGATCTCTCGGCGCTAGGAGCAGCTGAAGGGGGCGCGGTCCTAGGGTCCGCGCCCCCGAAGCGACACTTGGCCTGGACGTGAGGAAAGGAGCCTGCTTGCCGGCCCCTTTACCAATGCGCCCGGCAAGATTCGAACTTGCGGCCTCTGCCTCCGCAGGGCATCCCAGCGGTTGGGCCAGGCGGTCGCTTTGTCGGGCGGCTGCGGGCTGCTACCTACATTCGACGTTGAGGCACTGCAGCGGGTTGCCGTTGCCCGAGGCCCTGTTTCCTCCTCCGTCGCCTACGTTCGGCACCGCCTCAATCCCGAGGTCGCCGTTCTCGTTCGCGGTATTCCTGGTGATCTCGTTATCCGACTCCTCCACCTCGATTCCGTCGTCCCCGTTCTGGTAAGTGAGGTTGCCTTCAACGAGGTTGCGAAGCGACTCGCCACCCACGTGGATCCCGTCCAGATTGCTTCCTAGCACCCTGTTCTGTTCGATCCAGGTATTGAAGGTCTCGATCATGCTCATGCCAAGGAAGTTATCCGAGATTAAATTCTTCCGGATTACATTGGCGGATGACTCGGCACCACCGCCTGCATCACTCAGGAAAATACCTAGGAAGTTGTTCGAGACGACGTTGCCTTCGATCCGGTTGCCTCCTGCGAAAAAGCCGATGACAACGCCGTACTCCGTGTTACCCAATATTGAGTTGTTGCGAAGGCGGTTCCGATCGGAGGAGATTTGAATCCCCCAGGCGTTGTCCGAGGAAAAACTGCGAGAGACTAGGTTATCGTCTCCTTGGAGAGCAATCCCGACGCGGTTGCTCGAAGTCGTAACCGCTCGTACGACGTTCTCGTTTGTTCCCTCGTGCATGAATACGCCGATGTCGAAATCCCGGACTGAGCCTCCCTGAATCGTGGCGTTGTCGTAACCATCCGTACCGACGAAGCCTCCGTTTCCGACTCCCTGATCAAAAAGGCCGACATCATCGCCGTCGATCGTATGGCCGTTCAGGTCGAGTGTAATGTTGTCGGCACCAATACTGAGTCCGTCGCCCGGACAGTCGATCAGATCGGTGTCGAGCGTCGTATCCTCTGTGATCGTGGCGCCGCAACTGACGTGACTGGCAAGCGCCTGACCAACGCCTAGGTGGATCAGGAACGCGAGCATTGTGACCAGCAGGGCGGTGGAAAACATGAGTCCACGCGTCACGGATTTGCCCCTTGTCCATGGCGAGGCGAATGACGCCAAGCATGCCGCCATCCCGCTTTGGACTTTGACGGGAGCCGCATGCCAACTGCAGCCTACAAGTGCCGCAGGCGATTGGAACACGACACGCCACTATACTCGCGCATCAGCCGCACGACCTCATCGAGGAGGAACTTCGAGCGCTCCGGCCCCAAGCGCTCGGCCGTCGCCGTCGAGCCGGCGATGTCGGCGACGACTCGCCGCTCGCCGGTGGGAGCGGTCAAGGCCGCAGCTCGGGTCGGACGCCGATGCGCGGAACGGGCATTAGGTGCTACGGCGTGACCTGGTGCGTCCCCCAGTCCGCCCAGTGCTAGGAGCTGTCCGCCCTTCCGTCGTCGACTGGTGCGATTGGATGCTTCCGCAAGTGTTGGTAGACGATCGACGTGCGCACCCGCTCGACTTCGGATCGAACGCCGAGCCTGTCGAGCACGAAGGCATGTAGATGCTCGGCGTCGACGACGGCAACGTGCAGCAAATAGTCATCGTCGCCGGTGACGTTGAAGAGGCTTACGGTCTCTGGAAGTGAGAGCAGGTACTCGACGAACGTGTCGACGAGCTCGCGGTCGTGCATTCGAAAGCGGATCGAAATCAACGCCTCGAGCTTTCGTCCGAGCCTGGCGAGGTTGACCTCGGCACGGAACCCGGCGATCACGCCGCGGGCGCGTAGACCGCGGACACGCTCGAGGCAGGTGGAAGGCGCCACCCCAGTCAGCGCCGCCAGCTCCTTGTACGAGGTCCGAGCATTCTCCTGCAGCGCGTCGAGAATGACCTTATCGATTCGATCGTAGTCGCTCATCGGACGGTTAGATGAAACATTATTCGGAACTGTGCTTGAGAGTAGATCAAACTTCTATGATCTCGCTCGTTCGTCGAACGCAGGTTAGCGGGAGGAGGAGTCGATACATGCATGGCAACGACAACGTTCAGACGAGCGTCCAAATCGTGCTCGCCGCGTTCCGCGCGGTGGAAAGCCGCGACGAGGCGGCGTTGCATGCGCTCAGCCACACAGATGTGGAGTTCCATTGGCCGCCGTCGCTCCCGTTCGGCGGCTCATCGCGTGGTGGCGTCAAGGACAGGCCGGGACCGGGTTGGTCTGAGGTATGGGAGCCACTGCAGCCGACCGATGGCGAGCGACGGATGAGTCCGCGGGTAATCGCTGCCACGGAGGACGAGGTGGTCGTGCTCTGGCGCCAACGGGCGGTGAGCCCGAGCCGGGAGCGTTTCGACGGCGAGGTGCTCGGGCTCTACGGTATTCGCGACGGGAAGTTCGCGCGTGCGCAGATGTTCTATTTCGACACCCTCGCGACGCTCGAGTTCCTCGAGCGAGCCGGAGCGACCGCCGCCGCCGAGTGAACAATCTCGAGACGCAACGGCTGCTGCTGCGACCTTGGCGCACAGTTGACAGTGATGGGTTGCTCCGGCTGATCGGAGCCCGGACGTGATGCGCTACATCGGCTCGAGGACGACGTGGACTCGCGAGGAGACAGAGCGAGACCACGCTGCCAAGCTTGCCCACTGGAGGCGGCACAGTTTCGGCACGAGGGCTGCGATCGTCAAGGACAGCGGGGAGTGGATCGGCTACGTCGTGCTCCAGTTCGTCCCCGCGGGGGTGACCGGATTCGATCCCGCCGACGTCGAGATCGGCTGGCTTCTCAAGCCATAAGTGTGGGGTCAGGGCTACGGGACCGAGGGTGCGCGAGCACTTCGCGACGAGGCTTTCACGCGCATAGGGCTCGACCGGCTCGCTGCACGCTATCAATCGGAAAACGAGGCGTCCGGTCGCATCATGGAGAAGATCGGAATGCACTTCGAACGGGACGCGATCAACCCGTACGGGCACGCTATTCGTATCTACAGCATCGATCGATCAACGTGGACCACTGAACGCCGGTTCGCATAACGTGCCGTTCGAAGAGCGGCGACTCGCGGCTTCGGTGAGCAGGTCGCCGAAGACCGCCCGCCCGGCGGCCGCGCTCGTCCGCGATTCAGTTGTAGCACCCGAATCTCGCGAGGCTCGCTACCAGGCTGCACGCCCAGCTCGGCTCTAAGCTGCCGGTGCAGGCCGACCCAGGTATCCGGACAGGGGAGTGCCGACGTGGAGTTCCGTCGTGAGCGACTCGAGGCAAGAATCCTGGACCCCCGCCGGAGCTTCGAGCGTGAGCGTCTACCGGTGGAGATCCGCTGGGATCCCCTGCTAGGTCACAGCTGTCGACTCCTCCCGCACGGCAGCCTTCAGCCACCCGCGCCCGTCGACCTCGAGGAGCTGGCGAGGCAGAGTCGTCCCGGCTGTCCGTTCTGCGCGCCGGAGGTCGAGGAGCAGACGCCGCGCTTTCCGCCCGAGGTGTGGCCCGAGGGTCGGATCAGGCGAGGCGAGGCTTTGCTCTTCCCGAACCTCGTTCCGTACGCGAAATGGAGCTCCGTTTCGGTCTATTCGCCGCATCGACACCTGCTGCCACTCGAGGAGATCTCCCCGGCGCTGCTCGCGGACAACATCACGACCCAGATCGTGTTCATGCGCGCCGTGCTCGAGCACGACCCGTCGGCGGTCTGGCTTTCAGTGAACGCGAACCAGCTCCCTCCTTCGGGAAGCTCGCTCTTCCACCCGCACCTCCAGGGAAGCGCGAGTCCCGTGCCAACGACGATGCAGAAGCTCTTGGCCGAGACCGCTCCCGGACGCATTCGCGAGTACGTCGAATCGGAGCGGAGACAGGGCGAGCGCTATCTCGGTTCGGTCGGCAGGGTCGAGTGGTTGGCGAGCTTCGCGCCAATTGGACCTGCGGAGCTGCGTGCCTTCGTCTTCGACGCGGCTTTCCCAACCGAGCTCGACGACGCTCTTGTCGCCGAGCTCGCTCTCGGCCTCTCGCTCGCGCTCGACCTCTACGCGGACTTGGGCTTTCAGAGCTTCAACCTTGCCGTCCACGGCGCGGCGAGTGGGACGGGTGACGACCCGCTTCTGCTTCGGATGGTTGCTCGCACCTATTTCGGCCCGCTTCTTCGCTCTGACGCCATGTGGAGCGAGCGACTGCACTGGGAGGCGGCGGTCGACCTCGCCCCGGAAGCGGTGGCCGAGCTTGGCCGGACGCGTTTCTCACACGTCTGAATGACGTTAACCGACGGCTCGCTGCGATTGAGTTGCCGATGCGCCCGGCAAGATTCGAACTTGCGGCCTCTGCCTCCGCAGGGCAGCGCTCTATCCCCTGAGCTACGGGCGCGCGGGGCCCTAGTGTAGCGAGGGTCGCCCCGAAGCTCGGGCTACGACGAGGCCTCGAGAGCGCCGACCATCCCGCTGCTCTGGTGGAACCTGCAGACGAAGGTCAGCTCGCCGCTCTGAGGGAACGTGATGTCGACCTCGGCCTCGTCGCCGGGCTGGACTTCCTGGTCGACGCTCTGCTTCGAGACCGTGAGGGTGTGGGCGGCCTTGCCCTCGTTCTTCAGCTCGAGCGTCACCTTCTGGCCGGGCTTGCCCTCGAGGATGGTGGGCTCGAAGTAGTTGTCGTACATCTCGATCTCGACCTTGCCGGTCTCGCCCGAGACGTCCTTCATCCCGTGGCTCTCAGTCTGGACGCCTCCGATCGTGGTCGTCGTCCCTTCCTCGCTCTCGTTGTTGCCCCCGTTGCCGCCGCACGCAGCTGCCCCGACGAGCAGGAAGACGGCGGCTGCGAGGATCGGCAGACGTCGAAGGAGTCGCATCTCGTTTCTACTACGGACTGAAAGGGCGAGCGGTTTTCTTGTCACTTCCCACCTCCATCCTGGCGCTGTCAGGAACTTCCACCCGTACGAACGCAAGCGCGCGCCCGTCGACGGCGCTGGTCACCCGGCCCACCGTCTTCCCCTCGTAGCGGAGCTCGTCGCCCGGCTCTGCCGACTCGACCTCGAGCACGCGCAGCCGCCGGTTGACCTTCCCCCGGTGCCGGAGCCTGGCGATCGGCTCCTGACCCGGGTAGCAGCCCTTGGTGAACGAGACGTGCGTCCCGTCGAGGCCGGCCTCGGCGGGGAGGATCGAATCGTCGATCTCCTTGCCCCAGATCGGCCTCCCGGCCTCGATTCGTAGGCGCTCGAGGTCGTCAGCGGCAAGCGTCGGTTCGAGATCAGTGTCCAGGAGCTCCGCGGCGGGCTCGCCGTAGTCGGCATTCGGGATCCCGTCACCGTTCGGCCCAAGGACGACGACCGAGCGATGCTCCTCGGGCTCGATCTCGACCTTGGCCGCGAAGCGCGCTCGCAGCAGGGTCGAGCGGACGGCCTCGCCGAGCCCCGGCTCGGTCAGGAGCAGAAAGTCGTCCGGCTCTCTGCGCACGACCACGACCGGAGCGATCACGCGCGCCTTCGGCGTCAAGAGCAGCGCCTCGCACGGAGCGGCCGAGACGTCGTTCGAGAGCATCCGCTGGAGAAAGTCCTCGGCGTCGGGGCCGGCAACGCGCACGAACTCCCGTGGCCGGGCGGCGACTCTGCTCGTAACGGCTCCCACGCTCAATAGTCTAGGAATCGTGTTCAGGTCCAAGGCCGAGCAGAAGGTGCGAGACGCGGGCTACGACTCCGCCCGGCTGCCGCCGGGCCAGTACCTGACCGAGAAATGGCCCGTTCTCCATGCGGGCAGCGTCCCGGAGACCGACCTCGCGACCTGGGATTTCAGGCTCTTCGGCGAGGTCGAAGAGCCGCTGACCCTGAGCTGGGAGGAGCTCAAAGCGCTGCCGAGCTCCGAGATCACGGTCGACATCCACTGCGTCACACGCTGGAGCCGGTTCGACACCAGATTCCGCGGAGTGCGCTGGGCCGAGCTCGCCAAGCTCTGCCGCCCGAAGCCGAGCGCGAGCTACGTCGTCGCGCACGCCGAGCAGGGCTACACCGCGAACATGCCCCTGGAAGCGCTCGAGGACGAGAGCGCGATGGTGGCCTACGAGGCCGACGGCGAGCCGCTGGACCCAGAGCACGGCTGGCCGCTCCGCCTGGTCGTGCCCAGCCGCTATTTCTGGAAGAGCGCCAAGTGGCTGCGAAGCCTGGAGCTGCTCTCACAAGACCAACCAGGCTTCTGGGAGCGCCTCGGCTACCACAACGAAGCCGACTACCGGAAAGAAGAGCGCTACACCTTCTAGGCCCGCAGCGATTCGAGCGCGACAGCAAAAGGCCGGCTCAGCGCCGGCCTTTTGTCTCGAATGCGGTTCGGAGATAAACCCAGACCCGCACGAGGGGGGAGGTGGGTACTTGCGATATCGGGCGCCGCAGAAAGCCCCCTAATCCCTCAACCGAGTGAACGACTTCGGAGAACGCTCTCGGAGACCAGCGCCCTTCGCCGCCGGAGCCGGGCTTGGCCCGGCGGGAGGCTCACTACGAAAAGAAACCTCCGAACCACCACTCCAACGGGCGGCTCATGAAACGAGAGTCCCAAGCAGCCGCCCGCAAGGAATGCGATGAAGGAGGGCCTCCCGCGGAGTCATGCTCCGCTTGTCCTCGAAGAGACGAAGGGAGGCCCCTCATATGTTGTACGCCGGATTGGATCTCAGCCGCAAGCGTCTCGACGTCCATCTGCTCGACCAGGCCGGGGCGACGGTCGAGGCGAAGGCGGCTCGGCCTGATGCCGACGGGCTGCGCACGCTCGCGCTCCGGCTCGGCCGCTTCGGTGTCCCGATCAGGGCCGCAATCGAGTCGATGAACGGGGCGCGCTTCGTGCACGACCAACTCGAGCTCCAGGGCTGGGAGGTCGAGATCGCGGACGCCGTCAAGATCAAGGGCCTGGCGCCGCTGGCCTGTAAGACCGACCGCATCGACGCCTGGGTGCTGGCCGAGCTCTCGCGCCGCGAGCTCGTACCGGCGATCTGGCTGCCCGACCCCGCCGTCCGCGCCGAGCGGGAGCGGGCCCGCTTTCGCCTGCACCTCGTCCGCCACCGCACGAGCCTCAAGCAGCGCGTGCACGCCGTCCTGCTCGCCCACGGGAGGCCGTGCCCGGTCTCCGACCTCTTCGGAGCCTCCGGGCGAAAGCTGCTCGCCCGGCTCCAGCTCCCCGAGCCCTGGGCCGGGAGCGTCGAGGCGAGCCTCTATCTGATCGACGAGCTCGAGCGCGAGATCGACGCCTGCGAGCGCGAGCTGCAGCGGCTTGGCGCCGAGCACCGCTACGTGCCGCTGCTGAGAAGCGTGCCCGGGATCGCCTGGGTGCTCGCCTACACGATCGCCGCCGAGATCGGCGACATCGCCCGCTTCCCGACCCCGCGCAGGCTCGTCGGCTACAGCGGTCTTTGCCCGCGCGTCTACCAGTCCGGCGACTCGGACCGGCGCGGCCCGCTCGCCAAGCAGGGCCCCAAGTACCTGCGCTGGGCGCTGGTCGAGGCCGCGACTGGCGCCTGCCGCCACCCCGTCTATCGGGAGCGCTACGAGCGCACGAAGGCCCGGCTCGGCAAGCAGCGCGGCGCCAAGGTCGCCCAGGTCGACCTCGCCCGCCGGCTCGCCGAGGCGATCTGGCACATGCTGAGCCGCAATCGACCCTTCGCTCCGGCAGGCGCCACGTGCCCCCTGGCCGCTTGACAGTCCCCAAGGAGATGCGCTACCGGAGCGAGCCTCCCATCACACCTGATCCTCCCGCGAGGAGGCGATAGAGAGATGAGCCACGCTCACAAGCCCCAGTCCCTGCAACCACCATGACCGGGCGATGCACATGAACAAGCCGCCGCTTGACCGACGGCCCTCCTTCATAGAGAGGGGGCTCACGGGGGAACCAGGGGTTCCCCCGTGAAGCGAGGGGCCGCGGAAGCGGCCCCGTCGCGCTACATCATGCCGCCCATATCAGGCATGCCCGCGGGCGCCGCCGGCTGCTTCTCCGGCGGCTCGGCCACGATCGCCTCGGTCGTGAGGATGTTCTTCGCGATCGAAGCGGCGTTCTGAAGCGCAGAGCGCGTGACCATCGTCGGATCGATGATCCCGGCCTTGACGAGATCCTCGTGCTGACCCGTCTCGACGTTCAATCCGTGGCCCTTGGTGCCGTTTCGGATCTTGTCGACGACGACCGAGCCTTCGAGGCCCGCGTTGTCGGCGAGCTGCCGGATCGGCTCCTCGAGCGCACGCGTCACGATGTTGGCGCCCGTTCGCTCGTCGCCCTCGAGTTCGTCGAGCATGATCGACTTGACCGTGTTCAGGAGCGCAACACCGCCACCGGGGACGATGCCCTCCTCGAGGGCGGCCCGCGTGGCCTGCAGCGCGTCCTCGACGCGATGCTTCTTCTCCTTCATCTCGGTCTCGGTCGCGGCTCCGACCTTGATCACCGCGACGCCGCCGGCGAGCTTCGCAAGACGCTCCTGAAGCTTCTCCCGGTCGAAGTCGGAGTCCGTAGTCTCGATCTCGGCCTTCAGCTGCTTGATGCGAGCCTTGATCGCGTCCTTGTCGCCCGCACCGTCGATGATCGTCGTCGAGTCCTTGTCGATGACGATCCGGCGGGCCCGGCCGAGCTGCGAGAGCTTCGTGTTCTCGAGCTTGAGGCCCATCTCCTCGGTGATCACTTCGGCACCGGTGAGGATCCCGATGTCCTCGAGCATCCGCTTGCGGCGGTCGCCGAAGCCCGGGGCCTTGACCGCGACGGCGGTGAAGGTGCCGCGGAGCTTGTTGACGACGATCGTCGCCAGCGCCTCACCCTCGACGTCCTCGGCCACGATCAGGAGCGGCTTACCGGACTGGATGACCTGCTCCAGAACGGGGAGGAGATCCTTGACCGCGCCGATCTTCTGGTTCGCGACGAGGATGTACGGGTCGTCGAGCACGGCCTCCATGCGCTCGGCGTCGGTGATCATGTACGGCGAGAGGTAGCCCTTGTCGAACTGCATGCCCTCGGTGAACTCGAGCTCGAGCCCGAAGGTCTGGCCCTCCTCGACGTTGACGACGCCGTCCTTACCGACCTTGTCGATTGCGTCGGCGATGACGTCGCCGATCTCACGCTCACGCGCCGAGATCGTCGCGACCCGGGCGATGTCCTCCTTGCCCGAGATCTCCTTCGACTGCTTCTTCAGATCCTCGACGACCCAGTCGACAGCCTGCTCGATGCCGCGCTTGAGACCCATCGGGTTGGCACCGGCCGCGACGTTCTTGAGCCCTTCACGGACGATCGCCTGAGCGAGCACCGTGGCGGTCGTCGTCCCGTCGCCGGCGACGTCGTTCGTCGACGTGGCGACCTCGCGGACGAGCTGCGCGCCCTGGTTCTCGAAGGGGTCTTCGACCTCGATCTCACGCGCGATCGTGACCCCGTCATTCGTGATCGTCGGGGCGCCGAACTTCTTGTCGAGCACGACGTACCGACCCTTCGGGCCAAGGGTGACCTTGACCGCGTCGGCGAGGATGTTCACGCCACGCTCAAGCGAGCGCCGCGCGTCCTCGTCGAACTTCAGCTCCTTGTGAGCCATTCGCTATTCCTCCGTCTCTCGTTGGTTGGTGTCAGGCACTCGCGCCTGCGAGCTCCCTCTTCTTGCTCGCCTTGGCGCGCTTGCCGGTGACCTTTGCGAGCACGTCCGACTCGCGCAGGATGAGAACTTCGTCGGCCCCGAGCTTGATCTCGGTGCCGCCGTACTTCGAAAAGATGATCTCGTCGCCCTCGGCGACTTCCATCGGGACAATCTCGCCTCGATCGTTGCGAGCACCCGGGCCGACAGCGAGCACACGGCCACGCTGTGGCTTCTCCTTCGCCGTGTCTGGCAGGACGATCCCGCTCGATGTCGTCTCCTCTTCCTCGAGGGTCTCGACGATGAGTCGGTCGCCCAGCGGCTGCAAATTCATCCACGACCTCCTGGTTGTGACTTTGTGACACCTGTTGGCACTCAGTGTATCCGAGTGCCAGGGCATTCTAACCGTCCGGTTCTCCGCTGTGCAAGCGGCGTTGGGAACATAGGAGAGCCTAGGTTTCGGTGAGCCTTGCTCAGAGTTTGTGCGAGTTTCTCCGTGGTAGCGTGAGCCGATGCGGAGGGAGTTCTCGGCAGGGGGCGTGGTCGTCCGCCGCCTTCGCGGCCGCTGGATGCTCGCCGCGATCCGGCCGGCGGGGAGGAAGCCGGGCCTCTGGGCGCTCCCGAAGGGGAACATCGGCCCCGGCGAGAAGCCGGACGAAGCGGCGTTGCGCGAAGTCGAGGAGGAGACCGGCGTCGAGGCCCGCCTCGTGACGAAGCTCGGCGACGTCCGCTACGTCTACACGTGGGCCGGCGAGCGCATCTTCAAGGTCGTGAGCTTCTACCTCTTCCGTTACCGGCGAGGCCGGCTCGGTGACATCGCGCCGGAGCAGCGGATCGAGGTCGACGAGGCGCGCTGGCTTCCGCTCGAGGAGGCTCCCCGACTGCTCGCGTACGGTGGCGAGCGCGGGATGGCGGAAAAGGCGCTGGCTTTCATCCACGACCACAGCTTATGATGGCCGCGCCTCGCGCTCCGTCCCGCTGAAGTCGCTATGTACGCGCTCAACTTCTATTCACCAATCGTGGCCGACCAGCTCCGCAGCCGCCGCAAGACGGCGACCATTCGGCTCGGAGACAAGTCCCGTAAGTACAAGAAGGGAATGGTCGTGCAAGTGCTCGTCGGCGCGCGCTACGGCCCCCGGGACAAGGTCTTCGACGCGGTCATCGACAAGGTCGAGGTGAAGACCCTCGGCGAGCTCTCCCCGCGCGACATCGAGCACGACAATCCGGAGATACGGCGTCCTGAGGAGCTCGCCACCTTCCTCGGGCAGCTCTACAACCGCGAAGTCTCGTCGAACGAGACGATCACGCTGATCCGCTTCTCAGAGATCAGAGCCTGATCGCGTCCAGGGGTGCCGAACGGGCACGACTTTGCAACAGCTCTCATCGGGGTCTGACCCCGCGCCTGTCAGCGTCCCGGCTTGCGAATGGGACCGCCGTATGCCGTCGGCGGGCGGAGTTCCGCCCCACAAGCCTCGCACTCGACTGCGAAGACCGAGCTGAAGCGCGCGTCGCAGGCCGGGCACCGGGAGCGCATCTCGCCGCCGCACTGCGGACAAGCCGCCGGCAGCTCGCCCTCCGACTCGTCGAAGTAGCGCTGGGCGAAGCCACAGGCGAGGCAGAACGAGACCCAGTCGCCGAGCGTCTTGCGGCGCTCCTCGCGGAGCCAGTCGGAGGCCTTGCCCACGACTGGGACTCTAGTCCGCGCAGAATGCGACCAATGAGCGCGACCTACGAGGAATGGCGAATCGTCGCCAAGGTTCTCGATCGCCGAGACGCCTTGTCCGCGGTCATCGACCAGATGCGCGCAACCACGCCGCCCGAGGTCGACGTACACGCGCGTGGACACGACGAGATCATGATCTATGCGTTCACCGAGGCCGAGATGCGTTCCGCCGAGCAAGCTCTTGCCTCCATCGCTGCGAGAGAGGGGGTGACGGTTCAGACGACGCTCACCCGATGGAATCCAGGCGGGGAGCAATGGCAGGACCCCGAACTGCCCATCGAGCCGATGGAGACTCCACTGGACCCAGAGTGGATTGCCGTCGGCGACCTCGGCTGGGAGGTCCGCGTCAAGGCGCAGACGCGCAAGGCCGCACGGAGGGTCGAGAACGACCTACGGGCGAAAGGGCGCCCGCTTCTCATCGACGGATTGCGGCGCATCACTGTCGGCGTCGCCAATGAGCAAGAAGCGAGGCAGCTCGCGGAGGAGATCAGGTGGGCGGATCCGCTTGCCGCGATTCAGGTTCGGCCGCTTTCCGGCTGGCGGCGTTGGCGGATCCGGGAGGCTGTGCTCGGAGGCTATGCGGCCGGCGATCTCGGAGGGGCTGGATGGGGTGGAGACGTTGGCGGCGGAAGCGGCGGGTTTGACTAGCGGTTCTGGAGCGTGTCGAGGCCGACGGCGAGGGCAATTGCCAGCCGTCGGTCGAGCTTCTTCTCGCGGTCGCCCGAAAGATCGAGCACGTACTGGTCGCGCACCTTGAACTTGCGGTCCATGCCGCCGACGACCTCACCGTCACGCAGGATCTCGAAGTTGTACGGGATCGGGATGTACCCGCCGACGTAGGGAACGAAGTCGACGAGACGCCGGGCAACCGCGCCGGCGGTCGAGCGCTCGCGCGCGAGAGCGACCTCTTCTTCCATCGGGCCGCTCACGTGCCAGGTCGTGCGGATCAGGGACTCGCCGAACTTGTGCCAGAGCTGGCCGATCTTGTCCTCGCCCGCGAAGACGTCGTACCGTGCGCCGCCCATGTCGAGCATCGAGCGCGCTTTGATCCGGAAGAGCTCCTCGGTCTCCCCCTCGTCGCCGTAGAAGCGGATGTCCTCCTTGATGGCCAGCTTCTTCTGCCTGACGAACGCAATCGGCGGGCCGGCGGGCGTCTCGCCGGTAGCGAGCGGAGTCACGCGATAGAGGTTCGCGATCGGCCGCACGAGCTGGTCGACCAGGAACCGGTCGTAATCGAAGGTCACGCCCGGGACAATAGTTAGAGTTCGAGTCGTATGGCGATCGCCCGAGAAGCCGAGCCCGTCGGCTCGCTGAGCGAGGTGCGAGAGGCGGGGCTCGACCGCGAGGACCTGCTCACGATCTACCGCTACATGCTCGTCACACGCGGGATCGAGGAGCGCGGCCACATCCTCTACAAGCAGGGGAAGATCCCCGGCTCCTTCTACACCGGGCGCGGGAACGAAGCCTCCGCAGTCGGAGTTGCGAGCGCCATGGGGCCGAACGACGTCGGCACGCCGCTCCACCGCGACATGGGCGTCCACGTCACGCGGGGCGTCGAGCCCTGGCGGATCTTCGCCCAGTACATGGGCCGCGTGGACGGCCCGACACGCGGTCGCGACGGCAACGTGCACATGGCCGACGCCAACCTCGGACTCATCGCCATGGTCAGCCACCTGCCCGCGATGCTGCCCGTCGCCGTCGGCTGCGCACTCGCCTTCCGCATCCGAGAGGAGAGACGGGTCGCCGTCGGCTGGTTTGGCGAGGGCGCCTCAGCGCGCGGCGATACGCACGAGGGCATGAACTTCGCCGGCGTGCGGCGCCTTCCCGTTGTTTTCATTTGTGACAACAACCAGTGGGCGTACTCGACGCCTACTCACCTCGAGTATGCGTGCGAGACGCTCGCCGATCGCGCGCAGGCGTACGGGTTCGAGGGCGTCGTCGTCGACGGGACCGATGTCCTGGCTGTGTACCGCGAGACGAAGCGCGCGATCGAGAAGGCGCGCGAGGGCGGAGGCCCGACCCTGATCGAGTCGCTGACCCTGCGCATGGAGGGCCACGCGGTTCATGACGACGCTTTTTACGTGCCGAAGGAGATGTTCGAAGAGTGGGCGAAGCGCGATCCGATCGAGCGCTTCCGCAGCTGGCTACGCGAGAACGCCGAGCTCACCGACGAGGAGGAGGAAGAGATCGGCGCCAGCGTCAAGAAGCTCCTGAGCGACGCGATGAACCGCGCGGACGAGTCGCCGCTGCCCGATCCGGGGTCGCTGACCGAGGGTGTCTTCGCGACGCCTGAAGACCTCGACACCCCCCACCACAAATAGCCATGGCTGAAATGACTTATTTGCAGGCGATCTCGGACGGCCTCCGTGGCGAGATGCGCCGCGACAAGCGGGTCTTCGTGATCGGCGAGGACGTCGGTGTCTACGGCGGCGCCTTCAAGGTCACGCTCGGCTTCCAGGAGGAGTTCGGCGCCTGGCGCGTGATCGATGCGCCGCTCTCGGAGACCGCGATCGTCGCCGGTTGCACGGGTGCGGCGATCATGGGCATGCGTCCGGTCGCCGAGATGCAGTTCGCGGACTTCATCTCCTGCGCCTGGGATCATCTCGTCACCGTGGCCGCGAAACAGCGCTACCGCGCCGGTACTCCGGTGCCAATCGTCGTCCGCCTGCCCTCGGGCGGCGGCTTCTCGGGCGGCCCGTTCCACTCGCAGAACCCGGAGAGCTCGTTCGCGCACATTCCGGGCCTGAAGGTCGTGTGCCCGGCGACGCCCGAGGATGCCAAGGGCCTCCTCGTGACGGCGATCGAGGATCCGAACCCGGTCCTCTACTTCGAGCACAAGCACCTCTATCGCCGCATCAAGGCCGACGTGCCCGAGGAGCGCTTCACCGTCCCCTTCGGGAAGGCGCGTATCCACCGCGAAGGCGATGACGTCACTGTCGTCACCTGGGGCGCGATGGTGTACACGGCCGCGGACGCGGCGAAGGAGCTCGAAGCCGACGGGATCTCCGTCGAGATCCTCGACCTCCGCACAATCGTCCCCTGGGACAAGCAGGCTGTGCTCGAGAGCGCCCAGAAGACCTCGAAGGTGCTCGTCCTCCACGAGGACACGCGGAGGGGTGGTTTCGGCGGCGAGATCGCGGCGACGATCGCGGAGGAGGCGTTCGAGCACCTCGATGCCCCGATCATGCGAATCGCGGCACCCGACTCGCCGGTTCCCTTCTCGCCTCCGCTCGAGAAGGCCTTCATCCCGCAGGTCGCAGACGTAGCCAAAGGACTGCGTGAGCTCGCTGAGTATTAGTTCCTATGGCCACGACTGAAGCCGTCGACGTCGTCATGCCCCAGATGGGCGTCTCCGTCTCGGAGGGCACGATCACGAAGTGGCTGAAGCAGGAGGGCGAGCAGATCGAGGCCGACGAGCCGCTGCTCGAGATCTCGACCGACAAGGTCGACACCGAGGTGCCGAGCCCGGGCAGCGGCATCGTGACCCAGATCCTCGTTCCGGAAGGTGAGACGGTGGAGGTCGGGACGAAGCTGGCCGTCATCGGCGGCGAGGCCGGAGCGCCGGCCGAGGCTCCGCCCGAGCCCGCGACTGCGGAGGCTGCCGCAGAGGCTCAGGCTCCATCCGGCGCCGAATCGCCCGCTCCTGCCCCTGC
>DASWDJ010000183.1:0-2982 GCA_036395295.1 Gaiellaceae bacterium | reverse complement strand
TCTTCCGCAGTGACGAGTCCGGGGAGGTCAACGTCATCTACCGCCGGAAAGACGGCGGCTACGGTCTCATAGAGCCCTCGGGATAGTGGGACTCTTCCGGCGCAAGCCGCTCCACCAGCGGCTTGCCGAGGAGGGCGGCCTCGTCGAGCCGTCGACCCGGCCGCTGTTCACCGGCGTCATTCCAGAGACGGGAATCCACGGCGTCCCGCGCCAGCGCCAGTACGACGCGGTCGTCGCGGTCGAGGCACCGGACGTGGAGGGCTCGGCCGCCCGCTTCGTCGGACTCGAAGACCGCTCGCTCCTGGTGGAGGAGGGCGACGGCGACCTCAGCGCACTGGCAGAAGCCATCGAAGGGGAGGTCAAGCCGCCGTACCGGGCGACGGCGATCCGCCGCGGCAACACGCAGTGGGCTGTAGCGGCGCACGGCCTGCGCGTGATCGAGCTTCCGGAGCCGGGCGGAGACGAGATCGAGCTCGTCGTCCGAGGCGACGAGCGCACCCTGGTGGTCGACGGAAACCGCTCGTTCGGGACGCTGCCGGAGCTCGAGCAGCTCGCCGACGGTCCGTCGGTGATTCGTGCCGCGCGACTCGATGGCACGGTGTGGGAAGTGCGAGTCGATCCGCTCTAGCCGAGCGCGAGGCTCTCGAAGGACACGACGTGGATCCGTGAACCGTCCGCATACGCGAGGCCGCCCGTGAAGAATCGGGCCGTCGTGCCGGCTCCGACGGTGGCGTCGTGTCCATCGGCGAGTCGGATGACATGGACCTGACCTGCCACCGCGTATGAGGCGAACCCTCCGCGCGCATCGAGGAGCACCAATGAGGCGGTGCACGTCCACGGATGAGGACTGCCGCACGGGCCGCTGGTGGGGACGTCCGGCAAGGCCCACATATGGATCAACGCTCCGGTACGAGCGTCGTAGTGGAGGAGCGCACCACGGCGGACCGCAACGAGGTCGGAGCCCGCAAGCTGAGCCGAGGCCACGGATACCGGGATCGACAGAATCCGGGCACCCGTTCGGTCGAGCAGCAACGTCTGGTTGTCGCCGAACGCCACGATCCGCCCCTCGTCGACGTCGGCCGGAACCAGGGGTCCGGGCGACGACTCGAGTTGCGGGCACGGGCACCCGGCCGGATCCAGGCGGTAGATCTCCTGACTCGTGGTCCTCACGCTGCAGCCCCGAGGCTTCAGGTCGACCTCTCGCCACCGGCTAAAGACGAGCAGATCCCCGGCTCCGGTCAGCTCCCCGAGTCCACCGTTCGTGACGCCACAACCTGCGAGGCCCCCGGCACGCATGGCCACGCGAGCCGTCGGCGCCGGCTCCAGCGCCTCCTGGTACAGCGAGAAGCTCTGAACCGAGTTCCCGGTCCGAGTTCCGAACGCGAGGCGATCGCCGGCGAGCGCCAGGTCGTAGATCTCGAACGGCTCGTACGCCGCGTTGTTGTTCGGCTCCTTGCAGAAAGGTTCGAGGCTCGCGGCAGGCTCCGCCTGGCGCACGTCGCCGGTCGCCGGCGTCCAGACGAAGATGTGGCCGCAACTGACATAGGCGATCCGCCCCCCGTCCGTAGCGAGCCGTTCGATCTTCCACGGTGACACCAGCTCCTGGCCCGACACGGTCGCCGCGGAGCGGGGCTCGGGAGGTCGGTAATGAAGCGGTCCGCGCGGCCGGATCCATGCGTAGAGATAGATCTGGCCGCCAGCCTCGCCGCTCGCGCGGACTACGGTTCGGACCGACCCCGAGAGGTCGGCGATCTTGAGATCTCCGCTCCGGTAGTCGGGAAGCTGCAGGCCGACGACGTATGCGATCGACCGTCCATCCGAGGACCATGTTGACTCTGTGCTCCGATCGGAGCTCAAGCGCCTGGTGGTTCCGTTCGCCGCATCGAGAAGCTCGAGACCTTCCTCGGAGTCGAACGCGAGCAGGTGACCCTTCGGAGACCAGGCATACCCGAAGAGTTCTGCTGATCCGACTAGCCGGCTGTTGCCGGTCGCCACGTCGACGACCTCGACTGCGCTGCCACTGTGAAACGCGAGGAACCGCCCGTCGTGCGACCACGCGAGCCTCGAGCCGTAGCTGTTCGACACCTTCCGGCGTCCGCTTCCGTCCGGCCGCACCAGGTCGACCTCGTCCACGCGACCGGTCCTGAGGGGACGCGCGACGGCGATCCACTTGCCGTCGGGCGACCAGGCAAATTCCTCGGCGTCGGAGAAGACTGCGCGCCGCTTTCCCTCGGCGCTGACGTAGACCGTTGGGTAGTTGTTGGCCACGGCGCCCACGAACGCGATCGAGCGGCCGTCCGGTGACCACGCGGGTGAATGGCCGGTCGCTATGCGCCGTCTTCGCTTTCCGTCTGCACCGATCACGAAGACGGTCCTGCCGAAGCTATAGAGCAGCTGCTCCGAGTTCGGCGACCAGGAGAGGTTGTAGGGCCGCCACCTGCAGGTCGAGGGTGCCCGATCCAGAGTCTGCCGGCCGCTCCCATCGGGCCTTGCGACCACCAGCATGCAGCGAGCGGCGTTGTCGAAGAACGCGATGCGCCGGCCGTCGGGCGATGGAACCAGCCTGACGACATCGCCGCCGAACGTGATCTGCGCAGGGGGTTCGCGACCGGCCGGATCCGCGGCGTACAGGGCCCAGTGCCCCGACCAGTCCCCGACGTAGAGAATTCGAGGCGCCCCCCGGTCGGCAGCGGCAGCCGAGGGTACGGCGGCGGCGAGCGTCGCGAGTGCGGCGATCATGAGTCCTCGGAACACGGCTGGAAAGTACGCCACCTTTGTTGCGAAAGAGTGAACCCCGGGCTGATCAGAGCCTAACGCGCGAGCCGCTACCCTAGGTCTCACGATGGCTCAGCAGCTCGGCTCCTTCGAGAAGATCCTCCGCGTCGGCGAGGGCCGCCGCATGAAGCGGCTCGCCGACCAGGCCGCCTACATCACCTCGCTCGAGCCCGAGTTCGAAGCGCTCTCCGACGAGGAGCTCGCCGG